>JBKQMI010000050.1:0-15921 GCA_052146775.1 Methylocella sp. | reverse complement strand
GCCGGAAAACCGCCCAAAGTCGCCATCACCGCCGTCATGCGCAAGCTCGTCGTCCTCGCAAACGCCCTCCTGCGAAATGACCGCTCGTGGCCCGAAAATGCCCCTTGCCCATAACGGATACTCTAGGGACGCCGCGGGGCTATGATGCGGAGGCGGCGCGAATTTTTTCCAATCCCCTGAACCCGGAAAATATCTTGCTCTCCGCCTTCCGTCCGTCTTGTCGAAGCTATTTATTGACTTCGATGCCTTTTTTCGTGCGGTATTCGTCGATGATGCGCCCCAGCACCTTGATGACTTTCTCGTCGGGATGCTCTTTGCAATAGACGATCGTTTCGTGCTCGGCTTCCTTGCTGCGGGGAATATTGGCGAAATGCTTCTTCGCCAAGCCATTGTACCAGCCGCTGTACCAAGCCGTGAGGTAATTGGCGTCTTCCTGAAACGTGTTGGCGAGTTGCGCGCAGCTCAATTGCTGAACGTCGAGATAGCCATCCTTATCAGCAAAGGTGTTCAACTCCACCGCGGCGTGCGCCATCGCGCCCAATCCGAAGCACGCGGCGGCGGTCGCCGTCGCAAGCAAGATCTTTCGCATTTATTTCTCCCTGGGTCCCTAATCGATCAATGTCGAAGCTATTTTCACACGCTGCGTTGCGCCGCCATCCGTGCGATCACGCCAGCGTGAGCGTTCTACTGCGAAGCGCAAGCCTGAAACAAGGGGCGATCAGCCAAAGATGCGGCCCGGGCCGCTTCGTAACCGGCGGCGCGGTCCGTCATAAAAACGCATCGCTCTTGGATTCCGCCGCCGTTTTGACGCATGATCCCGATATCCGGTTTTTGATATGGCGACACAATCTGCAAAAAATCGCCCGAGATTAGGGGATTAATCCATTGCGCCTGGCATTGTTGGTGACGGCGGGCGTCCTGATCGTTGCGGCGGCCGGTCTTGCGGCCTATTATTTCGTTTTGCCTCATGCGGCGTTGCGCGTGACGACCGGGGCTCCTGGAACCGCGGCGCACCGCTTCGTCGCCGCTTTCGCTGCAACGACCATCGCCCAGCATCCGCGCGTCCAAATCCGTCTGGTCGAAGTCGCGGACCTCGCCGCAAGCGCCAAGGCGATCGAGAATCACGCCGTGGATCTCGCCATCATCCGCTCCGACGCCGCCATTCCGGCCAATGGCGAGACCATCGCCATTTTGCGGCGCGACGTCTTCGCCGTCGTGACGCCCGCCAAAACGGCGATCGACAAGATTCCCGGCCTCGTCGACAGGACAATCGGCATACCCGCGGGACCGTTGCAAAGCTACAATGAGCACGCCCTCGACACCGTACTAAGCTATTATAACATCCAGCCCGGCAGCGTTAAGCGAGTGTTCCTGCCGATGGCCGAAATCGGCCACGCGCTCGCCGACAAGCGCATCGCGGCGATCCTTTCCATCGGCCCGATGGGGCCGGGCGAGGTTGTCGATGTCGTCGCGGCGGTGAAGGCGGCGACAAAGAGTTCGCCGAAGATCCTTGGCATCGATGAAGCCGACGCCATCAACAAGCAGTTTCCCGGATTCGAATCGATCGACGTTCCGGCCGGCGCCTTCCGGGGGCGCCCCGCCATCCCGGACGATACGGTGTCGACGCTCACCGTCACCTACCGGTTCGTCGCGCCGAACACCATGCTCGACATCGTGGCCGGCGCCATCGCGCAATCGCTGTTCACCGCCAAGGCGAAACTTATGCAAAGCACGCCTTTGGCCGCGCAGATCGAGGCGCCCGATCCCGACGACAAGAACCCTGTCCTGCCGGTGCACCCCGGCGTCGCGGCCTATCTCAACAATGGCCAGCAAAGTTTCTTCGATGAGTTCCAGAGTTATTTCTATATGGGCGGCTTGGCGCTCAGCACTTTAGGATCGCTCGCGGCGGTCGTGCTCGGGCGGCTCAACCGGCGCAAATCCCAGGAGGAGCTTTCGCGGATCGATCGCCTGATCGGGCTTGCCGATCAGGCGCTCCGCGCGCGGCGACTGCCCGAAATCGAGGCGCTGGAGGAGGAACTCAACGACATTGTCGGCTGGTTCGTGAAAAACGGCGGCGGCGGCGACAGCAGCGCCTTCTCGGTCGCAATCGCGCACGCCCGCTATGTCATCGACAAGCAGCGCGCGGGGATTTTGCGCGAAGCCAAGGATGAAGCCACGCATAAGGATGCATCGCTTTGGCCGGAGGCCAAGGCCGGCGCTTCGCCGCCGGAGGCTTTGAGTTCGCCGCACGAGACTTCGAACGCGCCCAGGGAAGCCCTGAATTCGTAACGAAAATCCGCTGCGCTCGGCAGGCTTGACTGAACTCCCGAGGCATGGCTGCCT
Source organism: Methylocella sp. (assembly GCA_052146775.1). Taxonomy (GTDB): domain Bacteria; phylum Pseudomonadota; class Alphaproteobacteria; order Rhizobiales; family Beijerinckiaceae; genus Methylocapsa. Next base: position 13,578 of record JBKQMI010000050.1, on the reverse strand, counting down.
TCCGCGTGTCGCTCGAAAGATTGGATCCGCATGCCCCTCAACGTCGCCGTCCAGATGGACCCGGTGGAAAAAATCGCCATAGCCGGCGACACGACTTTCGCCCTCATGCTGGAGGCGCAAGCGCGGGGCCATAAGCTCACCTATTACACACCGGACAAGCTTTCGCTCGTCGAGGGCCGCGTCGTCGCGGAGGCCGCCCCGATCGCGGTCCGCGACATCGCCGGCGATCATTTCACCCTTGGCGAAGCGAAGCCCCTCGATCTCGCCGAGGCGGACGTCGTGCTGCTGCGCCAGGATCCGCCGTTCGATCTCGCCTACATCACCTCGACGCATCTGCTCGAATTGCTGCCGCCGGAGACGCTCGTCGTCAATGACCCGGCGAGCGTGCGCAACGCGCCCGAAAAGCTGTTCGTCATGCAATTTCCGCGGCTGATGCCGCCGACTCTCATCACCCGCGACAAGAAGGCGATCGAGGCGTTCCGCGAGGCGCAGGGCGAGGTGGTGATGAAGCCGCTCTACGGCCACGGCGGCGCCGCGGTGTTCAAGATCGCCCGCAAGGATCCGAACTTCGGCTCGCTCTACGACATGTTCGCGGCGACCTTTCGCGAACCCTTCGTGGTGCAGCGCTTCCTGCCCGCGGTCAGCCTCGGCGACAAGCGCATCATTCTGATCGACGGCGTCGCTTTGGGCGCGGTGAACAGGGTTCCGGCCGAAAACGACATCCGCTCCAACATGGTTCGCGGCGGCGCGGCGGCGGCGACCGAGTTTACGCCGCGCGAAAAGGAAATTTGCGAAACGATCGGCCCGGAACTAAAAAGGCGGGGCCTGGTTCTCGTGGGGATCGACGTCATCGACGGAAATCTGACTGAAATCAATGTTACGTCGCCGACCGGGATCAGGGCGATCAAACGCCTCGGCGGTCCGGATCTCGCGGTCGCCGCCTGGGATGCGATCGAGGCCGCAAGGTCCGCCAGACTGAACCGCGCGTCCGCGCGGGCTATCGATGAAAAGCGAATTAGCGACGGAAAAGAGGCGGATTCCCTGCGGATCGCGAGCCCGCGCGGCTCCCTTGAGCCTGATCGGAACATTTGACGCCATGCTCGAAACAGTTGCCGCGCGGCGACGCCGCGGACCAGTCCTTCCGGCCGCCAAGCTGTTCGATCGCGCCGGCGTGTGCGCGAAGATCGCTGCGCTGCACGCGGACGCGCGCGCCGTCGAGGCCGCGCGCCCCGAAGTGGTGGCGCTGTTCCGCGGCGCCCTCGATCACGGCCGGGCGCTTGTCCGGGCCGCGCTCGAAGACAACGGCGGCGGCCTCGTCTGCGCCGGCCAACTGGCTCAGATCGAAGACGAACTGATCCATGCGATCCACGATTACGTCGCAGCCTACGTTCACCCGGCGGAAGAGCCGGCTTCCGTCAAATCCTGCGTCATCGCCGCCGTCGGCGGCTACGGCCGTGCGACCCTTGCGCCAGGATCCGACATTGATCTGCTTTTCCTGCTGCCCAACGCCGCGCCGCGGCGCTGCCAGTCGGTCGTCCAGTCGATTTTGTACGTCCTTTGGGATCTTGGCCAGAAGGTCGGTCATTCGACCCGCACCGTCGAGGAGTGCCTCGACGAGGCGCGCGCCGACATGACGGTGCGCACCGCGCTTCTCGAGGCGCGCTTCCTGATCGGCGAGATCGCTCTCTTCGAGACCATGCGCGCGCGGTTCGAGCGCGAGATCGTGCATGGATCGGCGCCCGAATTCGTCGCCGCCAAGCTCGCCGAACGCGACGCCCGCGTCGCCAAGGCCGGCCGCTCGCGCTATCTCGTCGAGCCCAACGTCAAGGACGGCAAAGGGGGCCTGCGCGATCTCAACACGCTGTTCTGGATCGCCAAATATGTCTACGAGGTGCGCGAAGCCGCCGAGATCGTCCGCGCGGGCCTGTTCTCGCCCGCCGAATACAAGCTGTTCTGCCGCTGCGAGGAATTTCTCTGGCGGGTCCGGTGCCATCTTCATTTCCTGACCGGGCGGCCGGAGGAGAGGCTGACCTTCGATCTTCAGCGCCAGATCGCCGTTCAGCTCGGCTATTCGACGCGCGGCGGCCTCGCCAGCGTCGAGCGCTTCATGAAGCATTATTTTCTCGTCGCCAAGGATGTCGGCGACCTGACCGCGATCGTCTGCGCCGCCCTCGAGGAGAAACAGGCGAAGCCGCACGCGATGCTCGATCGCTTCGGTCCCTTCCTGCCGGCGCCGGCCGCCATCGCCGCCGGCGATTTCGCCATCGAAAGCGGTCGCGTGACCGTCGCGGGGCCGCAGGTTTTCGAGGACAATCCAGTCAATCTCATCAAGCTGTTCTGGGTCGCCGACCGCAACGGGCTCGCGATCCATCCCGACGCGACGCGCCTCGTCACGAAATCGCTGAAGCGCATCGACGCGAAATTGCGCGCGAACCCCGAAGCGAACCGCCTGTTTCTCGATATTCTGACCTCGCGCAACACGCCCGAGATCGTGCTGCGCCTGATGAACGAGGCCGGCGTGCTCGGCCGCTTTGTGCCGGATTTCGGCAGAATCGTCGCGCTGATGCAGTTCAACATGTACCACCACTACACGGTCGACGAACACCTGCTGCGCGCGGTCGGCAACCTCGTCGATATCGAGCAGCAGCGTTTTTCGGGCGAACACCCGCTCGCCTGCGAGATCCTTCTGTCGATCAATAATCGAACCGCGCTCATCGTCGCCCTGTTCCTGCACGATGTCGCCAAGGGACGCGTCGAAGATCATTCGATGGCCGGCGTCAATGTCGCGCGCGCGCTCTGCCCCCGCCTCGGCCTCAGCGACGCGGAGACCGAGACCGTCGCCTGGCTCGTCGAAAACCATCTCGTCATGTCCGATACGGCGCAGCGGCGCGACCTCGGCGAACGCAAGACGATCCTCACCTTCGCCCAGAAGGTGCAGACGCTTGAGCGGCTGAAAATGCTGTTCATCCTGACGATTTGCGACATCCGCGCCGTCGGCCCCGGCGTCTGGAACCATTGGAAGTCCGAACTGATGCGCACCCTCTATTGGGAGACCGAGATGGTGCTGGCCGGCGGCCATTCGACCATCGACCGCAGGCGGCGCGTCGCCCAGGCCCAGCTCGAATTGCGCCGCGGACTTCCGCAATGGAGCGATCTCGATTTCGCGGCCTATGCGGAGCGCCATCCGCAGGCCTATTGGCTCAAGGCCGATCTCGAGCAGCAGATCCTGCACGCCAAGCTCTTGAACATGACCGAGGTCGAGATGCGGGCGCCGGTGACGCATATCGTCATCGACCCCTCGCGCGGCGTCACCGAACTCACCGTCATCGCGCCGGATCATCCGCGCCTTCTGTCCATCATCGCCGGGGCCTGCGCCGCCTCCTCCGCCAATATCGTCGACGCGCAGGTTTTCACGACGACCGATGGCATGGCGCTCGACACCATCGCCGTGTCGCGGGCCTTCGATTACGACGAGGACGAATTGCGGCGCGCAAGCCGCATCGCCTTCGCGATCGAGCAGGCGCTCGCCGGCGACATCGAATTGAAGGATGTCGTCGCCGCGCGCAGCGGCCAGCCCGGCGCGCGTCAGAAGACGTTCCCGCTGCATCCCGAGGTCACGATCGACAATTCGCTGTCCAATCGCATGACCGTCGTCGAGGTCTCCGGGCTCGACAGGCCGGGGCTCTTGTTCGATCTCACCGCCGCGCTGTCGCGTCTCGATCTCAACATCGGCTCGGCCCATATCGCGACTTTTGGCGAAAAAGCCGCGGACGTGTTCTACGTGACCGACCTCAAGGGCGAGAAAATCACCCTTGCCGGCGAGCAGGAATTGATTCGTCAATCCCTTCTGAAAATCTTCGAGCCGGGCCGGGAGGACGCCGCGCCGAAGACGGCGAAACGCTGACCAACCCTCAAGCTTTGCGAAAAACTTGATTTTTCTCGGCGGAAAACTGATATCCAGCCCTCCTTGTTCATACGAGCGGAATGACCCATGACCGATCCAGCCGACAATGGTCCAGACGACGCGGATGCGGCGCAAGGGGAAGCGGGCGCGCCCGCCGGAAACCCCGACCCCTTCATCGTGCTCGAAAATCTTCAGCTCGAAAATACGGGGCTGAAGGACAAGCTTCTGCGCACGCTGGCCGACATGGAGAATTTGCGCCGGCGCACGGAGAAGGAGGTCGCTGACGCCAAGACCTATGGCGTTGCGTCCTTCGCGCGCGACATGCTGACCTTCGCCGACAATCTGCACCGGGCGCTGGCCAATGTGCCGGCGGACGCGCGGGCCAAGGCGGAGCCCGCGATCCAGACCCTGATCGAGGGACTGGAGCTGACCGAGCGCGATTTCGCGTCAAGGCTCGAACGCTTTGGCGTCAAGAAACTCGATCCGGCCGGCCAGAAGTTCGACCCCAATCTGCATGAGGCGCTGTTCGAGCAGCCGGACGAGAGCGTGCCGAACGGCACCGTCGCGCAGGTGATCGAGCCCGGCTACGTTATCGGCGAGCGCGTTCTGCGCCCGGCCAAGGTCGGCGTCTCGCGCGGCGGCCCGAAGGGGTAGGGGGCGCTGGATTTCGCGGTAAATCCAGGAAGAGGCCGCCATTGGCGATACGGCCTCGCGTCGCGTTGGGCGCGGCCTATCGATTGTCCCGCAGGATCGCCGCCAGCAGCTCTTTTCCGCCCTCGATGGATTCATCGCCTCGAAAGCGCGAGATTTCGAGATGATTATCCTCGAAAACGTCGATCTCTATCCTTTCGCCGACAATCGTCACCGACAGCGTCAGAGCATCGGGCCGCGTTCGCATGATGAAAAAGTGCAGCCGCGCGGCCTCCAGAGCTGTGAGGGTTTCGAACACGGCTGAAGACATTCGACAGTCCTTTGGTCTTCATTGCGCCGCGGGGATCGCGGGATAGCGTTTGATCGCTTCGGGCGCGGGTTCGGCGTCGTCATAAGCCGTCGCCGGGGTCCAGAACTCGACCTGCGCGAGATCGGGTTGTCTGACGTCCCGCACATTCGGCGAACGAATGACGCTTCCGTCCGAGAGCCGGATGCGGAAGGCGTTTTCGTCCATCTCGACCCTGGCGACGTCGGTGACCTCGGTCAGCTTCCAAAGCGGCGCGAGCGCGCCGGTCCTGTTCGCGATGTCAATCCTTGCCTGCACGGAGCCATTCGGGTCGAGCACCTCGATGCGCTGGTTGAAACGCACTCTCATTTTGAACGCCGCGACGATCGAATGATCGTCGATTATTATGCGGCCAAGCATGCCGCCTTCATCGAGAATGATTTTCCCAGGCATCGCAAATCTCCAAATCGAAAATTGTAACGCACGGCTATCCGCATTATTCGTCGCGAAGATAGTGAAGGACCGTCGGATATGAGGCCTCCCATTTCTCATCTTTGACGCCGACCCCGACGAAATCATAAGCTTTCCGGTTCTTGCAACGAATGAGCGTTCCATCCTCGAAGCTGAGGCGAAACGAGTCCTCATCAATGACGATCTTCGCCATGCGCCGACCGATGAGAGGCCATAGTGCGTTGAGATTTCCCTGAAAATCCCAAACGCGAGGGATCGCGTCGGTGTGGCCGTCGGGCGCAACAATCTCGACATAGGCCAGCATGTCGACCACGACTGCGCCAAAATTGAGCCACACCGCTTGACGGTTGGCCTCGATATAGAGCAGTTTTTCGTTGCGGACGATCTCGATCGACTTCGCCATTATCGGCCTCCGAATAATCCGTGCAGGAATGTGTTGAATGCGGATCCGGTCCTCGATCTGACAGGGTCAACGGGATAGTGGGCCTCCGGCGACTTCCGTGAGACGGTCCGCCCCGTTATCGGCGAAATCGCCTGCCCGTGGCCGCTGTCTCAATTGTCAGGCAAGGCTTCCCGCTCGAGAAAAATGCGATTTGTGTTTTCGCAGTATAAACAGCCGCCATTCTCAAAAAATAACATCCATTGATCGTATCGCTCCGCGTCCAGATGTCGGCATCTGACAGAAAGCACTCCCGACAGATCAAAGCGGAACACCCATTCAGCGGACTCGGGCGTGTAGGCTACTGAAATCAACTTCTGCCCGTCGAGCTGACCAAATGCCCTTTCGTCGAATTGCCCGTCGAGTCTGCTGCAACGGAACCCACCCGCCTCAACGCTCCACAAACCGAACTCTATAAACAGATGCCATTTTCCGGCGGGAACCACCAAACGCCTTTGAAGGGCGATGGCGAGTCTCTCGGATTTGCCGGCAGTCGGGGAGGGCTCGCGCACCGTTAAATGAGGATTTCCGAAATCGAGCCTGAGAACGCCGTAGTCCCCGGATCGCACGAACCAGACATATTCGCCGCGAAGGGAGGATAGAATCTCAACGGCCTGATCTATGGTCAATTCATCTTTATTAATCACAGGACGGCCCCATGTTGGATTGATCAAGGCGATTTCTTTACCGATTTCGCCTGTTCTACAAGTTCTTGGAAATCGGTAATACCCTACCCTGTGATAAGCTCATGAAATGCACGTTTTTCCTCTTTTGTCGTAAGACCGGCCGCCTGCGCAGCGGCTCGCGCCGCCTTGAGACCCTGGGGATCATCCGCCGACGCTTTGGGATCAATCGGCGTCCCGTCAGGAGCGAATCCTATCGGCGCATCAGATGCTGATTGCGCCACCTGCACAGCCGGCCCGGCCGGCTCTACCGAAATATCGGACAAAGCCTGCCCGTGGCCGATCAGCTTGGGAGCCGCGTTACCCGCGCCAGCGCCCGATCCCCATTGTCCGCTGGCCTGCCCGTTGCCGGCCGGCACGCGCGGCTGACTGCGATTGTACTTCTGCAGTCCGTCGAGCGCGGCGCAATCGAGCCGAAAGCGGATAACGGTCGCGCTACGCCGGCCGCGGGACCATCGTTCTTGCATCACTCCAGGCGCTCAAGAACTGCCTTTCAAAGCCATAGTAGGCGGAGGCGTCAAAAAGCATCTTGATCAGCTCTTCATCGGGATATCTTTCCTCCTCGCCTCTGTTTAGAGCCATGAGATAGGGCATGATCACATGCGTTAGTTCGCCGACGCCGTGAATGGCGCGCGCACCCTTCTCGTCGATCGAGGGATGCGAGGCGACGCGGATCACAAGGGTGAATTCATAGACAATCCTGCATAGGACGACTGTCTTTTCTGATATGCTAAGATGCGTGAACCATGCGGCGGCCGACTGTTCAGTCATTCTCTATTCCTCCGGGAGCAAAAGATCGCGGCGCCAAGGGCCACCGCCTCCACCTATGCCTTGATTCAGATCGTCGTATAGCTTCCGGGGCAAACCATTGGCGTCAATTCCCCGCTCTTCCAGCACCTTCAGGCGCGTGTTGCCATCGAACACCCGACCGTCCGGTTTGACTCTAAGCGCGTCCTTGTTGCCGTCGCGGGGCTTCAGGCTTTCTATTATCTGGTCAGTCTGTTGTTCTCTCCAATATTCGAGCGACCTCTTAGCCTTTGGGTCCCGCTCGTACGTCGAATCCGGGTGTATTCGTCTGAGCGGCGGTTTTTCGTCGGACTGCGCATATTGCCGAGTTGCGCTTCCGGACGGCGCGGCGCCGCTGCCCGATCCCCAACGCCCGCTGGCCCGCCCCGTTGCCGGCCGGGACGCGCGGTTGATCCTGATTGTATTTCGCCAGCGCGTCCAACGGCGCTGGATCGAGGCCGAGGCCCTTCATCAGCGCGCGCGGCGTCATGCCCTCTTTCAGCAGCTCGTCCGCCGCAAACAGCGCGAACGCCTGCGCTTAGGAGAGGGGCGGCAGCCGGGCGTAGGTCAAATGCAGCTGCGCGAGCGCCTTCTCGCCCCACCGCCAGAGCCCAATGGCCTTACGCACGATGTCGAGAAAGCGGGGGCCGCGCAGGCGAGGCAAGAAGCCCGATGTGGAGCGGCGACGCTTCTAAGCGCCCTGCTGCTCGTCGCGCAAAACCTGCGCGAGCAGTTCCTCATCGCCCTCAATCGACTCATCGCCGCGGAAGCGCGAGATGTCGATATGATCGTCCTCGAAAATGTCGATCTCCATGCGCTCGCCGACGAAGGTGGCTGTCAGCGTTATCGTGTCGGGCCGCATTCGTTCGATGAAGAAATGGATCTATGTTCAATTCAACTTTATCGTTCATGGATTGTGCGAAGCCGCCATCAGGCGCCCTCCTGCTCGGCGCGCAAAACCTGCGCGAGCAGTTCCTCATCGCCTTCAATCGACTCATCTCCGCGGAAGCGCGGGATTTCGATGCGATCGTCTTCGAAAATGTCGATCTCCATGCGTTCGCCGACAAAGATGGCGGTCAACGTGATCGCATCGGGCCGCGCCCGCTCGATGAAGAAATGCACGCGGACGGCTTCGAGCGCCTTGATCGTTTCAAATACTGCCGATGACATGGGCGTCCCCATTATTGCGCGAGAATCGCCGGGTAGCGCCTGATCGCCGTCAGGTGCCGGCAGCAACGGCCCGGCGCCGTAGTCAATCCTGCGGCAGTAGCTTCATCGCTTCGGCTCCGCGCCAAGCGCGTTGAATGGTTTTCTCCAGCCCGTAGTCTCCCGATGCCGCGAAAAGGAGGTTGATCAGGGCTTCATCAGCGAATCGTTCCTTGTCGCCTCGGTTCAGAGCGATGAGATAGGGCATTATTTTGTGCGTCAATTCACCCACGCCTTGCATCGCCCGAGCTCCGACTGCGGTGGGCGGCGAATGGGAGACGTCACGGATAACGATCGTAAATTCATAGACAATTTTCGATAACACAATTGTTTTGTTTGCCACACTAAGCTTGGCAAACCAGGCTGCCGGGGTTTGTTCGTTCATTTTGCATTACTCCTTAGGCGGAAGATCGTGGTGAAAACCGCCATCGCCGCCACCGCCTCCCAAACCGTTACTCAAATCGTCGAACAGTACACGGGGCAATTTGTTCACGTCGACGCCTCGCTCTTCGAGCACCTTCAGGCGCGTGTTGCCGTTTGATACCCTGCCGTCTGGCTTGACTAAAAGAGATTCGTCAGTGCCCGGTTTCAGGCTCTCGATGATTTGGTCTGTCGATTGAGTTCTCCAATGTTCGAGCGATCCTTTGGCGATCTGGTCCGATTCGTAGGTTGAGTCCGGATGTATCCGCCTTAACGGCGGCTGTTCATCGGATTGCGCCACCTGCACGGTCGGCCCGGCCGGCTTCGCGGAAATATCGGATAAAGCCTGCCCGTGGCCGATCAGCTTCGGAGGCGCGCCGCTCGCGCCGCCGCCCGATCCCCACTGCCCGCTGGCCCGCCCGTTGCTGGCCGGCACGCGCGGTTGATCCTGATTGTATTTCTCAAAGCCATCAAGCGCGGTGCAATCGAGGCCGAGGCCTTTCATCAGCGCGCGGGGCGTCATGCCCTCCTTCAGCAGTTCGTCCGCCGCGCAAAGCGCGAAAGCCTGTTCCTCGGTCAGCGGCGGCAGGCGCGCATAGGTCAGATGAAGCTGCGCGCGAAATTTTTCGCCCGCGCTCCAGAGACCGGCGGCCTTTCTCATGATGTCGAGGATTTGCGGCGAGACGGCGCAGGCGAACGCCGCCGAAAGCAGGGTGAGAATGCGCCCCTCGGACGTCGCCCGCGCCGCCTTGCTCACCCGGCGCCGCGGTGCGATTAACGTCAATCCGGCGACGGCCGCGCGGGACGCCAATCCTCCCACGGCCCCAATCCGCGCCTTCAATCATCCGGACATGGGAATTTACGTCGAAATGAAAGAGAGCGGTAAGATCGCGGTCGGCGACGCCGTCGCCTGCAAATAGCGCTTCGCCGGCGCCGTGGGCGCGAGGGGCGGGCGCGGCGCGTCGGCGCCTGCTATATAACGCTCCAAATCTCCGAAGCTCCAGGATCGAGCCGCCGCCCGGCCGAATGGATTGGCATGATCAGCATTTTCGAGTTGTTCAAGATCGGCATTGGGCCGTCCTCGTCGCACACGATCGGACCGATGAAGGCGGCGGACGCCTTCGTCGGCTCTCTCGCGGGGGCGGGCTTGCTCGGCCGGACAGCGCGCGTGCGCGTCGACCTTTACGGGTCGCTCGCATGGACAGGGCGGGGCCATTCGACGGACAAGGCCGTGATTCTCGGGCTCGCCGGAGAGAAGCCCGAAACGGTCGATCCAGACCGCGCGGACGAGCTTGTCGCGGCGATCGAAAGGACCCACAGCGTGCCGCTCGGCGGCAAGGTCCAGGTCGCCTTCCACGCCGAACGCGACATCGTTTTCGATCGCTTGAGCAAGGCGCCGCATCATCCGAACACTCTGCGTTTCGCCGCCTTCGATGCGGCTGGCGAAACGCTGACGGAAGAGCGCTGGTGCTCCATCGGCGGAGGTTTCATCCTGCGCGAGGCGGATCTCGCCCACCCGCCCGCCGAGGCGGTCAAGGTTCGCCATCCATTCGCCAACGGCGCCGAACTGCTCGCCGTCGGCGCCCGGACAGGGCTCTCCATCGCCGATATCGTCTACGCCAATGAACTCGCCTTGCGGCCGAAGGCGGAGGTCGACCGTCATCTTTCCGCGATCATCGAGGCGATGATGGGCTGCATCGATCGCGGTCTGCGCTTCGACGGGGAGCTGCCCGGCGGTCTTCGGGTGCGTCGCCGGGCCAAAAAGCTCCTCGCCCGCTTCGAGGCGGACAGGCTGAACAATGCACGTCCGCCGCATGAGATCATGGACCGGCTGAGCCTCTTCGCCATCGCGGTCAACGAAGAGAACGCCGCTGGCGGGCGCGTCGTCACGGCGCCGACCAATGGCGCGGCCGGCGTCGCCCCTTCTGTGCTGCGCTACTACCGCGACTATTGTCCGGGCGCATCGGACGCCGGGATGCGAACCTTCCTGTTGACGGCGACGGCGGTCGGCGCGCTGTTCAAGATGAACGCGTCGATCTCGGGCGCCGAAGTCGGCTGCCAGGGCGAAGTCGGCGTCGCCTGCTCGATGGCCGCCGCCGGCCTCGCCGCCGCGCTCGGCGGCAGCAATGAGCAGATCGAAAACGCGGCCGAGATCGGCATGGAGCATCATCTCGGCATGACCTGCGATCCGATCGGCGGCCTCGTCCAGATCCCCTGCATCGAGCGCAACGCCTTCGGCGCGGTGAAGGCCGTCAACGCGGCCTCGCTCGCGCTGCATGGCGATGGCGTCCATCGCGTCTCGCTCGATCAGGTGATCGCGACCATGTATCAGACCGGCGCCGACATGCAGTCGAAGTACAAGGAGACCTCGCTCGGCGGCCTCGCCGTCAATTTCACCGAGTGCTGAGCGTTCCGCCCGGGAACGGCTGCGATGTCAGGACGCTTTCAGACCGATGGTGTAGTATCCATCGATCACCGCGGCGGAGCGGGATGCCGGCGGAGAACCGGCTCCCGCTTTTCTTCGTCTAATGCAGCAGTTCGGGCGGCAGTTTCCCGCCATTCTCCGCGAGCTTGGCGATGACCTGCTTGGTCAGCCACATATTCATGGCCGCGCTTTCGCTGGTGTCGCCGGCGTAGTGCAGTTCCTTGGCGAGCTCTTTGCGCGCCGACAGGCTGCTGTCGAGATCGAGAGACTTAAGAAGATCGACGATGGAGTGGCGCCAGTCGAGCTTTTCATGGTGCTTGGCGACGAGCTCGTCGAGAATTGCGGCGACGTCAATGCCCTGAACGGCGGGAGCCGCCGTCGGGGCAGGCGCAGCGGGCGCCGAGGGCGAGGGGGGTGTTGCGGCAGGCGCCGCTGCGGGCGTCTCCGCGGCATGGGCGGTGGAGTGACCAAAGAGCTTGGATGCGATGTCGCCGAAAATGCTCATGTCAGGTTCCTTTTGAAATCGGAGTGGGGAGCATGGCCTGAATTGCCGAGATTCAGTTTTGGCGAGGCGGCGTTTTCTTTGCTTTCTTCCGCCGGCGCGGATCAACTTTCAGGGGCGGTTCCGGGACGCCCCGAGAACCGGCGGGATTTTAGAGCGAGGTGAGGAAAAGTGGAAACCACATTTCCGCCCGCATCCCGCTCGAATCTTTTTGGTTCCGTCACGTTTATAATTTTGGCATGATATTGGATTGCTTCGATCCAAAATCATCGCGATCTAAAACGAAAGGCGAGGATTGGTCCAGCCTTCTGCGCTTGTTTCGCCCGCATCGCCGCGAATTCGCGCAATCGGGAAGGCGGCATTGGAGAAACGCGGTCATCCAGGGGTTAAGCCCGACGGTCCGGTAAAGACCCAAGACATGGTTTATTCCTGCCCGCCGGGGCTCCGGCAAGATGACCATTATTAATTGGAATCAAACGCTTGCAAGTTTTTTGGCGTTTACGGGCGCCCGCTGGGGGCCTCCGCGCCGGCATAAGCCCTTCTCTCCGGCGGCGACAGATCTCCGAGGACGCGCTTCGCCGGGGGCCGGGTCTGGTTCGGTTGGTTTGAGGGTGACCCGCGAACAAGAACCTTTGTGATTATTTCCGAAGTGCGATACGGACCCGCGATCCGAATCGAGTCATTCTCGGGCCATGCCGGAGGCATTCATGGGCGACGTTCGCGTCATTTGCGCAATCGGACAGCGCGGCCAGCTCGGCCTCAACGGGGCCCTACCCTGGGAGGGCGATCCGGGACGCGAATACAGAGCCGACGTCGCGCGATTTTTCCAGCTGACGAGGGGGCATGTTCTGATCGCCGGTCCGCGCACGATAGCCTCGATCCCGGCCTGGGCGCGGCCCGAGCGAACGCTCGTCGTCGTTCGTTCAGGCGACGAACCAAAGGCGGTGCTGGAGCGGTTCGCCGACCGCGTCGTTTTCATCGGCGGCGGCCCCCCGGTCTGGCAAGCCTTCGCGCCCTTCGTCACGCATTGGGACGTGACGCGTCTTCCCTACGATGGCGAGGCTGACCGCTATTTCGACCCCGCCTGGCTCTGCGCGGCCTTGACGCCCGCCTCCGGAGCGGGATGAGCCGAGGAGGTTCAGATGGTCGACGTCGGTAGTCGCGAAGAACTGGCCGCTTGGCCAAGAGACAAGCAGGTGGTGGGCTCCGTTATCGCGATTCGCTTCGCGTTGCGCGTTCCGCCAGAGTCTCGGCTCGAGAGAACCGGAGGCGTCACGGGTCATTTTTTCGCCGACATCGCACCGCCGATTTTTCACGCTAACCGGAGCGCTTTGGCTGCGTCATCATGATGCGCGTTGCGGCCTCCGTCGTTCTCCGCGATGCGTCGAGGCGAGTCGAAGCCGGCGCTGTTTCTGATCGCTCGCACGCGAAACGCTGATCGACGATGCCGCAAACAGATCGCACATTCCGAATCTTCATCAGTTCGACGTTCAACGACTTTTGCGCCGAGAGAAACGCCCTGCAAGAGCGCGTTTTTCCTCGTCTGAGAGATCTTTGCCTCGCCAACGGCGCGAGATTTCAGCCGATCGACTTGCGTTGGGGGGTGAGCGAGGAAGCCGGCCTCGACCAGCGAACCATCGAGATCTGTTTGGCCGAAATCGCTCGATCGAAACGGGTTTCGCCGCGACCGAACTTCATCGTCCTTCTGGGCGATCCGACAATATGCCACGCTTGGTCAGGTCTCGATCGGTTCACGTTGAGCGATCATGCCGGCGAGGTTCTCCAAGGCGCGTTCAGCGCCAGCG
>JBKQMI010000049.1:0-11202 GCA_052146775.1 Methylocella sp. | reverse complement strand
CCGAGACCCGCCAATCCTCCGATGAAGGTTCCGTTGAGGCGGATGTATTGCAAGTCACGGCCAATGTTCAGTTCGATGATATCGACCATCTGCGCGACGTCCCACGATCGAATCTGATCGGTGATGAATCGCGCAATCTCCCGTTTTTGACTTTGAACGAAGGTTTGCAGGACGTTCACCATGCCGGCGTTGATTTCGGCTCGCAATCGCGGCTCGTGGGCGAGCTTGCGGCCGAGGTCGGCAAGAAAGCGAGCGAGATGGAATTCCAGAATCGAATCGCCGCTCCGCGCGTCCTTTTCGAGGAAGCTCTTGACGCTTTGCCAGAGATCCTCGGCAAGGTCCCTGATCTCGGGGCGAGCCAGCAACTCGCGCTTCAGTGTCTGGGCCCTGTCGGAATATTCCGGCGAGGAGTCCAGCTTCTCGACAAAATCTTGGACGAACCGGTCGAAGTCGTGACGCAGGCATGGTCGGGATCGCTCTGCGCTTCGTGGATGAAATTCGAAATCAAGGTGATCAATCGCCGCAGCACGTAGGCGTCGGCGCGAAACAGATTGAATAGCGAAGGCAGTTCGCCGCGTATTTTCTCTCGAATCGCTTCCTGCGTTTGTTCGTCTTGCAGAAGCCGATCCAGTCCGGTGAGAATCTCGTCGAAAATGCGCTGGTGGCGCTGGTCCTCGACCAAGGCCGAAATCAGCCTGGCCGCAAGGGGCGCCAATTCCAGCGCCTCGATCTGCTCGACGACATGTTGCGCCATGAAGGACCGCAGTCCGGTTTCCTCGATGGCGGACAGGGCTTGCGGCAGCATGCGCATCGCGAACCGCGACAACGACATGCTCCGCTCTTCATCGGCCAGCCATTCGGAGGCCAGTTCGGCGAAGTCCACCGACTTTAGCTTCTGCTCGATCGGATCGGGAGCAAGAAACTGTTCTTCCACGAAGTCGCCGAAGCTTTCGGCGATGCGGTCCCGGTTGTTCGAAATGATTGCGGTGTGGGGAAATGGAATGCCGCACGGATGCCGGAACAAGGCGACGACCGCATACCAGTCGGCGAGGCCGCCGACCGCCGCCGCCTCCGCCCAGGCGGCCACGTAGCCGAGGCTCCAATGGCGACTCTCCAGCAGCCTGGCGACCAAGGCGACGACGACGCTAAACGCGAGCAACGCCGTCGCTATGATCTTGATGCGCGTCAGATCGCGCGAACGTTCCTCGTCCGTTGGAACCCGCCCGAGCGAGGGCGAAAGACTCGATGGCGGACTGAGGATCGGCGCGCGCGAATCCACGTTACGCCTCGCCGACGAATTGCTGGAAGAGCTTTGCTGTTTCGCGCGGCATTGTGACGATGAACAGATGGCCGCACGCCATCACTTCGAGCCTTGAGTTCGGAATGAGCTTGGCCAGGATCTGCCCGTTCACCATAGGAACAATCGGATCGTCATGACCCATGACGACGAGGGTCCGCTGCTTCAGTTCGGAAAGCCGCGGATTTTCAATACCGATCAGGGCTCCACTTTCACCGCCGAGGCTTTCGTCGGCAAGCTCGCGGCGGCCGGCGTCGCGATTTCGATGGACGGACGCGGCCGCTTCATGGACAACATTTTCATTGAACGGCTGTGGCGCTCGATCAAGTATGAAGAAGCGCATCTGAAAGCTTACGCCGACGGCCGCGAGGCGCGGGCCGGCATCGGTTCCTGGATGACTTTTACAATTTTCGGCGCCCGCACCAGGCGATGAACAACCAGATGCCGATGGCGGTGTGGCGCGCTGGCATGGACAAAATCGAGGCGGCGGCGAACGCTGTGGATATGTCGCTTCGCTTGGACAGCGCAAACGCGTTGCCCACATACCCACAGCAGAAGCAGCAGGAAGCGGACTGATTTTTGAAGGACAAGGGCGGGCGAGATTACACCTTAACTCCAACCACCCGTGGTCCCACGAATGGGGTCCAGTTCACTCGGAACGCGTATCAACGATGATGAGGCGGCAATCTGGTTCCGCAATGATTTGATGGATTTGCACAGACGCAATCGACGCCGTCGTTGTTCTTCGCGTCTTTTGACCCACACTGCGTCATCGTCAAGTTCTCCCTTCAAAATGAGAGCTAAACAGGCTTACGGCACTGCTTTCTCGAAAAAGACCCCCACTCCATCGATTTGCTGGATCTCCGGCGTCAGGCCCCGCTCGGAAAGAAAGTCCTGAACGGCTAACTTACATGCGGCAACACATTCATAATCATCGACGATGATCCAACCACCAGGGGATACCTTATCAAATAGATGCGCCAGAGGAATTATCGTCGATTCATATAGGTCGCCGTCGAGACGCAAGACGGCGATTTGGTTCGACGGGAAGAAAGGTATCGTGTCCTTGAACCAACCTTTCAGCATGACGACTTGATCGTCCAAGAGCCGGAATTTCTCGAAATTGCTCCGCACCTCGTCCTCGGAAACGGCGAGTTCGCGATACTCATGAAAAATCGAGCCTTCATCGGCGGGATAGTGGTCCGTGTCAGGCGGCGGAAGTCCTTCGAAGGAGTCCGCTAGAATCACACGCCGGTCCCGGACTCCATAGGCGCCGAGAACAGCGCGGGCGAGAATGCTTGCTCCGCCGCGCCACACGCCGGTTTCGACGATATCGCCGGGGATGTTGCTGGCAATGACCTGCTCCGTGAGCACACGGAAGTTTCGCATCCGCGCCGCGCCGACCATAGACAACGCGTTTTTTGGCCAATCGAGACCGCGATTGCGGATATTCGAATCGAATTGCTTTTGGCCAAAGTGTGGAAGCGGCGGATCTTCGTATACTGATCCTATCAGCACGGCTTCCATGAGGTCGAGATACAGCGCTCTCAAATCCTCGACACGCCCCGCAATCGAAACAAGATCGGCCATACCCTTGCCGTCGGCGACAGCGGCAAGCTGTGAGGCAAGCCGGTCGCGAGATGCTGCGGCGCCCGACAGGGCTGCAACTTGCGAGATCAGCGAGTCTCTTTGCGTCGTTAGCTCGCCATGTTGCGAAATCAACAAATCTCTATGCGCCGTCAACTCGTCATAGCGCACTGTCAACTCGCGATTCTGGGAAATCAGTGAATCCTTTTGCGCCGTTACTTCTTCATATAGAGAGAGAAGCCTATTTCTTCGCGCGGTCAGTTCGTCACATTTAGAAAGAAGGAAACCTTTCTGGGCCGTTAGCTCGTCACATTGAGAGATCAGCGAATCTCTTTGCGCCGTGAGCTTGGGATGGAGAAGAGATGTAGGGTCACCCAAAATACGTCGAAACCTGGAAACGGGCTCCTTCTTCCCCACCGCTTTCAACTCCGCCGGAACGCCGACGTGCGCCCAGCTGGAAAATGTTGATTGTCCGCGCTTCGCTCGCGCCGTGGCTTCGAGGAATCTGTGTCCGTATTTTCTGTCCGGTTCGAGGTGGCATCCCTCCGCCCATTCATTCCAGGCATTGACGAAGACGAATCGTTCCCGCCCCGGATGGTCGGCTTTGGTGCGCCCGATTGCGCGAGACAACCAGTATTCGTAGTTCTCGGGAGTGCCGTTCAAACCGGCCGCGCCGTTTCGCCCGCGTCTAGAGCTGTTGTCCCAGGAAGGAAAGACCGTCCGAAATGCGTTGTATGCACTGTAGTCACGCGCGAGATACATTTCCGCGACTTCTGTGCAATCGAAGACATAGCCCTCATAATCATCGATACAATTGAGACGATCACGCAGATTTTGTTGAGTCATGTTGTGAGGCGGAAATTCGACGCCGCCATCGAAACCGAACTGTTCGTAATTCCAATTTTGGTGCGTGAACGCGCAATATATCTGTATTTTGGGAATTCCGACGCTTTGGCAATAATCACGCCAGATTTGCGCGCTTCTCCTGGCGTCGGGAAGGTGTTGAGGCCGGTAAACGATCAGCAAGGGCGCCCCTTCAAACCGAATGTACCGAGGATCACGAAAATAGGGAATCAAACCCTTGATAAAGTCCAGATCGTCCTCAGGACCATATTGCTGGGCAATCAGAATCTCGTGCTCGGCGGCATCCCAGCGCCGCGTCCAGTTTTCGTTGGCCCAACAAAGACAGAACGGCATATCGCTGCCCGAATCAGCAAGCATATCCTCGAGGGGTCTTTCGAGTAGCCGTTTGCCGGAGAACCAATAATAGTAATAGCAGAAACCGTCGATCCCATATTTCTTCGCCATTGCAATCTGGTCTCGGCGCGTATCGCCGACACGCAAGTCATAGAAGCCAAAATCCGCCGGCAGATGCGGCTGATAATGACCGCTGAACATGGGTTGCGCCTTTGAGACATTCGTCCATTCGGTGAATCCGCGGCCCCACCAAAGATCATTTTCAGGAATCGGATGAAATTGTGTAAGATAAAATGCGATCAGCTTGACTGAGCTGTCGATATTTTGGCCATCGATATTCGGATGGGATGTCGCAAATTCGTGTGTCGCCACCGTAGTTCGCCCCGCGAAAATGTGGAAATTGTTTCCGAAGTTGGCAAGGAAACAGATCGGTCCGCTAAAGGCCTAGCGCCGACGCCATCTTTTGCAAGAGCGTCGCCGGGCTGGAAACGGACCCGCGAACCGGCGCCTCGAAGAGGTCCACCGGCGCCGAGACTTTTTCGACCGGCATGGCGCTTGTGATCACCTGATAGACGAGGCCATGCGGATTGGACAGAAGCGCGGCTTGCACATTCTTCTGGAGCCGGGCCCATCGTTCCGCAAATTCAGTCTCTTCGGGACGGCGCATGACGAATCGGACATCGGTAATGGCCAACCCGGCGCTAGCATGCAATGCGTGAATATTGTGAAGTCCAAAGAAGCGGATATGCGTTTTGTCAAGTAATCCCCATTCTCCGTATTGAAAATCTTCCTCAAAAAGGCAAGACATGATCGCACAATGCGTGGCATGCGGCAAAGACAAAATGATTTTGCCCGACTCGTTCAGCAACACCTTCATGCCCTTCAACACGGTCCAAGGATCGTAGAGGTGCTCCAATACATCCGCAGCAATAATTGTATCAAATTTCCCTTCACCCTCCAAACTCTCAATCCAGGCCGGATCATTGAGGTCGAGAGCATAGACCCGGTCGACGTAAGATTTAAGTTTTCCAATGGATGCAGGATTAATCTCCAGCGCGACGACGTCGCATTCCTTGGTTCTTACGAGGTGTTTCGTAATCATTCCGGAGCCGGCGCCGACCTCCAGGGTTTTCTTGCGCGCGCCGGCCAGTTCAAGCACATACGCCGGCGCGTTATCCCCCGTCAGGTCAACTTCGTACTCATAATCCATGAGCACGCTGAGATCCGGCGCTACTGAACCTTGCATCGAACTTCTCATCGCTGCTGATTTTTCCTTCGGCGAATTCTGTACCTTGTTAAAGCCTAACGCAATTAATGCCTAGAGCGTTTTTCGTTCGGGTCGCATGCTGTCCGGCGGCGGAGAAGTTTGCGCATTCTTGTGGGGTGAAGAGATTTGCGGTGTAAAGCGACCAATGAGGCGGCCGACGGCGGCCCAGAGGCCGCTGACCGTTCGCGCAGCGGCTTTTCGCGCAGTTCGTCGACGCCGGAAATCCGGCGAAAGTCGTGGTCGCCGCCATCATGCGAAATCTTATCGTCCGCGCCAACGCACGCCTCAAAGCCGGCCGCGAATGGACCTCAGAACCAGCTTGATCAACATCGATACTCCAGGTTGTCGCATCAAACCGGCGGTTGCTGGGAGTCGGCGTCGATGAATGGACGCGCCCGCCGCAACGCGGCCCGCGCCGGACGCCATGATGCGACAGGGTAGCGGCGCGATGTTGTTGGGGCGCGCGCACAATTCCGGCGCTTCCGATGCGCACATGTTGCTCTTGCAATCTGTTGCATGTCAACCTAACGAGATCGCGCCGATATGCGCGATCTTACAATGTTGCGGCCTCACGCACGGCGCGTTCACCCGTTTGCGTGCATGGCCGCTCAAAACACAAGGACGCTGCGCGCGTTGAGCCATTCCGCCAGATGCGCGAGCGCCTTGGCGCGCTTGCGATAGAAAGTGTGCGGCGCCCATTTTTTTTCGCTACAAAGAGCTTTGACGGAGCGACCCCGCGCGGCGCGCAAGGCCCAAAGGCTCGTCACCAGCGCCATGCCGGTATCGATCGCGCGCAATTCGCGCAGCCAGTCGAAGGCCGTCTCCATCTGCGCGATATCGAGGCCGGTCGGGCGCAGATTGGTTCTGTTGATTGCCGCCTCGCGCGTGCGGCGCTCGCTCTCCTCGATTTCCGCCTGAGCCAACTGGTCCGCCCATTCGATGCTGTGCCGCGGCCAATGCCCGCCGGGCTCGCGCGGCCCGCGCGAACGCGGCAGCCGATCGAGCGTCGCAAAGGCCTTGACGAGGGCGCGGGCGACCTGCTCCGGCTCCCATCGCGCCGGCAAGGTCTGACGATCGGGCGAATAGGGCGCTTCGAGAGCGTTGATCTTTTCGTCGAGCTCCATGATCAAATTCCGTCGTCGAGAATATTGTCGAGGAGAGTCGGATCGGCGGCGACGACGAGCAGCAGAAGCCGGATCATCGCGTCGCGGGTGAGGCTGCGCTTGGCCGCGGCCGCGTCATAGAGGTGGGCGGCTTCGGGCGGCAGGCGGAGCGCGAGCGCGGCGGCGGCGGCGCGGAAGGCGAGGCCGAAGCGCTGCGCCTGTCGGTGGACGTTGTTTGGGGTGGAGTTGATCAGCGGGTCGTCGGCGATGCGGCGGGCGTCCCAGCCAAGGCCGAGGAGGAAACCCAGTCTGGCGATTCGGTCGCCCGTCCAGCGGGCTTTTTGGATTTCAGTTCTGATCTTCACGGCAACTTCTCCCTAGCGTATCCTCGTTTGGCGCGCGCGGCGGTCAGCTCGGCGGCGCGAATTGGAACGTACGGTACTTCTACCGATATGTAAAGGTATTTTTACCTGATGCGCGCGGCGTAATGTACGGTTATTCTACCGTCATGGATTTGGAAGACGTTCTCACCCGCATCGAAAGCCGCCTCAAGGTTCTCGGCCTTTCGGCGCACGCCGCCTCGCTCGCCGCCAAGAAGCCGGACGCCATCCGCAACCTCAAGCGCGCGGTCAAAAACGGCGACCGGCGCGGCGTCACCACCGAAACCTTGACGGCCCTTGCGCCCGTGCTGAAAACGACGGCGGCCTGGCTGCTCGAAGGCGTCGGCGACCCGACGCCTGGCAATCGCGTCCGCGTCGTCGGGCGCATCGGCGCCGGCGCGGAGATCCTGCCCGAATTCGAGCAGATTCCCCCTGACGGCCTCTATGAAATCGAAGTGCCCTTTCCGATCGCCTCGGACGCCATCGCCTTTCAGGTCGAAGGCGACAGCATGTGGCCCCGCTACGATCCGGGCGACGTCATCATTTGCTGGCGGCAGGGCGCCGACGCCGAGGAAGTGATCGGCTGGGAGGCGGCCGTGCGCACCGCCGACGGCAAACGCTATCTGAAACGGATTCAGCGCGGCGCGCGGGCCGGCACATTCGACCTCGAGAGCCACAATGCGGCCCCGATCCGCAGCGTGAAGATCGAATGGGCGGCGGAGATCCAAGGCGTCGTCCGATTCGGTCAATGGCGCC
The DNA here is from genome assembly GCA_052146775.1 of Methylocella sp. Classification (GTDB taxonomy): domain Bacteria; phylum Pseudomonadota; class Alphaproteobacteria; order Rhizobiales; family Beijerinckiaceae; genus Methylocapsa. Next base: position 3,615 of record JBKQMI010000049.1, on the reverse strand, counting down.
GCCGGTAGCGGTAAGATCGCCAACTACTACGGTATTTATACCTATGTTAAGGTAATAATGCCAATTATGGTCCTCCGGTTCAAAGCCGGAGAAGACCCATGCCGACGAAAACCTCGACGACGAAAACCTCGCCGACCTGCCCCGCCCGCGCCGAACTCGCCGCCGCCCTCAAGGCGCAGGCAAGCCGCACCGCCCTTCAAATGATCAAATATCGCGCCCGCGCTTATGCGAAGCGCCCGCGCGACCTCGACGCCCTTGCGCCCGGCCTCTCCGCCGCCGCGCCCGAAACGCTGATCGCGGCCGGCGCCCATCTGCTTCGCGCGGAGGCCGCCGCGCCGCGGCGCTGGTTCGGCTTCGGCGCCGAGCCCCCCGCCCTCAACGCGCGCGCGCTGATGCTGCTCGGCCGCGCGTTGCGGCGATTGTCGGCGTGACGCGCCCGCCCCCCGCCAGAGCGCAACGAAAGGGGCCCTCTACTAAGGCGGCGCCCTTGTCCCTGACCGCCCGAGCGCCTAAATTTCGGGTTGTGGCGCAGGCGCGGCAGGCGACCGGCGTCGGCCCACGCCGCGGCCGACGCGGCCGGCCGGGGGTTTTTTTGGAAAAAAAACGGCCATTTGCCGTTTCAGTTCCCACTTAATTGCCCTGGCGAGAGGGGGACGCAAATGAATGCGCCGGCAGTTGCGGCCTCGCAAACCCAGCGAGACCCGCTTTTCGACCCTCGGGATCTCGCCGCAAGCCTGTTTCGCACGCGCCGGCAGACGCCCTGCCTCGCAGCGACGCTCGGCATCGAGGATCAGGCGGCCCAGGCCAATGAAGACGCAAGCCCGACCAAATGGCATCTCGCGCATACGACCTGGTTTTTCGAGAGTTTCGTCCTGCAGCCTTTTCTGCCGGGCTATCGGACTTTCGACGCGCGCTTCAATTATTGCTTCAACTCCTATTATGAGGCGCAGGGGCCGCGCCAGCCGCGCGCGCAGCGGGGCCTTTTGACGCGCCCGACCTGTTTCGAGGTGCGCGACTATCGCGCCCATGTGGACGACGGGCTGCAAGCCGTTTTCGCGGGCGCCCTCGCCGACGACCACGAGGTCCTGAAGCGCATCGAGATCGGCGTCCATCACGAGCAGCAGCATCAGGAGTTGCTCCTCACCGATATCCTCAGCCTCTTCGCGCAAAGCCCGTTGCGTCCGGCCTATCGCGAGGGCGGCCCGCTGCGCGCGCGCCAGGAGGCTGAGCCGGCGCGTTTCATCGAATTCGAGGGCGGGCGGCACGGCGTCGGACACGCCGGCGAGGGTTTCGCCTTCGATAATGAAGGCCCGCGCCACGACGTGCTGCTGCGCCCTTTCAGGTTAGCCGACCGCCTTGTGACCAATGCGGAATGGGCGGCGTTCATGAGCGATGGCGGCTATCGCAACGCCGCCTTGTGGCTCGCCGACGGCTGGGCGCGAGTCGCGCGGGACGGCTGGCGCGCGCCGCTCTATTGGGAGGAGCGCGACGGACAGTGGCTGCAGATGACCCTCTGGGGCCTGCAAACGATCGACGCCGCCGCGCCGGTCTGCTGCGTCAGCTATTTCGAGGCCGACGCTTACGCCCGCTGGGCCGGCAAGCGGCTGCCGACCGAATTCGAGTGGGAGGTCGCGGGAGCTGGGGTTCCTGTCGCTGGAAACATGCTCGACGAGGACAATCTGACGCCGCGTCCCGCGCCGCCCGGCTCGGGGCTGCGGCAGATGTTCGGCGATGTTTGGGAGTGGACCCAAAGCGCCTATGCGCCTTATCCGGGCTACAGGCCGGCCGATGGGGCGCTCGGCGAATATAATGGCAAGTTCATGTGCAGCCAGCAGGTGCTGCGCGGGGCGTCCTGCGCAACGCCCGACGCGCATGCGCGCCGGACCTACCGCAATTTCTTCTATCCGCATCAGCGCTGGCAGTTCTGCGGGCTGCGGCTGGCGGACGAGGCCTGATGCCGCGGATCGCCGAAACCTGCCTGCCGGCGGCATCCTCCGCCGCGAACGACGAGGTCGCGCGCGCCGCTCTGGCCGGACTGTCGCTGCCGCAGAAATCCCTGCCGCCCTGGCTCTTCTATGACGCGCGTGGAAGCGAACTGTTCGAGGAGATCACACGCCTGCCGGAATATTACCCGACCCGGACCGAGGCGGCGATCCTCGAATCGGCGGCGGGAGAGATCGCCGCCGAAACACCGCCAGGCAGCATTCTCGTGGAGTTTGGCTCCGGCTCCAGCCGCAAGACCGAAATTCTGCTGGACGCGCTGCCGAGCCTTTCCGCCTATGCGCCGATCGACGTCTCGCGGAGCGCGCTCGATGACGCCGTCGCGCGCCTGGCGCTCCGCTTCCCGGCGCTGCGCGTCTTTCCGACGGTAGGTGATTTCGCCACGCTCCTGACGCTGCCCGGGGGGCTGGCCAAGGGGCTGGCGAATCGCGCGCGTCTCGGCTTCTTCCCCGGCTCGACAATCGGTAATTTCGCGCCGACTGAGGCGCGCGATCTGCTGGCGCATATGGCGCAAACGCTGGGCGCTCGCGGCAGGCTCGTCATCGGCGTCGATTTGCGCAAGGACCTCTCGATCCTGCTTCCCGCCTATAATGATTCGGCCGGCGTCACGGCGGCGTTCAACGCCAACATCCTCGCCCGGCTGAACCGCGAGGCCGGCGCCGATTTCAACCTCGATGGCTTTGTCCATAGCGCGATCTTCAATGGCGCCGAGGGACGCATCGAGATGCATCTCGTCAGCATTAAGCCGCAGCGCGTCGCACTCAGGGGACGCTGCTTCGATTTCTCGGCCGGCGAAAGCATCCACACCGAGAACTCCTACAAATATTCAGTCCCGCAGTTTCAGGACCTCGCCCATCGCGCCGGCTGGACGCCGCATCGGGTCTGGACCGACCCCGACCGCATGTTCAGTCTGCACGAACTCATGATCGCACGCTGAACGCCTGGCGGCGAAAAGCGGCGCCATGCCGCGCCGGGAACCGGAAAAACGCTCTGGCAGCGGATTTCCGCTTTTGGGTAAAATGAGCTAAGAACCCCGATTGAGGATTTGCGGGACGCCATCATGACGCAGACAAATGGCAATTTCGACTATTCCATTCCAGAGCGCGTCGGTCGCCTCGGGGAGTCGCCCCGGCTTTTCGAGAATGACCTGCTCGACAAACTGTCGCGCGTGCACTGGTCGACGCCGCTTTTCGTCTATCTTCCCGTCGTCGCGCTGCTGGCGTTCTTGAGCCTTCGGTCCTTCAGCCCTCCAGTCGTCGCCGTCTCCGCCGCGCTCGGCTATCTGCTCTGGACGTTGACCGAATATCTCGGCCATCGCTACCCGTTCCATTACAAGTTCCCGGGCAAATTCGGCGCGCGCATCCATTTCCTGATCCATGGCGTCCACCACGATCATCCAAACGATCCGCTGCGCCTCGTCATGCCGGTGCTGCTCAGCATTCCGATCATGCTGATCGCGCTGGTCGTCGCGCGGATCCTGTTCGGCCTGCCTTACGGCTATCCGGTGCTGATGGGCTTCATCATCGGCTATCTCGGCTATGACATGGTGCATTATTACACCCATCACGCAAAGCCGACGACGCGCCTCGGCCAGACCTTGCGGCGGCTGCATCT
>JBKQMI010000048.1:0-27004 GCA_052146775.1 Methylocella sp. | reverse complement strand
TCCTTCAACAAGGCGGAGATTGGCTTGACTCATCGGTCTGATCCTTCTGGCACAGGCTTGACGCGCAGCGCAATGCGATCTGCGTTGACATCAAATGTACCGTGTTTGTTCTCGCTCGCAAGTTCTTTTTATGTTCTAATATTCGCGCATATTTCTCAGGCTTTGAGCCGCCGCCCGGAGGGAGAGACATCCTATGCGCGCGCAATCATGCAGGCGGGAGTGGAAAAATAATCGCGATGCGCGAACTTCCGCGCAGAACGGATTCGACGAAAAATGTTTATCGTGGTTAACGCTGCGGCCTCCGGCGAAACGGGCCACATACGCCGGCGGGCGCGCGCAAAGATCGGCAAGGGCATGGGAGCAAGGGCATGGGAGCAAAGGCACGGGAATTGCTGCGGAGAGAAAATCCGGACCAATTCGAGATCCCGCGCGGCTCCATGTCAGAAACCATCCATCCGTGGCGCCTTCGTACGAACAATGTTGTCCAAATGGACAATCTGATCGACTTTGGCGACGTGCCGCAGGAGGTCAACCAGATCCTGCAGCGCGGCGTGTCGCTTTACCGACACGATGCGATTGGCGCCGACGCCGCCTTTCGCGAGGCCCTTGAGCTGCGGCCCGACGCCTTGCCGACCTATCTATGCCTTTATAAGATCCACACCTATCAGGGCAATCTCGACGAAGCGCTGGCGATCGCCGAGGCGGGGCTCGGCGAGGCCGCGCGCCAGGCGGGGCTCGACCCCGACTGGACGGTCTGGACGAGCGGTCAAATTTCTTCGAACGTCGACGGACCGGGCCATTTCGCGCTTTACACGTTAAAGGCGCTATCGTTCATCCATTTACGCCGGGACGAAAAGGTAAAATCGCAGCGCTATCTCGCCAAAATCTCGGAACTAGGGGCGATGGAGCTTGTCGGAGGAACGGTCATCGCCGCTTTGGCGGCCGGGGTCGATTAGAGCAGGCTCGCGGACGACGATCGACTTCTTCGGTCAAATCACGCGCTATCAAAGAAAGGCTGTGCGAAAACAATGCAAACGACATTCATTCGGACGACTTCCGACGGTCGCAAGGTGGAGGTGATCGGCGCTCATATCTGCATCGACGGCAAGCCGGTCGCCGACCAGCTTGTGGAGGTCGGCGCGCATCCAAACAAGGCGGCGATCCTTCATTCGCTTCCCAACGCCGCCTTCATGGCTGGCCCCGTCGTTTTGACCGTTGAGGAAGCCTCCCTGGTGCGCGGCGCGCTTGCCGCCGCGACGCCCGCCGAAACCGATCCCATCGAGATTGAAAAACGCTTCCGCAACGCCTGGAATGCGCGCAGCCGCGCGGCGGGGATCGAGTAGGCCGAGTTTTTTTTTTCTGCGAGAGCATTCGCCGTTCAGATCGTCGTCGCCTTGACCGCCTCGATCAGCTGCTTCAGCGAAAAGGGCTTCGGCAGGAAGGCGAATTCCTCGCCCTCGGGCAGGTTTTTCGCAAAAGCTTCCTCGGCGTAGCCGGAAACGAAAATCACCTTCGCCGTAACGCCGCGCTTGCGCAATTCGCCGAACATCGTCGGGCCGTCCATTTCCGGCATGACGACGTCCGAAACGACCAGATCGATCTTTCCGTGGTTTTGCGCGACGATCTCCAGGGCTTCGAGCCCGGATGCTGCCTGCAATACGCTATAGCCGCGCGAGGCGAGGGCGCGGGCGCCGAAAGCCCGCACCGCCTCCTCGTCCTCGACGAGAAGAATGGTGCCCCGTCCCGTGAGGTCAGCCGCGGCCTTCACCGGGGCGCTTGACCGCGGCGCATCTCCGGCGCCGGGGGCGTGGCGAGGCAGCAGCACGGTGAATGTCGTGCCGCTGCCGACAGCGCTCGAGCAAAAGACATAGCCGCCGGTCTGTTTCACGATGCCATAGACCATGGCGAGGCCAAGGCCCGTGCCTTTGCCGACCTCCTTCGTCGTGAAGAACGGCTCGAAGATCTTGTCTTTCACCTCCGGCGCGATGCCATGGCCGAAATCCTCGACTTCGATCGCGACGTAATCCGCCGCGGGCAGGGCGCCGTCTTCAAAATCGGCGCTTTCGGCAGGCGTTACATTGCGGGTCCGCAAGATGATTTCGCCGCCGTCCGGCATCGCGTCGCGCGCATTGACGATCAGATTGACGACAACCTGCTCGAACTGGTTGAGGTCGGCCTTGACGAGCCAGAGATCGCGCCCGTGCCGCAACTCGACAGTGATCTTTTCGCCGACGAGCCGGCGCATCATCATCTGCAGATCGGAGAGGACGTCGCCGAGCTGCAACACCTGCGGGCGCAGGGTTTGCCGGCGCGAGAAAGCAAGCAGCTGGCGCACCAACCCCGCGGCGCGGTTGGCGTTCTGCTTGATCTGCATGATGTCGCGAAAGGCGGGATCGGTCGGCCGGTGGTTGGCGAGCAGGAGATCCGAATAGCCGATGATCGCGGTCAGCACATTGTTGAAGTCATGCGCGACGCCGCCGGCGAGCTGGCCGACCGCCTGCATTTTCTGTGATTGCGCGAATTTATCCTGCAAGGCGCGCTGCTCGGTCGTATCGAGCGCATAGAGCGTCGCGCCGGCCCCGTCGGATTCGCCCGACGCCGAGATGAAGAGGCGCGCCGACCGCTCGCCGTCGCTGGCGAGCGCCACGTCGAGAGGCGGAATGTCGGTCTGCGATCCGGCGGCGACCAAGGCAGCCAGGGCGGCTTGCAGCGCGTTACGGTCGCGCTCGGCAACGCCGGACAGGATCGAGCGGGAGGCGCCGTTTTCACCGGGTTTCAAGGCCTCGGGCATCAGCCGGGCGAAGGCGGCGTTCGAACGGGCGATGCGCCCGCCCGCGTCGAGAATGGCGATGGCCATGGGCGTCGCGTTGAAAACCCTCGCAAATCGCGCCTCGGCCGCGCTCGCCTCCGCGACGGGATGTTGGGAGGGATCCTGCGTGGGATTTTGAGCCGTCGCCTCGCCCGGCGCGCGCCGCAGCACCACCGCGACGGCGTCCTGCGCGGTCGCCTCGCCGGAGGCGCCTCCCCGGAGAAGGCGCATCGGCAGGCTCTGCCCGCCGCGCCGCTTGAGATCGAGGTCGAACTGCCTTGCGCCCTCCCGCCCGTCTTGCCGCTCTTGGAGTTCTTGGCGCTCTTGCGGGCCGGCGCCCGCGGCGAGCAACGTCGCGTCGTCGTCGGCGAAAAGGTCCGCCAGCGCAAGTCCGCCGCGGGCCGCTTCGGCCGGCTCGTAATCGAGCCATGCGGCGAGGGTCGCGTTCATATAGGAGACGGCGCCGCCCGGCGCCCAAGCGAAGAACCCGGCCGGGGCATGGTCGAGCAAATCGGTAGCGCGCCTCATCTCCTGAAAGAGGCTCTCCCGCCTGTCGCGTTCGCGGGTGACATCTGCGATGGTCCAGAGGCTGAGGCGCCGTCCCTTCGCCCCGGCCAGCGGCCTGACCTTGATCTCGCGCCAGCCGCTCTGCACTTCGCCACCCGGCGCCGGATTTATGTGCAATTCCTCCATGGCCGACCGGCCCTCGCGCGCGGCCTGCGCCAGCCGGTAAACGGCCTCCGATACGCCGGGCGCGCCGGCGAACAGCCGCGAGACGCTGCGAAGATCCGCGCGGGTGCGGGCTTTGGACAAGGTCATGTAGGCGTCGTTGGCGTAGACAAAATCGCCCGCGGCGTCTGTCGCGATCATGGCCTGCGGATCGCCGTCGCAGATGCTTTTTGCGAGATCCTCCGTCGACGCCGCGCCGGCGAACCGGAGCAGTCCGGCCGCGACGGCGAAGATGGCGAAAACGCCGGCGGCGGCGAGCAGCGCCAGCAGCGCGGTGACAAGGTTCGCCGCCGCCGCCTTCGGCAGAAGCGAGAACGCCGCCGCCGCACCCGCAAGCAAGGTGGCGAAGAGCAGAACGGCGACGAGGCCGCCCGCGCGGTCCTGGCCGAGGCTGGCGGCGATTGGCTGATCGCTCATCATTGTCTATCCGGGGCGAGCAATGCTGTAAGTTCTGGGCCGCGGCCTGGGATCACGGCGATTTTGGATTGAATCCAAAATCATGAACGTGATCGATTCAAAAAGCTCAGAGCGCGGCGTGCGCCGATTCGCGTTGGCGGTCGGAGAGGTTGTAAGCATTTTCCGCGCGAATGTCATGACGCTGGCGCCTCGCCGGTGGGGGCGCCCCGCTGGACATCGGCGCCTCGCTTGGGCGACGCGGTGGACCAGGGCGCGAGCCTTGATAGAATCAGCAGCATTTCCTATGGTGCATCTTGGTCTTTAGTTGCTGGCGCCCGGTCCAAAAGGGTCGCGTAGAGATCGCAATCCTGGATTTTTCGAGCGAGCCGAGCCGATGCAGGCCTTAGTCGACAGAATTTTCGAAAATAAGAGTTTGACGTTCGTCGTCTGGGTGATCGCTCTCCTGCTCGTCGCGGCGCTCGCCCTGTTCATTTACCGCCTCATCTTCGGACGCCGGCTGAAGACGCCGGGCGGCGGCCGGACGCGGCTGCCGCGGCTTGGCGTCGTCGACGCCTTCGACCTCGACCGGAATCGCCAGCTGGTGATCATTCGCCGCGACAATGTCGAACATCTGTTGATGATCGGGGGGCCGAACGATCTCGTGATCGAATCGGAAATCATTCGCGCCGAGGGCCGCGAGGTGCGATTGCGCGACAATGCGCGGGAAAAGGAGCCGAGGGAGGCCTTGCAACCTCTTGTTCAGGCTCCGTCGCCAGCGCAATCACCGGCTGCGCCGCCCTGGCAGCCGGAGTTCGATCCCGCGCCTGGGCGCGCGAGCCAGCCGCAGCCGCGAAAAACGCCGGTTCCGCCGCTCGCGCCTGGCGCGCCGCCTTTGGCTCCGGAACCCGATGCGGAGCCGCCGGCCGCTGTCGTCGATGAGCCCGTCGCTGCGTCCCCGGCCGTCGCTCCGCCAGCGCCCCGCGCGCCAGCATTTCCCTTGCCGCCGCGCCACGTGGCCCAGCCATGGACGGCGCAGCGCACACCGCGCGAGCCGCCGGTCCGCCCCGATCTTCCCTCGAGGATCGAGGCCGGCGCCGGTCCATCGGGCGGATTTCAGCGCGCGCCGCTGGCGACGCCTTTCCTGCGGCCTTCGCCGCCGCGTCAACTGGCGGAGCCGAAGCCGTCCGCCGCCGCAGCGTCGCCGGCGGCTGCGCCCGCGCCGTCGGACGGCGTCAGCGCGCCATCGGCGGAGGCTTTAGCGCCGGTCCCGAGCGCGGAGAGCATCCTCGCCGCCGCTGCGCCAGAACAGACCCCTTCGGATGCGGCGCCGGGCGCAGACAGGCCTGCCGATGCGTCGGAGCTGTCGCTGATCGATAGTCTGGACCAGTCGCTTGAGGAAGAAATGGCGCGGCTGCTGGGGCGCGGACCCTAGAGGGCGGACCCTAGAGCGCTTTCCGACCGAATGGACCCTTCGGTCGACAAGAAATCGCTCCAGATTCAAAAGCCAGAGCAATGCGGAAAATCGGAGATGAAGGCGATCAGGCCGCGTCGGCAGGTCTTGCGCTCTGATTTGTCTTGCGCTCTGATTTCAGGTGTCGCGATAGACGCGCTCGCGCTTTTCGTGCCGTTCCTGCGCCTCGACCGAGAGGGTGGCGATCGGGCGGGCGTCGAGGCGCTTGAGGCCGATCGGTTCGCCCGTCTCCTCGCAATAGCCATAGGTGCCGTCGTCGAGTCGGCCGAGCGCCGCCTCGATTTTCGAAATGAGCTTGCGCTGCCGGTCGCGCGCCCGCAGTTCAATCGCACGGTCCGTTTCGGAGGAAGCCCGATCGGCGACGTCGGGGTGATTCTCGTTTTCGCTTTGCAGCGCGACCAGGGTCTCACGGCTCTCGCGTAATATATCTTCCTTCCAGGCGAGCAGCCTGCGACGAAAATAATCGCGCTGGCGTTCATTCATGAACGCCTCTTCTTCAGATGGCTGATAGGCGTCGTCGACCGTGTCGCCAGGCACAGGAAAGTCTCCCACGTCCAAATGGCGACCTTATACCGATTAAGCCGCGAATATTCAATCGTAAGTCAGGCCGGGGGCTCGAGTTACACGCTTCAGTCCACGGAATTGCTCTGGTTACTGAATTGCTCTGGTTAACGATCACGCGCAGGCGATCGCACGGACTCTGCTTGTCGCTCGCACGCCCGCCAAATGGCCGCGGCGCGGGGACGGGAGGAGGCGTTCACGGTTTTGCGACCGCCATCGCCTTGCGCAGGTTTTCGTCGATCTTGTCGAGGAAGCCGGTCGTCGAGAGCCATTTCTGCTCCGCGCCGACGAGCAGCGCGAGATCCTTTGTCATATATCCGGACTCGACCGTCCTGACGCAGACTTTTTCCAGCGTTTGCGCGAATGCGGCGAGTTCGGCGTTGTCGTCGAGCTTGGCCCGATGGGTGAGGCCGCGCGTCCAGGCGAAGATCGAGGCGATCGAATTGGTCGAAGTCTCCTTGCCCTTCTGATATTCGCGGTAATGGCGCGTCACGGTGCCATGCGCCGCCTCCGCCTCGGCGATCCGGCCGTCGGGGGTGAGCAGCACCGAGGTCATGAGGCCGAGCGAGCCGAACCCCTGCGCCACCGTGTCGGACTGCACGTCGCCGTCATAGTTCTTGCAGGCCCAGACGTAGCCGCCGGACCATTTGAGGCAGGAGGCCACCATGTCGTCGATGAGGCGATGCTGGTAGATGATCCCGGCGGCGGCGAACTTCTCGGCGAATTCGGCCTCGAAGACTTCCTGGAAGATGTCCTTGAAGCGGCCGTCGTAAGCCTTGAGGATGGTGTTCTTGGTCGACAGAAACACCGGATATTTTGAGTTCAGCCCATAATTCAGCGACGCCCTTGCGAAATCGCGGATCGAATCGTCGAGATTGTACATCGACAGGGACACGCCGGCCCCCGGATATTTGTAGACTTCCTTTTCGATGATGGTCCCGTCGTCGCCTTCGAACTTGATGGTGAGGCGCCCCTTTCCGGGCACCTTGAAGTCGGTCGCGGCATATTGGTCGCCGAACGCGTGACGCCCGATCACGATCGGTTGCGTCCAGCCCGGCACGAGGCGGGGCACGTTGCGGCAGATGATCGGCTCGCGGAAGATGACGCCGCCGAGAATATTGCGGATGGTGCCGTTGGGCGAGCGCCACATCTGCTTCAGGCTGAACTCATTGACGCGCGCCTCGTCGGGCGTGATCGTCGCGCATTTGACGCCGACGCCGCGCTTCTTGATCGCATTCGCCGCGTCGATGGTGACCTGATCGTTCGTGGCGTCCCGGTTCTCGATTGAAAGGTCGTAATATTCGAGATCGATGTCGAGATAGGCCAGAATGAGTTTTTCGCGGATGTAACGCCAGATGATCCGGGTCATCTCATCGCCATCGAGTTCGACGACGGGATTGGCGACCTTGATCTTGCTCATTATTTCGACCTTTTCGACTGGAGGAGTAGAGCTGCCGGGTCGTCGCGCGCGCCCGTTTGTCGCCAGGCGATCCGCGACGGCGCGGACAAGGAGGGGCGCCGCCTCATTTCGGCGCGCCGCTCCGGACCGACTGGGCGAAATCCGGATCGACCTCGGCGGCAAGCGCTTCGAAGATCGCCTGGTTTTGCGGCGACGCGGCTTTGTAGGCGGCGAGGATCGCGGGCGTTTCCAGCGGCCGCCTCGCTAAAATTTCGCGCAGATCGCCTTTCAGGAACGCCTGCAAATCCTTGTCGATCGGGATGCCGGACGCGAGCGCGCGCTCGATGCGGGGGCGGGCGAGGGCGAGATCGTCCGGCGCGGTCAGATAGGACATTTGCAGAGCGGCAAGGCTGTTTGCGTTCATTGTCCTCGCCGACGCAGGCGGGAGCGCCGCCAGAAAAAGCCAGGCCGAACCATTGATGGGCGCGAGAGCCAGCGCCGTTTCGGCATTCGTCCTTGCGGCCCGAACCTCCGCGGCGTTCGCCGCGCCGAGCCCATGCGCCCTGTCGAGCCAGAGGAGAGGCGCGTCGCTATAGGCGGCCTGCGCGTAGAGGTCTCCCCGCACGACGCCGAGCCGCGCCGCCGCGACCGCGTGGTCGCGATTAGCGGCGGCGGCCGCGGCGCTATCCCGATCGAACGGCAGCGCAACGGTCGGAGGCGCCAACAGCGCGCTGAGCAGCATCCATACGCCGCCGAGCGCGAGAACGCCGCCAAGGCTAAACAAACCGATCCGCAGCGGCGTCTGAGACTCGAGCCACGGTCCGTCCTCCCCGGTTTGTCGGGGCGCAAAATTTGGTCGAGGCGGTTCCAAACTCATCGCTTCCACCTTACCGGTTCTTTGAGAGGCGTCGGAGCCGAGGGCTTCGAAAGCCGGGTTGCAAGAGAATAACAAGAGAATAACGGGGGGCATGTAAAGTCAGCGGACCCTATCCGGGAAAATCAGATAAAGCTGATTTCGTCTCCCTCCAGTCTGAGGCATGTCAGCCGGCTCGTCGCATAGGCGCCCGTGTCGATGTTGATCCGGTTTGGACGCACGTCAGGCTCGAGGACCGGCGTGTGGCCGTGAACGATGATCTTTTCGAACGCGTCCTCGTGACACAGGAACTCGTTCCGGATCCAGAGGAGGTCATCGTCGCGCTGACGCGAAAGAGGTTCGCCTGGGCGCACGCCGGCGTGAACGAAAAAGAAATCTCCGCACGTGAAAGAGAGCGGCAGCGCGCCGAGGAACTGACGGTGGCCTTGGGGCAGGGCGCGCCCCAACTCCTCGGCGAGTTCGGCCTGCTCCTCGTCGCCGGGATTGAGGCTTGGTTTCAGGCCGTAAGACAAAAGCGTCGTCAACCCCCCGAATTGGGCCCACGGTTTCAAAATCGCCGGATTGCGCAAAAACTCCAAAATATAGATCTCGTGATTGCCTTTTAGGCAGATCGCGCGATGAATCTTCCCGCGCTGGATCAGTTGAGACAGAACCTCTGCAGATTTCGGTCCACGATCGATGTAGTCGCCGAGAAAAATCTCGATTGGGGTCGCCACGGGATGTTTGGCGAGATCGGCGTCGATTCGCGCGAAAACCTGTTCGAGCAAATCGGCGCGGCCATGGATGTCGCCGACGGCGTAGACCCGGACTCCGTCGGGCAGATTGGGCGTCGCCGCAGCGGCTGCGATCTGGCGCGATTTCCACATCAGGGCACGTTTTCGTTTCAAAAACAGACGTCTTAGACCGGTCAACCAGAACGGAAGCCGTGTGTCCGAGGCCGCCGAAGGTCCAGGTCGAACAAGTTTCGCATCAGACATGCCTGTTAGATGATTTTCCCGTCAAGCGATAGTCAGAACGGGTTGGTCTTGACGAGCCGAGCATAGGCTTTGATCGCCTTTTCGACGTTTTCGTCGCGTTCGTCGGTCCGCGCGGCGGGGCGCGCCGGGGCGGCCGGCGCCGCCGCCTCGATGTGTCCGGCCTCGCTGCGCCAGAGGCGGATTTCGGCCTCCACCACGCCGCGCGTCGCCTCTTCGTCGTGCAGGGCGCCGAAGGCCGACTGCAGTCTGTCGAGGCAAACCAGAAAACGCTTCAATCGCGTTTGATCGGCGAAGCCGGAAACGCCGGCGAAAAACTGCGCCGCGTACCGCAGCTTTTTCGCCATGATGCGCAACTGGTGCTGGGCGACCGGCCCCAGATTCGCAAGATCGCGCGCCGGCCGCACAAGGGCGTCTCGCCGCCTTTTCAACTGCTTGCGAACGAACCGGATCAAGGCGCCCGGACCCTCGTGCGGCGGCGCGGCCAAGAGTCGATCATCCTCGATCCATTCGCAAAGATCGATCAGAAAAATCCGCCAGCGCTTCGATTGAACGGCCGCGCGAACGGCCTCGTGGGCGGCAAGGCGCCTCGCTTCGCGCCATTGGGAAAAGTCGGGCGCGCCGCCGCCCTCCGGGGAGAACGCCGGGATTTCGCCGCCCGCGCGCAAAACATCGGCATCGCGCGCCGCGCCGAAAATGCCCGCGAGCCACTTCAACTGCTCGTTCATCCTCGCATAGCCGTCGCGTCTGACCGGCCTGAACAGCGCCAGCGCGGCGCGCAGGCGCCGAAGCGCAACGCGCCCCTGGTGGACGGCCTCGACGGGATCGGCGCCATCGAGCGCGGCGGCGTTGAGCATGAAGTCATGCAGGCAGGCGCTGCAGATGGCCGTAAACGCCGCGTTGATCGTCATGTCGCCGCTGAGGCGGGGTTCGGACGCCTTCGCGGGCAGACCGATGGCGTGCGCCATGAGAAGCTGGCCCCGTTCGGCTTTGCTGATGAGGCTCAAATGCAGCGGCGCTTGCGCCGCGAGCATACGGGCGAGGACGAACGCCGCCTGCCTGTCGCCCTGTTTCAGCTCGAGTTCGAGTTCGCTGATCTCCAGAGCGGGATGAGGAAAAGCAGCAGCCGCTTTTCCGCCTGCTTCCGGCTCTAAACTGTTGGAATCAATCACATTCATGATTTTGGATTGATCCACCCCAAAATCATCGTGATCCAGCGTTTCGCCGCGCGCGCCGAGGACGCGAATGAAGCCCTGGTCGATCGCAACCTCGATCAGGGTCTCCCCCACGGCCCACGCAAAGGCGGTGCGCTCGACATCGGTTTCGAAGGCCGGGAGCAAGCTGGCGCGAACGGATTCGTCGATCGCATCCGCCAAAGGCGTGTCGTCGATCATCGCGAGATCTGGTTGAAGCAGAGCCCCTTTCGCAGGCGGCTCGATTTGCCGCTCCCATTCGCCTCTGTCGACGAGCGAGGATTGCTCCTGCTTGATGGTCTGGATCAGATATCCGTCCGTGCTGCGAATGCGCAGGATGAAGCCGCGCTTCCAGAGATCCCCGCCGGGGGTATCGAAATAGGTGCTCTTGCTTCGCCGCGCGCGCGCGTCCTTGATCCATTCGCGCAGCGCGGGAAGCGTCCAAAGCTTTGAAAGATCAGGCTTTGCGATCAGGAATTTGAGTTCGGTCTCCGTCATCGCGGCCCTCGATCATGGGCGCCATTCGCTTTTGAGCGTTCGCCCTCGGACCATTATCTGAGGTTTAGGGGGTGGGATGCAATGGAGCAGGACAAAGCGATTGGCGGATTGAGCCGCCGTAAAATTCGGACGCCGTCATGCGCTGCGCTGATCCTTTCCGGCGGCCGGGGGCTTCAGACCGATATCGGGGCCTGCGCCGGCGTCGTCCTTGAGAATCGATGTGATGACGGAATGAATCAACGTCACCACATTCTCCCGGGAGGTCGCCACTTCGTCGTTCCATCGCGTGAAAGTGCGATCGTAACCATAGGTATCACGCAGGTCGTCCGAAAATTTCTTTTCAAAATATTTGAAATAGAAATCTTCATTCTGCGGATCAATGGTCCGCCACGCCTTCACCAGCGCGCCAGATAAGCAGTAACAAGACGCATCCTTGCTGTTTGGGCTCACGCCTTCGCCGCGCGTATCCCGCGCCATGGAGAATTTGTTCCATCCCTTCTGCTGGAGGAGATTGCTGGTTTCCATGAGCACGTCCACGATGACTTTATTACTTGGCATAACGCCCTCTTGAACCACCGCCGGATCCAGGATCCGGCCACCTCCCAGAAATAAAACGTCTCTGTGCCTATAAGCCTTACCAAACGCAGCGCTTTTTACATATCGGCTAGAACAGCGCCGAAGAGACTGGCGGAATATGGCTATTGACTGATAACAGATCGCAATGATTATCGAGAATCGAGAGATGTTGAGTTTGTCGATCCGCTTATAACTTACCAAAGCTATTTAAGTAATCTCCGCAAATGCGGCGCGCGACAAATTCTGCGCGGATCAGGCGCGCTTTATGGGCAAGCCTAATAGGCGAGCGTAACAATTGGAGAGCATCGTCGGGACGAGCCGCTTCGGTCGGGTCGAAGCTTTGGCGCGCTTCAATCGATCAACGCCTGCGGCTTTTCCTCGGCCTCGTCAAGCGTCCAGCATCGGACGCCCCGCATCAGACTTGCAGCAAAAGCGCGACGAGTTCGCCTTGCCGGTGCGTCGCGGTTTTTGCAAAAATAGATTTCAACTGATTTCGCGCCGTTTCACGGGAAATATTAAGTTCCGCGGCGGCCGTATCGGGGCCCGCCCCGCGTGCGATGATGCATGCCAGTTTCGCCTCCGACGGCGTCAGGGAGAACGTCCTGGCGAGGAGCGCGGCCGGCGGTCCCGGCCTTGGACCCAGCGCATTCAGCGTCACCAGCGCGCGAACGTCCCGGGAAGGCCAGCGCGCGCTGGATTCGATCGCCCAGATCCTCAAAAGAAAAGGCAAGCTGTCGACGCGCGGTACGATGATCGGTTCGGCCGACGGCGTGACGTGCCGGGTCGCGTCGTCGAATTGATCGACATAGATGCGCAGCTTGTGCCTTGCTTCCGGATCGCGGATATAGAGGCGTCTTTGTCTCACCCGGACGTCGGTGTTGACGAGCGAGTCCGCCGCCGCGTTGGAGTCGAGGACAAAACCGTCGAGATCGAGCAAGAGCGCCGGCTGCGACAGGAAGGTCAGGGGACGGGTCGCATCCGGGTCGATTGCGGCCGATCGCGAAAGAGCGGCGATTTCAACGATCCGGCGCGTAAATGACGCGAGCGCGCGCTTCTCGGCGCACTCCAGTTCCATTCCGTCCAAATACATTGCAAAGGGAGTCATTTAAGTCGCCAGTCATCTCGAAGGCGCTGAGTGCTGCGTCGTCATCTGTTATGAGTATAACCTTCGCTCTACTTCACGATTACGAAAAATTCAGCTAAAAAGCGTGTAAACTGCTGAGGTTGCGTCGTTTAGATAAAAATGGAATGAGCTGGTCATTCACCATTGCCAGTCTGCCGCAACTCCAACTTAAGAGTTGAGGCGCAGAGCCAATGTGCGTTTGCGCACGTCGACGAGATCGCCAAACCTATTGAATAATAATATTCATCATTTTACAATATTGCGCTAAATCCAATCCTAATTCTGTCCTTTTGACGTTGCTCGTGACCAAGCTCAAAGAGCGGCGCCGCTGATTTTTTTATAATCACACGTTTCTGTGATCAAGTGTTAAGCTCTTTGTTTCTTGAAAATGCGCAATGCGGTCGCGTCGGGCTCCGTCGTTGCCGGTCAAGTATTTTCCCGTCCGGACGGGCGCTTTTTTGGTAAAGTCTCCATTTTAACATCATGCCTAACGGGCGCCATTCGCACATCGCGCACGGAAAGGGGCTTGAGCCGCGATTTCAAACGCCGTACCACCCGGGCGCGGATCGATTCGCATGCGGGCCGGCCGCCTTTCCGGGACGCTGCGTTTGTTTGGCTTGATGCGCTTACGCCGACTGGTTCTGGCGAGTGAGCGGGAAGGAGTTGAGAGATGATTAGCGTCACTTTTCCCGATGGCGCCTCGCGCCAGTTCGAGGCCGGCGCCACTGGATTCGACGTTGCCCGAAGCATTTCTCCTTCTTTGGCCAAACGGACCGTCGCGATGGTTCTCAACGGCGTCCTTAGCGATCTCGCCGATCCTATCGCCGGCAATGCCTCCATCGAATTCGTGTCGCGCGACGACCCGCGCGCGCTGGAGCTCATCCGGCATGACGCCGCGCATGTCTTGGCGGAGGCGGTCCAGACGCTCTATCCCGGCACGCAGGTGACCATCGGGCCCGTCATCGAAAACGGTTTCTATTATGACTTTTTCAGACAGGAGCCTTTCACGCCCGAGGATTTCGCCGCTATCGAGAAGAAGATGGCCGAAATCGTCGCCAGGGATAAGCCTTTCACCAAAGAGATCTGGAGCCGCGACCAGGCGAAGTCCTGGTTCGAGGCGCATGGTGAAGCGTTCAAGGTCGAACTCGTCGATTCGATTCCGGGCGACGAGGACCTGAAGATCTACCGGCAGGGCGACTGGCTCGACCTCTGCCGCGGCCCGCATATGACCTCGGCGGGCAAGATCGGCGGCGCGTTCAAGCTGATGAAAGTGGCCGGCGCCTACTGGCGCGGCGATTCGAACCGGCCGATGCTGCAACGCATCTATGCGACGGCCTTCGCGACCGAGGCGGATCTCGCGGCCTATCTGAAGCAGATCGAGGAGGCGGAGCGGCGCGACCACCGCCGCCTCGGCCGCGAAATGGACCTGTTTCATTTTCAGGAAGAGGGGCCCGGAACGGTTTTCTGGCATCCGAAAGGCTGGACCCTTTTCCAGACCCTCATTTCCTATATGCGGCGGCGCCAGGAAACGGGCGGCTACATTGAAGTCAACACGCCGCAGGTGCTTGATCGCGCCCTATGGGAAACGTCGGGCCATTGGGCGACGTTTCGCGAAAACATGTTTCTCACCAAAACCGAGGACGAACGCATCTTCGCCTTGAAGCCGATGAATTGTCCCGGCCATATCCAGATCTTCAAGAACGGCCTCAAGTCCTATCGCGATCTCCCCTTGAAGATCGCCGAATTTGGAATCGTGCATCGCTATGAGCCGTCCGGGGCCTTGCATGGGATCATGCGCGTGCGCGCCTTCACCCAGGATGACGCGCATATTTTCTGCACCGAAGACCAGATCATGGAAGAGGCCTTGAAGGTCAATGATCTCATTTTGTCGATCTACGCCGATTTCGGCTTCGACGACATCGTCGTCAAGCTTTCGACAAGGCCGGAAAAACGCGTCGGTTCGGATGAGGCCTGGGACAAGGCCGAAGCGGCCCTGACGCGCGTCCTCGAACATATAGCGGAGCGCGGCCTCAAGACCGGAATCAATCTGGGCGAGGGCGCCTTCTACGGGCCGAAGCTCGAATATACGTTGCGCGATGCGATCGGCCGGGAATGGCAATGCGGCACGACGCAGGTCGATTTGAACATGCCGGGCCGGTTCGGCGCCTTCTATATCGGGGCCGATAGCGAAAAGATCACGCCTGTGATGGTCCACCGCGCCATGTTCGGCTCGCTCGAGCGCTTTACGGGGATTTTGATCGAGCATTTCGCCGGCCACCTGCCGCTATGGCTTGCGCCGCTGCAGATCGTCGTCGCGACGATCACGCAGGAGGCCGACGATTACGCCGCCGAAGTGATCGCGGCGGGGCGCAAGCGGGGACTGCGGGTCGAAGGCGATGTTCGCAACGAGAAAATAAACTATAAGGTGCGCGAACATTCCCTCGCCAAAGTCCCTGTCATGCTCGTGGTCGGCAAGCGCGAGAGCGTAGAGCGCGCCGTGTCCATCCGACGGCTTGGATCCTCCGATCAGACGGGGGCGCCGCTTTTCGACGCGCTTGACGCGCTCGCGGAGGAGGCCTTGCCGCCGGACAGGCGCCCGCGTGTCTGACGGCGCGGACGACGCGCGAAAATCGGAGGCTCATGAAATGAGGCGACAATATGGCGCACTGCGACGCTTTGGCCTCTCCGGTTGGCGGCGGCGCCGGCGGCGGCGTTCTGAGTGAAGAATCGATGAATACTGCCATTCAAAACCAGTCCACAAGGGCGGAGGCTGGCGAAATTTCCCTGAATAGCCGCGTGCTCATTCGCACAGGGCGCATCCTGCGCGGCTTGGCTGGCCGGGTTTTAGGTTGATTTTTTCAGTTTATTATTGCCTAATGTTGAGGGTCGTTCTTCTGAACAGCGTGAGTCTAGAGATGTACTTCAACCGCTTGAGCCAGATCGCGGAAACTGAGGTCCATGCCGAGACGCCAGTTGCGGGCGCTCCGAGACTTTACGTTTCTTATGGAAACATCGAGGTTGTCGCCGGTCTCGTCGATATATTGCTTGTCACGTTCGCGAGCGTATTCGGCGGTCTGCTGTATCAGTTTCTATGGTCAGCCCAAAACAGCGCGATCGTCGTCAATCTTGGGATTGGTCTGGCCGAAGGTTTACTGTACGCTTATGTGGCGAGTTCAAGAGGTCTATATCGGTTGCCCGTCCTTCTCGCGCCCTCCCGTTATTTGGCTCGGATCTTCGTCACTTGGACGATCGTCGTCTTGTTTGGAGCGATGTTTCTGATTTTCCTGAAAGGGAATGCCAACCTTTCGCATGGCTCGATGATTACGTCAGCTGTGCTGCAGATGTCGCTTCTCCTCCTCGCCCGATGGCTCGCCGAGAAGACCTCGCGGTCGCTGATGGCGAAGGGGAGCCTGCCCGGGCGGCGCGTCATCACGATTGGCGAGCCGTCCGAATTGATGAGATTGAGCACCGCCATGCTGTTTCGCTATTTCGGCTTGAACGAAGTCGCGCGCGTTTCCTTGTCGACGACCAAGGGGCCGGTCTCGGATGACGTGTTCATCGACATCGACCGCGCGCTTCATGCGGCGCGCGAGTGCGGCGTCGATGAATTCGCCGTCGCGCTCCGCTGGAGCAGCAAGGAGCTTCTCGAGACCCTGCGCGAACGGCTCCGCGCCTCGCCGTTGCCCGTGCATCTTTTGCCTGATTACACCATCAGATCGGTGCTCGGGCGGCGCGCGCTGTCGACCAGCGGGCCGGCCCTCAGCCTCGAAATCCAGCGCGCTCCGTTAAGCACGATGGAAAGAGCGTTCAAACGAACGCTGGATTTCGTCTGCGCGGCTGTTGCGATCCTATTCCTGTCGCCGCTTCTCCTCCTGATCGCTGTCGCGATCAAGCTCGACAGCCAAGGTCCGATAATCTTCAAGCAGCGGCGGAACGGATTCAATTCAAAGCAATTCGTCATTTACAAGTTCCGTTCGATGACGGTCCAGGAGGATGGAGCAGTCGTCACGCAGGCGCGAAAGAACGATCGCCGCGTAACGCGCGTCGGACAAATCCTTCGCCGCTCGAGCATGGATGAACTGCCGCAGCTGTTCAACGTCCTGAAAGGCGAGATGTCGCTCGTTGGTCCGCGCCCGCACGCGCTCGCCCATGACAATGAATATAAGGTTCTGATCGCCAAATACGCCTTCCGGCATCATGTGAAGCCGGGCATGACTGGTTGGGCTCAGGTCAACGGATTGCGCGGCGAGACCGGTCGCCTCGAGCAGATGGTCGACCGCGTCAAATTGGACCTCTGGTACGTCAACCATTGGTCGTTTGGTCTTGACATCAATATCCTGCTGCGAACCTGCTTCGAGGTGATGCGCAATCGCGCTTACTAACAAAGGCCGGAAGCCGGCCCGGAACTCCGGGGGATAAGCCGCGCCTTTACGATTCCTTCCTTACGCGTTCCCCCCTCACGCAATCAATAGAGGGGCGGCAATCGCAGGGGCGTGCGGATCGGCCCGATCGACAGCCAGCCGTCGCCGAGGTGCATAGGCAGGCGCGTCGTATCGGGTCCGTCGGCCTTATCTTGAGAATTACGCAGAAAGCGCGTCAGCAGCGAACTCGCCGCGAGAATTTGCGGGTCGACGCCGAGGCGGCGCAGGATCGGATTGAGGCCTTCGAAAACCGCGTTGAGCTTGCCGCGCGGGCGATGCGCCTCATCGAGATCGAGGATGCCGCTGGCGCTGAATTTCGCCGCGCCGCTGGTTAGCTGCGCGGTCTTCAAATCGAGGCGGCCGCCGCCGGTCCGCCAGCGCTCGATGCGCTCGGCGAGACCTCCGGCGCCGGAGACGTCGGCCCGGAAGATCGCGCCGCCGAGCGCCGCATCGAGAGGCGCATCGAGGCCGAGCGGATTGGCGAGCGCCGGAATCACCGCGCCGTTGAGAGCGATCTGGAAATCGAGCGCCGCTTCGCCGCCGCCGGGCGCCGGCGCGACGGATGCCCGCAGGGACCGCGCGCGGGCGTCAATCGCGCCGAGGGCGCCGGCCGATCCCTTCACCGTGAGTTGATCTCCGTCGACGGAGAGCCGCGTCAGGGCGTTGGGCCGCCCCTCGATCGCGACATTAAGATCGCTCCATTCAAGCTGGAGATCGACGTCGCCATCCGGGGTCATTCCGGCGAACGGCGTCTCCATCCGCAGATTGATGCGATCGGGCTGCAAGACCGTGGCGACCGCGCGAAAACCGCCGAGCGAACCCGCAAAATCCCCGCCAAGGATTTCGCCGCGAAACTGCAGATTGGCGCAGGAGACTTCGATCCGCAGGGGATAGCCGCCGATGCGGCGCCCGGGGCAGCTCCAAACGCGGCCGAGCTGCGACTCATTTTCGACCCAGGCGTCAAGAATCGCGCCCGTCTTGCGCGCCGCCGCGCTCCATAACAGCGACCATCCGGCGAACGCGGCGGCCAGCAGCGTGACGACAATGATGGCGATGGCGGACAAACGCGGCATCTTGACGGGCTCCTCGGCTTCGGGTCCTTCGGCGGCTGTCCCGCCTGCCGGGCGGCGCGACCAGGCTTTCCGTCCGCCGCGCTTTCGGGCGATCCGGCGCCGCGCCGTTTCGAGGCTGAACCCGCGCCGCGCGCTTTTCTCGCCGCGCGTCTTCGTTTATAGCGCGCACCATTCCGGGGCAAATCGCCAATGGAAATCGCCAAGCGAAATCGTAAGGAGCGAACAACGCGATGACGGCCGCTGAGGATATGTGGGTGTTCGGCTACGGGTCGCTGATGTGGCGGCCGGGGTTCGAATTCGCCGAGCGGCAGGGCGCCGAGGTGCGCGGTTATCATCGCGCGCTCTGCGTCTATTCCCACGTCCATCGCGGCACGAGCGAGCGGCCGGGCCTTGTCCTTGGCCTCGATCGCGGCGGCTCCTGCAAAGGCGTCGCCTTCCGCGTCGAGGCGGCGAAAGCCGGCGCCGCGCTCGCCTATCTGCGCGCGCGCGAACAGGTGACTTCGGTCTACCGCGAGGTTTTCCTGCGCGCGCGGCTCGCGGATGGCGGATGCGTGCGCGCCGTCTCCTATGTCGCCGACCGGACTCATGTCCAATATGCGGGGCGTCTCGATCGCGCCGAACTCGTCAGGCTGGTGAGCCAGGGGGTTGGGCAGTCGGGCGACAATCCAGACTATGTGCGCAATACGCAGGCGCATCTCGCCGCCCTCGCCATTCGCGACGAAACCCTGGATTGGCTCGCCCGCCGCCTGTCTTGAGGCGCGCCATTCCTATGAAGCGATATCGGCGATCGCGGCGCGGCGGGCGTCGCCCTCGCCGGCGAGAAGGTGAATATGCCATTCGCTGGCGCCGGCGCTGATCGCTTCGCCGGCGCTCCGCAGGTCGCCGGCGAAGCGCCCGTCGCGCCAGGAGAGATCGAGTACGGCGATCTTTTGCCTGCGGCCCTGGCCGTCGCAAGAAACGGCGAGCGCGATGGCCTGGTCGAATTCAGGCAATCCGCCCAGTTCGGCGTCGTCGCGGATCGGAAATACGGAGCAAATGTAACGTTTTCCGGAGGCTCCGCGCCAGCTGTGGAAATGGCGGGCAAAGGCGGCGCCGGCAAGGCAGTCCAGCGGCGCATCGCGGCTTTGCGGGCGCCGCGCGCCGGTCGGCTCGGGCGCGGCGCAATAGGCTGCAGGGTCGGTCAGAATTCCGTCCAGCAAAGTGCGGTCGCCGGCGCGCTCAAACGAGCGCATGCCGCGAATCGAACGAAAGCCAGCTCTGCGCAATGGAACGATGACGCCCATGGCCCACATCCTGAAGTCTGCATCGGAAGTTTAGTCGATGAGAACATAAAAGGAACAAATGGGGCTTTTGTCAACCTTAACGGCAAATAAATGTTTGCGCCGCCGAATCTTTTGCGAGGCCCGCCGGGAGAGCGTCAACTCGTCGCCGGGTGAGGCTGGCGCGTCAGAGCGGCCTCGAGCGAGGGGTCGGCGGCGAGGGCCTCGGCGATCAGTCGCGCCGTCGCAGTCTCGATCCGGCTTTCGAGGAGGCGCATGAATCGCTGCTTGTCGCGATCGGGCGCGATCGGCGCCAGAAACTCGATGACGATGCGCCCCGGACGGCGCAGCAGGCCGCGCCGCGGCCAGAACAGGCCGGAATTCAGCGCCACCGGCACACAGATCGCCTCGGTTGCGGCGCAAAGATGCGCGACGCCGGATTTATATGCGGGCGGAGCGCCCGCCGCCGTCCGCGTGCCTTCGGGGAAAATGAAAACCTGCCGCCCCTCGGCGATCGCCTGCGTCACCTGCCGCGTCAGATCGGCCAGCGCCTGGCCCCGCCGCGCGCGGTCGATGGCGATCTGGTCGGCGCGCTTCAGGTACCAGCCGAACATCGGGATCGACAGCAATTCGCGCTTCAGCACGAAAGTGAAGTCGTCCATTTGCGTGGTGAGGGCGAAGGTCTCAAGCGCGGATTGATGTTTCGCGGCGATGATGCACGCGCCCTTGGGAAGGTTTTCATGGCCGCGAAATTCGACCTTTGTTCCGCAGACCTTGTCGAGGAGCCAAAGCGAGTTGCGCGCCCACAGCCGCGCAAGGTCCTGCACGGCGGCGCGCTTCATCAAAAGCGTCGGCGCCCCCAAAAACGCAAGGATCGCCATATTGACGTAGAAAAGAATGTTGAAGGCGATCGAGCGGATGATGATCATGCGGTTTCGGTTGGCGCTTAGGTCTGGTGAGCTCTTTTGCTTTCTTTGCGCGCGCCGGTTCAGCCGCGCTTGCACTTCGAGCGGAACTCCTTGCGTTCCTTGCCGTGCAGTTTCTTGGCGTCGGCCTCGGCGGAGCATTCCTTCGCTTTGGCTTTTTTGGCGTCGTCGGACAACGCCGGCGCCTTCGCAGTCGTGGCGGCGGCAGGCGCCGCCGGCGCCTGTTGCTGCGCGGCGCAGACGGCCGGGACGAACAGCATGAGAGCGCTCGCGATAAATGAGGAAAAAGAGAGTTTCATTGACGCACCCTTTTTAGACTGACGCGATAGACGCGATCGAGACTGACGCGATGCCGCCGCCGGCGGGGAGAGAGGCCGGTGCGCGCCGCGACCTTATCGTCCCCACGGCGCCGAACCAAGGCGAAAAGCCAGCTTTGGCCCCGATAGCGTAAAGAGGATTTTGGCCGATTTTTTATCTTTACATATAAAGATATATGCATATATATTCCAGCATTGATGTGATTGGAAGCTTATGCCTTATCCTCAGCACGCGCCTTTCGACGTCGTCCTGACCGCCCTCACCGCCGCCGGCGAAGCCACGCGCCTGCGCCTTCTCGCCCTGCTGGCCGAGGCCGAATTGACGGTTAGCGAACTCGTCACAATTCTCGGCCAGTCGCAACCGCGCGTTTCGCGTCATCTGAAACTGCTCTCCGAAGCCGGACTCGTCGAGCGCCATCGCGAAGGATCTTGGGTGTTTTTTCTGATCAGCCAGAGCGGGCCGGCGGCGGGCTTCGCGCGCGACATCGTTGCGCGGCTCGCGCCCGCCGACGCGCATCTCGTCGCGGACCGCGCCCGGCTCGCCGAAGTGCGCGAGGCGCGCGCGGATCAGGCGGCGCGCTATTTCGCCTCGCACGCGGCCAATTGGGACGAAGTGCGCGCCATGCATTTGCCCGAGGAGCGCGTCGAGACGGCGATTCTCGAGGCGGTCGGCCCCGCGCCGCTAAACAGCGTGCTCGATCTTGGCACCGGCGCCGGCCGCATGCTCGAAATTCTCGCGCCGCTCGCGGCGCGCGCGGTCGGGGTCGACCAATCGCCGCAAATGCTCAGCGTCGCCAGAGCGCGCCTCGAACGCGGCGGCTTGCGCAACGCGCAATTGCGCCAGGGCGATCTTTACGCCTTGCCGGTGGAGCTCGACTTCTACGACCTCGTCGTCATGCATCAGGTTCTGCATTATCTTGACGATCCTCAGCGCGCCATTCGCGAGGCGACGCGGGCGCTGAGGCCGGGCGGGCGGCTGCTCATCATCGATTTCGCTCCTCATGAGGAGGAGAGCCTGCGCCTCGCGCATGCGCACCGGCGCCTCGGCTTTTCAACCGAGGAGGTCGCCAATTATCTCGCCTCCGCCGGACTCGACGTCGCGATGCGCCGCGAACTCGCGCCCGAACCCGGCGAGTGCGGCAAGCTCACCGTCACCATCTGGCTTGGCCGCGACCGCCGGATCAACGCCGACGCCCTTCCTCTGACAACGCGAGAAGTCGCATGAGCGAGAACGCAAGCTGCGAACTGCCGCGGGCCAGCCGCACGCGCCCCGCCGACATTCGGGTCTCCTTCGAATTCTTCCCGCCGAAGACGGTGGCGATGGAGGCGATGCTGTGGGAATCGATCAACCGGCTGGCGCCGCTTCGGCCGAGCTTTATGTCGGTCACCTATGGCGCGGGCGGATCGACCCGCGAGCGCACGCATGCGACGGTCGCCCGGCTCGCCAAGGAGGGGGTCGTGAAGCCCGCCGCGCATTTGACCTGCGTCGGCGCGGCGCGCAGCGAAATCGATTCGATCGTGCAGGGCTATTGGGACGCCGGCGTTCGTCACATCGTCGCGCTGCGGGGCGATCCGCAGGACGGCCTCGGGGCGAGGTTCCGCCCGCATGCGGACGGCTATGAAAGCTCCAGTGCGCTCGTCGCCGGCATCAAGCGGGTCGCCGATTTCGAAATCTCGGTCTCGGCCTATCCCGAGCGGCATCCTGAAAGCCTTTCGCTCGACGCCGACATCGATTTCCTGCGCGCCAAGGTCGACGCCGGCGCGAGCCGCGCGATCACGCAGTTCTTTTTCGAAAACGAGATTTACCTGAACTACCTCGACAAGCTGCGCGCGCGGGGGATCGACATCCCGGTCGTGCCCGGCATCATGCCGATGCAGAACTTCAAGCAGACCGCGGGCTTCGCCAAAAAGGCCGGCGCCAGCGTGCCGCAATGGCTCGCCGACCGCTTCGAGGGATTGGATGACGATCCTCAGACACGGGGGCTCGTCGCGGCGACGGTCGCCGCCGAGCAGGTGCTGGGTCTCGTCGATCATGGCGTCCGCGATTTTCATTTCTACACCAACAATCGCGCCGATCTCGTCTATGCGATCTGCCATCTTCTGGGGCTTCGGCCGAAGCTCGAACTCAAGGCTGCCGAATGACCCAAACGTTCAATGGCGCGGCGACCCGCGCGGCCTTCCTCGACGCTGCGCGGGATAGAATCCTGGTGCTCGACGGCGCCATGGGCACGATGATCCAGGAGTGCAAATTCACCGAGGCGCAGTTTCGCGGCGCACGCTTCGCCGACTGGCCGAGCGACCTACGCGGCAATAATGATCTTTTGAGCCTGACCCAGCCGGAGGCGATCGAGGCCATTCACCGCGCCTATCTCGACGCTGGCGCCGACATCATCGCGACCAACACATTCAACTCGACGCGCATCTCGCAGGCCGACTACGGCATGGAGAAGATCGTCGCCGAGTTGAACTTCGAGTCTGCGCGCCTCTGCCGCCGCGCGGCCGACGCAGCCCAACAAAAAGACGGGCGCCGCCGCTTCGTGGCCGGCGCGCTGGGACCGACCAGCCGCACCGCCTCGATCTCGCCCGACGTCAACAATCCAGGCTTCCGGGCGGTCAGCTTCGATGAATTGCGCGCCGCCTACGCAGAGGCGGCGACGGCGCTCATCGAAGGCGGCGCCGATATCCTGATCGTCGAAACGATCTTCGACACGCTGAACGCGAAAGCCGCGCTCGCCGGCGTCAACGACGCATTTGCGACGCTCGGCGTCGAGACGCCCGTGATGATCTCGGGAACGATCACCGATCTTTCCGGGCGCACCTTATCCGGCCAGACGCCGGAGGCCTTCTGGCATTCGCTGCGTCACGCGCACCCGCTGACGATCGGGCTCAATTGCGCGCTCGGCGCACGCGAGATGCGCGCCCATCTCGCCGAGCTTTCGCGCATCGCAGATACGCTGATCTGCGCCTATCCCAACGCGGGCCTGCCGAATGAATTCGGCCTTTACGATGAGAGCCCGGAATTTATGGCGGAGCTGATCGGCGAATTCGCCGAGTCCGGCCTCGTCAATGTCGTCGGCGGCTGCTGCGGCACGACGCCGGCGCATATTCACGCCATCGCCGCGCGGGTGAAGGGCGTCGCGCCGCGCAAGATTCCGGAGATCGCGCCTTTGCTGCGATTGTCGGGCCTTGAGCCTTTCGTGCTGACGCCCGAAATTCCTTTCGTCAACGTCGGCGAGCGCACCAATGTCACGGGCTCGGCCAAGTTCCGCAGGCTGATCAAAGAGGGCGATTTCGCCGCCGCGCTCGACGTCGCCCGCGATCAGGTCGCGATGGGCGCGCAGATCATCGACGTCAACATGGACGAAGGTCTGCTCGATTCCGAAAAGGCGATGGTCGAATTTTTAAATCTCGTGGCCGCCGAGCCGGATATCGCCCGCGTGCCGGTGATGATCGATTCGTCGAAATTCTCCGTCATCGAAGCCGGCCTCAAATGCGTGCAGGGCAAACCCATCGTCAACTCGATCTCGATGAAGGAGGGCGTCGAGAAGTTCATCCATGACGCCCGCGCGGTCCGCGCCTATGGCGCCGCCGCCGTCGTCATGGCCTTCGACGAAAAAGGGCAGGCCGATACGCTGGAGCGCAAGGTCGAGATCTGTTCGCGCGCCTACAGGATCCTCACCGAGGAAGCGGGCTTTCCGCCTGAAGACATCATCTTTGATCCCAACGTCTTCGCGATCGCGACCGGCATCGAGGAGCACAACAATTACGGGGTCGATTTCATCGAGGCCGCGCGGGAGATTCGCAAACGCTTTCCGCTCGTGCATATTTCCGGCGGCGTCTCCAATCTCTCCTTTTCGTTTCGCGGCAACGAGCCGGTGCGCGAGGCGATGCATGCGGTGTTTCTCTATCACGCTATCAGCGCCGGCATGGATATGGGCATCGTCAACGCGGGCCAGCTCGCCGTCTACGCCGAGATCGAGCCGGAGCTGCGCGAGGCCTGCGAGGACGCGATCCTCAACCGGCGTCCGGATGCGACCGAGCGCCTGCTCGCCCTCGCCGAGGGGTTCAAGGGGCCGGGCGTCGAAAGGGCCGAAAAGAACCTCGCCTGGCGCGAGGAGTCTGTCGGCAAGCGGCTTGAACATGCGCTGGTCAATGGCATAACCGAATATATCGATCGCGATGTCGAGGAGGCGCGCGCCGCGTCGACGAGGCCGCTCGACGTCATCGAAGGGCCGCTGATGGCGGGCATGAATGTCGTTGGCGATCTCTTTGGATCGGGCAAGATGTTCCTGCCGCAGGTCGTCAAATCCGCGAGGGTCATGAAACAGGCTGTTGCTTATCTGCTGCCCTACATGGATGAGGAGAAGCGCTTGAACGGCGGCGGCGAGCGCTCGAGCGCCGGCAAGATCCTGATGGCGACGGTGAAGGGCGACGTGCACGACATCGGCAAGAACATCGTCGGCGTCGTGCTCGCCTGCAACAATTACGAGATCATCGATCTTGGCGTCATGGTGCCCGCCGCGAAAATCCTCGCCACGGCGCGCGCCGAGAACGTCGACGCGATCGGCCTTTCGGGGCTCATCACCCCCTCGCTCGACGAGATGTGCTTCGTCGCCGCCGAGATGGAGCGCGAGGGCTTCGATCTGCCTTTGCTGATCGGCGGCGCGACGACGAGCCGTGTGCATACGGCGGTGAAGATCCATCCAAATTACGCGCGGGGCCAGGCTGTCTACGTCAATGACGCGAGCCGCGCCGTCGGCGTCGTGCAATCGCTGCTGTCGAAGAGCGCTCGCGACGAGACGATCGCAAAGGTGCGCGCGGAATATCACAAGGTCGCAGAGACGCATAAGCGCTCGGAGGCCGACAAGCAGCGCCTGCCGCTGGCCAAGGCGCGCGCCAACGCCCTGCGGCTCGACTGGGAAAGCTATGCGCCGCCGCGCCCGGCGTTCACCGGCGCACGGGTGTTGCGGAGCTACAGCGTCGCCGAGCTTGTCCCCTATATCGACTGGACGCCGTTCTTCCAGACCTGGGAGCTGCGCGGGCGCTATCCGGCCATTCTCGACGATCCTGCGCAGGGCGAGTCCGCGCGGCAGCTCTTCGAGGACGCGCAAGCCATGCTGAAGCGCGTCGTCGAGGAGCACTGGTTCGACCCGAAAGCGGTGATCGGCTTCTGGCCGGCCAACGCCAAAGGCGACGACATCGCGCTCTATACGGGAGAGTCCCGCACCGAAAAGCTTGCGACCTTTCACACCTTGCGACAGCAGTTGCTTCGCCGCGATGGCAAGCCCAATCTCGCGCTCGCCGATTTCGTCGCCCCGGCGGAGAACGGCAAGGCCGATTACATGGGCGCCTTCGTCGTGACGGCGGGCGCGCAGGAGGGCAAGATCGCCGATCGCTTCGCCAAGGCCAACGACGACTATGGCTCGATCATGGTGAAGGCGCTCGCCGACCGCGTCGCCGAAGCGCTGGCCGAGCGCATGCACGAACGCGTGCGGCGCGAGTTCTGGGGCTACGCCGCCGATGAGGTCCTGACCGATGAGGCGCGGCTTAACGAAGAGTATCGCGGCATACGCCCGGCGCCGGGCTATCCGGCGCAGCCGGACCACACCGAAAAGGCGACGCTGTTCGAGCTTCTGGCCGCCGAGCGGCGCATCGGCGTCAGCCTGACGGAGAGCTTCGCCATGTGGCCCGGCGCTTCGGTGTCGGGGCTCTATTTCGCGCATCCGGAGGCGCATTATTTCGGGGTGGCGAAGGTCGAACGCGATCAGGTCGAGGATTATGCGCGCCGCAAGGAGATGAGCGTCGCCGAGGTCGAGCGCTGGCTCGCGCCGGTCCTCAACTATATTCCGGCGGGGGGCGCGGAGGCCGCGGAGTAGACGCAGCGAAGAAAAGCGCCGCGCGCCGTTATCGCTTTTCCTTCGGCCCCGGTTGCGCGCTAATCTGGCGCCGGTGATTCGAGGATCGAGAACGGACGATGGGCGCGAACTCTATAGACGCGGTGGGCGACCATTTCATCGTCGGGCTGCGGCCGACGCCCGATCTCGACGATCGCGACCGCGCATTGCTGCGGGATCTGAAGCCGGCCGGCGTCATTCTCTTCAAAAGCAATTTTCGCCATGATCTGGCCTATGAAGCCTGGCTGGAGAGCCACCACCGGCTGATCGAAGACATCCGCGCAGCAGCCGGGCGGGAACGGCTCCTGATCGCGGTCGATCATGAGGGCGGCCGCGTCTGCCGCACGCCGGCGCCGATCACCCGCTTCTCCTACGCCGCCCGCTGGGCCGGAGAATCCGCCGCCGTCGGCGCCGCGATGGGGCGGGAGCTTTCGAGCCTTGGCTTCAACCTCAACTTCGCGCCGGTGCTCGACATTCACACCAACCCCTTAAATCCGGTCATCGGCGAACG
>JBKQMI010000047.1:0-16049 GCA_052146775.1 Methylocella sp. | reverse complement strand
GGCGTCTACGACCCGGCCAGCTTCAACGACAGGCTTCTGTTGGGATTGAAGGGCACCATGAGCGAAGCCGAACTCCATGTGATCAAGGCGAGGCTGCGCGGCGGCATTCTCAACAAGGCGAAGCGTGGCGAGTTCCGCTGCCCGCTGCCGACAGGGCTGGTCTATGACCTCTCCGGCAATGTGGCGCTGGATCCGGACCTCCGAGTCAGGGAAACAATCGATCATTTCTTCGAGACGTTCTTGCGCGTCGGCTCCGCGTCCCAGACCGTCAAGACCTTTCGCAAGGAAGGTCTTCTGTTCCCCTCGCGCCTGCACAACAGCGAGATGGTTTTTCGGCCGCTGACGGCTTCCACGGCGATGCGCGTCCTGACTAATCCCCGCTACGCCGGCGCCTACACCTATGGCCGACGACAGTTCCGGCGCACGATCGAGGGCAAGAAGACCGTGCGCGCCCGAGACAACGACGATTGGCTGGCCTGCATTCCCGATGCCCATCCCGGCTATATCAGCTGGGAGCAGCACCAAGAGAACCTGAAGGTTCTCAAGGCGAACGGTCATGGCTATGACGCGGCGCGAACGTCAATTCCGAGAGAAGGCTCGGCGCTGCTGCAAGGACGGGCCGTCTGTGGGCAATGCGGCGGGCATTTTGGGGTCCGCTACGCCGCCCGGCGCGGCCGACAGGAAGCATGGTACGTCTGCAATCGCGCCCATAACTATCGCGGCGAACCCGTGTGCCAGTCGATCGCCGGGCCTCCGGTCGATCAAGCCATCGGCATGCTGATTGCCGAAGAGATGACGCCGATGGCCGTCGAACTGGCGCTCGAAGTGCGCAGGGAGATCCAGGCGCGCCATGAAGAAGCCGACCGATTGCGCTGCCGCGCGATCGAGCGGGCCCAAATCGAAGCCGATCTCGCCCAGCGCCGCTTCATGCTGGTCGACCCCAACAATCGCCTCGTCGCCGACATGCTCGAAGGCGAGTGGAACGACAAGCTCCGCATATTGGCCCATGCCCGCGAGGAGCGCCAGCGCGCCCAAGAGCACGATCAATTCATCCTCGACAACGCCGTCCACGAGCGGCTCATCGCCATGACGGTGGACTTCAAGAAGCTCTGGGCCGATCCCGATACCCCAAATCGAGAGCGCAAGCGGCTGCTCGCCCACGTCATCGAAGACGTCACCCTCGTCAAGCTACAGGCGGAAGGAACCACCAAGGTTCATGTTCGGTTCAAAGGCGGCAAAATCCAGACGCTCACCACCGTGAGCCCAAAATCGTCCGCCCAGCAGGTCAAGACACAGCCCGGTATCGTCGAACTGGTCGACAAGCTGCTCGACGACCACGTTTATTCCGAGATCGCCGAACTCCTCAACCAGCAAGGATATCGCCCGGGCGAGGCTGCGCGCCGAGGCCACCACGACGCCCGCTTCACCCCCAAACGGGTTGCCTATCTCGTTCACAAATACAAACTGCGTCCCCGCTATGATAGACTGAGAGAGCGGGGAATGCTGACCAAACAGGAAGCTGCGGCGCGTCTGAATATCCACGAGACCACCCTCAGGAGCTGGGTCAAACATGGCCTCGTCACCGGGCATTCCTACAACGGGCACTATTGCCTCTACGAAATTCCCGACAAAGACCTGCCTCAAAAGCAATGCAGCCGATGGAACCGTCTCATCGACCGGGCGGCGGGCCGCGCACAAATTGCCAGCGCGGCATAAACGATCAGCTGAAGCTGGAAGAGGTGTAGTATGAACGCAGTTCGTTGGCGAACAGACAGAGCCCGGAGCCGTCCCAGGTCAAAATTTTCAAATAGTCCGCCCGCTTGCTCCTGAAAATGAACACGCCACCGGAAAAAGGATCGGCCTTCAGCACTTGCGCGACTTCCGCCGACAATCCGTCAAAACCTTTCCTCATGTCTGTCGGCCGGCAAGCCAGGTAAACCCGGACGTTGGGCGCCATTTGGAGCATCACAGCTCCTTCATGGCTGAGAGCACAAGGCGCAACGCCGCCTCATTGACGTCAGCGTCGACGCTGACGCGAGCGCCATTTCGCAGGCTGATCTCAATCACGCCGCGAGGGGCCGGGACTTTTGCCTCACGCAGCGGCTTTCTCGACGGCTTTGGCGGCGGATCTTGCGTTCGCGCCGGGACCGCATGGTCAATCGTCAATTTATGAGCGGGTCCGGCCGTCTCCTTGCCGCCGGTCTGCGTCGTCACTTCGACCGGGACAAACGTCATCGGCCTGCTGGGCGCCGCCAAGGCCCGGCGGCGATCCGGCCAGCCTTCTTTAGCTCGTTTCAACCATTTGAAAATCAGATTGGCGTTGAGACCGTGCCGACGCGCAACCTCCGCGACAGACGCATGCGGCGCGCGAGCCTCGGCGACGATTCGCTGCCTTTGCTCGAGGCTCCATGATCGACGGCCGCGCGCGTCAACTTTGAAAACTTCACCTCCACCCTCCAAATCCACTCCCGCTGGCGTCCGCATCGCAATTGGTGTCCACTCGATATCAGGTGGACACCTAACCAAACTTCCACAGGTCGCGGTAGGCGGTCATCATCGTACGCTTACATACGAGACGCCCAGCAGCCGAGGTGCGGGTCGCCTTGAAGCGCGGCGTCGAATGGCCGCCGAATCCGGCGAAAAACGCGACGCTTTCGCTGCTGCTGACGCCGTCAAAGTCGAAAATCAGGCCAAGTTGCGCAGCGTCTTGAATCGCTTGCCAGAGCAGGAGGCGGACGGCGCCATCATGGGCGTCCGCGTTGCGCGAACTCATGTAATAATAACAAGATTTGTGATCCCAAATGCACCTGATCGCCGCGACAAGAGCGCCGTCCTTGCTCCGCGCCGCGTAGATGCGTCCGCACCCCCGGGCAAAGACCTGCTCAATGCTGCCGAGAACATCGGCTTTGGCATAATAGTTGCGCAGGCCGCGCTGTTCGACGTTGCTCTCGTAAAAGCGCCAGAAAAGCTCTGGATGGTCTAAAGCGGAAACCTCCAAGACCTCCTGCGCCCTGCGAATTTGGCTGCGCTTTTTCTTGCGCATATTGGCCCAAAGAACGTCCGCCGGCTGCGGAAACAGCTCCTGCGAGAATTGGACTGAAGTCGCGAAATTTTCCTGCTGGAAAGCGATGACGTCGGTGATTTCGCGCTGACATTTGTAATGCTAGATGGCTGCCGGCGGAAGCTTGGCGATGAGTTCGTGCGTAATGCAGGCGCGGCTGTAAGCGCGCGCATCGGCGCTCCCCACGCCGGCGTCGATAGCCGGACCCAGAACATGCGTCATTCGAGGCGGGATACTGTAATTAAACCCGAATTTGTTCCGCATAAAATAGGGCAACCAGCCGACGCATTTGCCATTGCTGACAATCTCGACGCGATCGTAACAGCCGCCTGTCGCAATATCCAGCCACCATTGTTCGTGGTAAATGGTCGGCGCGAGCGGATCAAGTCCGGCATCGGACAATGTATAAACATGTTTCACCGGCGCGCGAGCCTAAATTGGACGCCTTCTCCAGTCTCGGACGAGGCCCCCATCGTTACACATGTGTTTTGAACAAACGTGATCGATTTGCCTTGCTTTATACTATTTCCAACAATCTATATGGTCTGAATTACGGGAAACCCAATTGACATCAACCAGATTGCCGCGACCCGCGCCTTATTGCAGCTCGACCAGCAGCCCGTCGCGCAGAGTGACGCGGCGGTCCATGCGGCCCGCAAGCTCCATATTGTGCGTGGCGATCAAAGTCGCCAGCCCCGTCGCGCGCACGATGGCGTCGAGCGCCTCGAAGACGTGATTGGCGGTTTTGGGATCGAGATTCCCGGTCGGCTCGTCAGCCAGCAAAAGGCCGGGACCATTCGCTACCGCGCGCGCGATGGCGACGCGCTGCTGCTCGCCGCCCGACAGCTCCGCCGGCCTGTGCTGAGCCCGCGCGGCGAGCCCGAGGTAATCCAAAAGCTGCGTCGCCCGCTCCCGCGCGTCCTTGCGCGAATAGCCGGCGATCATCTGCGGCAGCATGATATTTTCGAGCGCCGAGAATTCCGGCAGAAGATGATGGAACTGATAGACGAACCCGATCTCGTCGCGCCGCAAGGCCGTGCGCGCATCGTCCGCCATGCCGACGGTGGGCTGGCCGCCGACATAGACTTCGCCGCCATCCGGCCGCTCGAGCAGGCCCGCGATGTGGAGCAAGGTGGATTTGCCCGCACCCGAGGGCGCGATCAGCGCCGCCGACTGGCCCGCCCAGAGGCCGAAGTCGGCGCCGCGCAAAATGTCGAGCGGGGCGCCCGCCTGTTGATAGCGCCGTTCGACCTTCTCCAGATAGAGCGCCGGCGTTGTCATGGCTATTCGTAACGCAGCGCTTCGACCGGATCGAGCTTTGCGGCGCGCCAGGACGGATAGATCGTCGCGAGGACCGAGAGCGTGAGCGTCATGGCCACGACCGTCAGCACGTCGAGTGGATCGACCGAGGACGGCACCTGCGACAGGAAGTAGATTTCGGCTGGGAACAGGTTGGCGTTGAGAAGCCATCTCAAAAACTGGCGAATGCTCTCGACATTGTTCGCCAGCAGGAGGCCCAGCAAAAATCCCGCGAATGTGCCGACGACGCCGATCGAGGCGCCTGTAATGAGGAAGATGCGCATGACGCCGCCCCGCGTCGCGCCCATTGTGCGCAACA
Source organism: Methylocella sp. (assembly GCA_052146775.1). Lineage (GTDB taxonomy): Bacteria > Pseudomonadota > Alphaproteobacteria > Rhizobiales > Beijerinckiaceae > Methylocapsa. The sequence continues at coordinate 11,370 of JBKQMI010000047.1, read as the reverse complement.
CGGCGATATCGTGGCTCTTGTCCTTGACCAGCATGATGAGACCCGAGATGATATTCAGCGCGGCGACGAGGACGATCAGCGTCAGGATGATGAACATGACGTTGCGCTCGACGTTCAGCGCGTCGAAAAAGGTCCTGTTGCGCTCGCGCCAGTCGGTCATGATCATCGGCCGCGTCACAGCCGAATCGATGGCGCTGCGCATCTTGTCGAGGTTCTCGGGCCGATCGAGAAAGACCTCGATGACGCTCGCCTCATTGTCCTTGCTGAAGAAGGCTTGCGCCTCCGGCAGCGGCATATAGACGAAAAGATTGTCGAATTCCGCCATGCCGATCTGGAAAATCGCCGTGACGGGATAGACCTTGCTGCGTGGCGCGACGCCGAACGGGGTCTGCGGACCGTTGGCGATGAGCACCTTGATCTTGTCGCCGACGCGCAGCCCCAGATTTTCGGCAATCCTCTGCCCGATCGCGACTCCTCCGGCCTTGTCGAAACCATCCAGCGTCCCCAGCCGCACATTGCCCGCGATGCCGGGAAGCCGCTTGATGTCGGCCTCCCTGACCCCGCGCACCAGCGCAAAGGCCATGCTCGTCGTCGAGACCGCAGCCGGCCCTTCGATCATCGGAATGGCGAGCGTGACCCCCGGCACGCCCGCGACCTCGCGCGCGGTTTCGTCATAATCGGTCAGCGGCGTCTCCGCCGGCTGCAGGAAAATATGCCCGTTGATGCCGACGATCTTGTCGAGCAGCTGCTTGTGGAAGCCGTTCATCACCGACATGACGACGATCAGCGTCGCGACGCCAAGCACGATCCCGGCGAAGGAGAAGCCGGCGATGACGGAAACATAGCCGGCGGCGCGGCGCGCGCGCAGATAGCGCAGCGCGATCATCCATTCGAATGCCGCGAAGGGCCGCGTGCCGCTCAGCTTTGTTTCGCTCATGCCGCCGTCAGACGTTGCAGCGCCTCATCGACGCCAAGCTGGTCGCGCGCGCCGGTCGCTCGCGTCTTCAACTCGATCGCGCCGCCGGCCAGCCCTTTGGGGCCGACGATGACTTGATATGGCAGGCCGATCAAATCGAGCTTGGCGAATTTCGCCCCCGGCCGTTCATCCGTATCGTCATAGAGAACATCGACCCCGGCTTTTTCGAGCGTCTGGTAGATCTTTTCGCAGGCGGCGTCGGTGGCGGCGTCGCCGACCTTGAGATTGGCGAGGCCGACTTTGAACGGCGCGACGGATTCGGGCCAGATGATGCCGGCCTCGTCATGATTGGCCTCGATCAGCGCGCCGACCAGCCGCGAGACGCCGACGCCATAAGAGCCGCCCTGAAACGGACGCTCGACGCCGTCCGGCCCGGCAATCATCGCGTGCATCGGCTTCGAATATTTGTCGCCGAAGAAGAACACCTGGCCGACCTCGATTCCGCGCGTGTGGATGCGTCTTGCTTCGGGCGTCTCGCGCGCGAAACGCGCCTCGTCGTGTACGTCTTCGGTCGCGGCGTAAAGGCTTGTCCATTGCTTCACGATGGGCGCGAGATCGCCGTCATAGTCGATGTTTTCGTCCGGAATGGGCAGGTCGAGCACCCCGGCGTCGCAAAAGACGGCTGATTCGCCGGTCTCGGCGAGAATGATGAATTCATGGCTCTGATCGCCGCCGATCGGTCCCGTCTCCGCCCGCATCGGCACGACGCGCAGCCCCATGCGCGCGAAAATGCGCAGGTAAGAGACGAACATGCGGTGATAGGCGAGCCGCGCCGCGGCCTCGTCGACGTCGAAGGAATAGGCGTCCTTCATCAGGAACTCCCGCCCGCGCATCACCCCGAAGCGCGGCCTTTGCTCATCGCGAAATTTCCACTGAATATGGTAGAGGATTTTGGGCAATTCGCGATAGGAGCGCACGTAAGCGCGAAAGATCGCCGTAATCATGTCCTCGTTTGTCGGCCCGTAGAGCAGTTCGCGCTCGTGCCGGTCCTTGATGCGCAGCATTTCGGGGCCATAGGCCTCGTAACGGCCCGTCTCGCGCCAGAGGTCGGCCAATTGCAGGGTCGGCATCAAAAGTTCGATGGCGCCGGCGCGGTCCATCTCCTCGCGCACGATCTGGCTGACCTTCTGCAAAACGCGCAGGCCGAGCGGCAGCCAGCTGTAGATGCCGGACGCCTCCTGCCGGATCATGCCGGCGCGCAGCATCAAGCGGTGCGAGACGATTTCGGCCTCTTTCGGCGTCTCGCGCAGGATCGGCAGGAAATAACGGGACAAGCGCATAGGCGGGACGATCTATCTTGGCGGGCGGGAAGTTGAGGTTTAGGACGCGAGCAGCGAAAACGCAAAGGCGCAAACGCGTGAGTTGCGGGCGAAATCCCCAATTTACAACTCATTTCGCTGCGCGACGCGGCGTGGCGCGATAGGCTGGCCCTTTAGAAACCATCGCCTGCGAGCAGCCTCCGGCCATTGGCGGAGGGCCCGCCCCTACGCCGCAGCCAACCGGCGCGCACTGGTGGATCGCGCGGCTTTACATGGACGATCCGGTCCGCCGCCTGATCGCGCGCGGCGTCAGGCCCTGGATCTGCCCGAAAGCGAAATTCCGCATGCTGACCCTGCACGACATGGATCATTTCACGCCGGCGAAGGGGGAGGCCTTTCTTGACCGGCTGGAGCGGGCGTTTCAGCGGTTTTAAAAGCCTCCGCGACTTGGCGCCCTAGACTTGGCGCCCCTACTCCACCGTCACGCTCTTCGCCAGATTGCGCGGCTGGTCGGCGTCCTTCCCCATCACCACCGCCGTATGATAGGCAAGGAGCTGGATCGGCGCGGCATAGACGAACGCCGCGAAATCCGGCGCGACTTTCGGCATGACGATTGCGGCCTCGGCCTCCGACGCAAAGTCATGCGCGAGGGATTGGTCGCCGATCAGGATCAGGCGCCCGCCCCGCGCCGCGACTTCCTGCATGTTGGAGATTGTCTTTTCGATCACGGCGTCTCTCGGCGCGATGACGATGACAGGCATGTCGCCGTCGATCAGCGCGATGGGGCCGTGCTTGAGTTCCCCCGCCGCATAGCCTTCGGCGTGAATATAGGAGATTTCCTTGAGTTTCAGCGCCCCTTCGAGGGCGAGCGGATAGGATGTGCCGCGGCCGAGATAGAGCACGTCGCGGACCTTCGCGATCTCGCGCGCCAGATGCTCGACCGTACTTTCGCATTTCAGCGCCTGCGCCATCAAACCTGGAATGAGGATCAACTCGGCGACGAGCCGCGCCTCGGTTTTGTTGTCGAGAACGCCCCGCGCGCGGCCGAAGGCGAGCGCCAGCGCCGCGAAGACGGCGAGCTGGCAGGTGAAGGCTTTCGTCGAGGCGACGCCGATTTCGGGGCCGGCGAGCGTCGGCGCGACGCAATCGCTCTCGCGCGCCATGGTCGAGCTTGCGACATTGACGATGGAGAGGACTTTCTGGCCATTCTCCCTGGCGCAGCGCAGCGCGGCGAGCGTGTCGGCGGTCTCGCCCGATTGCGACACGACGATGGTCAGTCCGCCCGCGTCGAGCGGCGGATCGCGGTAGCGGAACTCCGAGGCGATCTCGACATCGACAGGCAGGCGGGCGAACCGCTCGAACAGTATTTGGCCATGAGCCCCGCGAAATGGGCGGTGCCGCAGCCGCAGATCGTCAGCCGCGCAAGTTTCGCGACATCGACCGGGAGTTCGAACGGCAGCGCGACCCGCCCGGCCGACATGTCAAGGTAATGGGCGAGCGTGCGACCTACGACCTCAGGCTGCTCATGGATCTCCTTCGCCATGAAATGGCGGTGATTGCCCTTGTCGACGAGAAAAGCGGCGGCGTTGGTCCGGATTCGGCGGCGCTCGACGGGCAGGCCCGCCGCATCGCGAAACGCGGCCGATCCGCGCGTCACGGCCACGAAATCGCCGTCCTCGAGATAGGCGATGGAGTCGGTGAAAGGCGCGAGCGCCAGCGCGTCTGAGCCAAGGAACATTTCGCCCGCGCGTTCGCCTTCGCCAAAGCCGACCGCGAGCGGCGCCCCCTGGCTCGCCCCGATCAGGAGGTCCGGCTCGCCCTCGAAGATCATGGCGAAGGCGAAGGCGCCTTTGAGGCGCGGCAGGCTGGCGGCGACCGCGTCGATCGGCGCAAGCCCCTCGTCGAGGCTTTGCGTCACGAGATGAGCAATCACCTCGGAATCGGTGTCGGACGCGAATTCATGGCCCTTGGCGCGCAATTCGTCGCGCAGCTGACGGAAGTTCTCGATGATGCCGTTATGGACGACCGCGAGCTTCGCGCTGGCGTGCGGATGCGCGTTATTTTCGGTCGGCTTGCCATGCGTCGCCCAGCGCGTGTGGCCAATGCCGATCGAGCCGCCAAGCGGCTCTTTCGCGAGGAGCTGCTCCAGATTCCTCAGCTTGCCGCTGGCGCGCCGGCGGCCGAGACGGCCGTGGTCGAGCGTCGCGATTCCGGCGGAATCATAGCCGCGATATTCGAGCCGCTTCAACGCGTCGAGAAGAAGGCCCGCGACGGGGCCACGCCCCAGAATGCCGACAATGCCGCACATGATCTCTCCTGCCAGATTCCTTGCGCCAAACCACTTGCGCCAAACCTTCTGCGCCTGCCGCCCGCGCCAGCGCTCTGGCTGGCTGTTTTTCAGGGGTTCTAAGCCCCCTTTTTCCGGTTCTTTTCCCGAAAGCCGCTGGCCCAGCCAGGCTTCTCGATCTGACGCAGGCGCGCGAGCGCGAGCGAATCGGGCGCAACGTCCCGCGTGATGACCGAACCTGTGCCGACATAGGCGCCGTCGCCGATCGTGACGGGCGCCACCAGCGCGCTGTGCGAACCAATGAACACGCCCTCGCCGATGACGGTCTCGAATTTGCCGAAGCCGTCATAATTGCAGGTGATCGTTCCCGCGCCGACATTGGTTTTGGCGCCAACGCTGGCGTTGCCAATATAGCTCAAATGATTGATCTTTGCGCCATTGCCGATGGTCGCGGCCTTGACCTCGACGAAATTGCCGATGTGAACGTCCCGCATCAAGTTCGCGCCGGGCCTCAGGCGCGCAAAGGGGCCGACCGAGACGTTCTCGCCGATGCTCGCCCCCTCGATATGCGAAAATGAGCGGATCAGGCTGCCTCTGCCGACCGCGACGCCAGGTCCGAAGACGACATGGGGTTCGATCGTGACATCCTCGGCCAGCGCCGTGTCGAAAGCCAGAGTGACGCTGGACGGATCGACGAACGTCGCGCCCGCGCGCATCGCCGCCTCGCGCAGCCGGGTCTGAAACAGCGCCTCGGCGGCGGCGAGCTGCGCGCGGTCGTTGACGCCAAGGACTTCCTCCTCGGAAACCGTCAAGGCGCGCGCGCCCAATTTTTTCGCCCGCGCAACGCCGACGATATCGGTCAGGTAATATTCGCGCTTGGCGTTCTCGCAGCCGACCGCGTCGAGAAGTTCGAGCGCATGGCGCCCGGCGATCCCGACGACGCCGGCGTTGCAAAAACTCAGTTTGCGCTCGTCCGCGCTGGCGTCGCGATCCTCCCGGATCGCCTCCAGCGCGCCGTCCGTCAGGATAAGCCTGCCGTAGCCGGCCGGATCCTTCGCCTCGAATCCCACGACGACGACGGCGCTCCCGCCATCGTCCAACGCTTCGCGGATGCGAACGAATGTCTCGGGCAGCAAGAGCGGGGTATCGGCGAAGGCGATCAGAATGTCGTCATAGCCTGCGGCGATCGCCTCGCGCGCGGCGAGCACGGCATGGGCCGTCCCGAGCCGCTCGGTCTGGATCGCCGCGTCGATCTCGGGCGCAATCCTCTTCGCCTCATCGGCGAGGGCGTCGTGATCCGGCCCGACGACCGCAACGATCCGGTCCGCGCCGGCCTTGAGGAGGGCGGAGAGCACATGGCCGAACATGGAGAGACCGGCGATCTTGTGCAGCGGCTTGGGTTTTGCCGACCGCATGCGCTTGCCCTCGCCGGCGGCGAGGACGACGCCAAGGCAGGTCCGGCCCGCGAAGGAGAGCGCCGGAGGGGTCGGTTCAGACGAAATAACAGGCATGAAGCAAATCTCTCCGCATTGACCCCAATCGCTGGAGCCGGCTGATCCGAAGCATCAATTGCAACTTGACTATTAGGGTGCGCCGCACAAAAAACCCAGCCAAAAGCGCGCGGGCCACCTTATCGGCGCCCTATTATGCGCTATAAGGCTGTATTCTACTTTCCTTCAATCGACGGCGCGTCAAGCGCCGGACAGACGGGTTCATGGTCCATCGACGGGAGGTTTTGAAGCTTGCATTCGGCGCCTTGGCGGGAGCGGTGAGGAAAGACGCACGCGCCGACGCCGCCGCGCCGCCGCCGACGAGTTTCCCCTTGGGGCCGCCCGCCCCGTTCGATCCGGCGACGGTGACCGAGATGGCGAGGAGCCTCGCAAAACTGCCGTATAAGGCCTTGCCCGCCGATCTTCCCGAAGCGTTCAAGAGCCTCACCTACGATCAATACGTCGCCATTCATCTGCGCCCGGGCGCGACCCTCTGGACGAACGACAATATCGGATTCGCGCTCGAACCTTTGCATCGCGGCTTTATCTTCTCGACGCCGATGCAGATCAATCTCGTCGCCGACGGCGCGGCGCGGCGCCTCGCCTATGACGCCGCCCTGTTCGATTTCGGCAAGCTCAATCGGCCGGCCAACCTCGGCGATATCGGATTCTCCGGCTTTCGCGTGCTGGCGCCGCTCGCAAAGGGTGGTTTCTTCGAACTGGCGACCTTTCAGGGCGCGAGCTTTTTTCGCGCCGTCGGGCAAGGCCAGGAGCCCGGCACGATGGCGCGGGCGCTCGCGATCCGGACGGCCGATCCGCGCGGCGAGGAATTTCCAGCCATCCGCAGCGTCTGGATCGAGCGCCCGACGCTGGCCGCCGACACGCTGGTCATTTACGCCATCATCGATTCGGAGAGCGTGACCGGCGCCTATCGCTTCACCCTGCGCCCGGGCGACGCGACGCTCATCGACACGGAGTGCACCCTCTTCGCGCGGGCGAGCCTCGATCATTACGGCATCGCCGCGATGAGCGCGACCCATCTTTCGGGCGCGATCGACAAGACGAGGATCGACGATCTTCGTCCCAACGTTGGCGACATCGACGGGCTGCAGATGCTCACCGGCAAGGGCGAATGGCTCTGGCGGCCGGTTTCGAACCCCGCCACGCTCCAGACATCGACCTTCATCGACGAAAACCCGCGCGGCTTCGGGTTCCTGCTGCGCGATCGCAATTTCGATGATTATCAAGATGACGATCAACACTGGGAGAACCGTCCGTCCCTGTGGATCGAGCCGATCGGCGACTGGTCGTTCGGCGGCGTGCAGCTCGTTGAAATTCCGACTGAATCAGACGTAAACGACAATATCGTCGCCTATTGGCGCCCGAAGCAGCCGTTGAGCGCCGGCGCCGAGATCTCCTTCGCCTACCGGCAGTTCTGGTGCAAGCAGCCGCCAGAGCGCCCGCCCTTCGCAACGGTCGTTTTGTCGCGCTCCGGGCGAGGCTGGAGCGCCAAGCACCGCCGCTTTCTCGTCGAATTTGCAGGCGAGGTTTTCAGGCAGGCCAAGAGCGAGGAATTAAAGCCGAACTTGAGCGCGTCGCCGGGATCCATCTCGTTCGTTCGGACGTTCCTCTCGGCGGACCAGGCGACCTACAGGGTTTTATTCGAAATCGATCCCGGCGGAGAGAACTTTTCCGAATTGCGCCTCGTCATCGAGGCGCAGGGCAAGCCGGTCAGCGAAACGTGGATCTACAGATGGACGCCGTGAGGAAATCGGAGCCGGTGGTTCGACATCTGCGTGCGCCCGACGCCGCGGGCGACGGGCTCGCGGCTTTTGCCTGCATGCCGCCTGAAGCGCCGCTGGCGATGCCGGCGCAAAGCCTGTCGAAGTTCGATCCCCGCGGCCGGCGCAAGGAAACCGCGCGCCATCGCCGGCTCGGCACGCTGTTCGCGCGGCTGTTCGTTTTCGGCGGTGGTCTTGCGCTGACGGGCTATGGCGCAAACGAGATGTACAGGGTCGTCGCCGTCGGCGAGGTGACGCTGCTCGAATGGGCGCTGCTCATCCTGTTCGTCGCCAATTTCTCCTGGATCGCGCTCGCGTTCACCAACGCCATAGCCGGCCTTTTCTGGCTTTTGTTCCTGGCCCCGAGGACGCCGGCGCCGCCCGCCTCGCTGCGCGAACGCACCGCGATCGTGATGCCGATCTACAATGAGTCCCCGGCGCGGACCTTCGGCGCGTTGCAGGCGATGTTCGAGGACGTCGAGGCCTTGGGCCTTGGCGGCTCTTTCGAGTGGTTCTTTCTCTCCGACACAACCGATCCAGACGTCTTCATCGCCGAGGAGCAGGCTTACCTCGCCATGCGGCGAAGGCTCGGGCACGACGCGGAAATCTATTACCGGCACAGGGCGAAAAACATCAACCGCAAGTCCGGCAACATCGAGGATTTCGTGACCCGCTGGGGCGGGCGATTCGCGCATATGGTCGTGCTCGACGCCGACAGCCTGATGACGGGCGCGGCGATCGTCAGCCTCGCCGCGGCGATGGAGAACGATCCCGACGCCGGCATCATCCAGACGCTGCCGCTCATCGTCAATCGCAACACGCTGTTTGCGCGCGTGCAGCAGTTCGCCGCCAGGATTTACGGTCCGGTCATCGCCGCCGGAGTGGCCGTCTGGTCAGGGCGCGAAGGCAATTACTGGGGCCATAACGCGATCATCCGCATCGAGGCGTTCGCGGCGCATTGCGGCTTGCCGACGCTGCGCGGGCGCCCGCCCTTCGGCGGCCACATCCTTAGCCATGATTTCGTCGAGGCGGCCCTGATGCTGCGCGCCGGCTACGCCGTCTACATGCTGCCGACGCTCGCCGGCAGTTTCGAGGAGAGCCCGCCCTCCCTCATCGACCTTTCCGCGCGCGACCGCCGCTGGTGCCAAGGCAATTTGCAGCATCTGCGCGTCGCGCCGGCGAAAGGCCTGCGCCTCGCCTCGCGCCAGCATTTCATGACCGGCATCATGGCCTATGTCTCGTCGCCGCTGTGGATGCTGCAACTCTTCGTCGGCATCATTCTCGTGCTGCAGGCCAGCTACATCCGGCCGGAATACTTCACCCGCGAATTCACCCTGTTTCCGGCCTGGCCGCGGTTCGACGCCGCGCGATCGCTGAGCCTTTTCGCCCTGACCATGACGATATTGCTTCTGCCCAAGGCGTTTGGACTGCTTCTCGCTCTCTGTCAGGGCAGCACCCGGCGCGGCGGCGGCGGCGTGATCAGGCTCACGCTGTCGAGCCTGTTCGAAGTCCTCATGTCGGCGCTGCTGGCGCCGAGCATGATGCTGATCCAGGCGGGACACGTGATGCATTTCGTCTTCGGCTTCGACACCGGCTGGGATCCGCAGCGCCGCGACGACGGATCCATTCCCTTCAAGGCGATCGTCAGGCGCCATCGCTCCCATGTCGCGATGGGCGTCATCACGCTGATCGCCGGGCTCCTCATCTCCCCTTCCCTCGTCGCCTGGATGTCGCCGACAATTCTTGGCCTCGTGCTGGCGATCTTCCTGTCCTGGTCGACCGGGCTTTTGAACGTCGGCCTCGCCTTCCGGCGCGCGGGGCTTCTCGTCACGCCCGAGGAGCGAATGAGGCCTCCCATCGTGACGCGCGCCAATGAACTCGCCGAGAAACTTGCGGGCGAAGCCGCGCAGGAGCCGGAGGGGCTCGCGGCCCTTTACGACGATCGCAAACTGGCGGCTCTTCATCTCGCCTGGCTCCCGGAAGGCGGTCGCCGCAGAACGGGCGAAATGACGGCCGAATGGGCGCTCGCCGAAGCCAAGCTGAATGAAGCCGAGACGATCGAAGAGGCGCTCGCCTGGCTGAAGCCAAAAGAGCGAATGGCGCTGCTTCTGGATCGCGCGCTGATCGCGGATCTGTTGGATCTGCCGCCAAAGAAAAGCGCCGCGGAGGCGCTGTCGTCCGTCGGCTGAGGCCGATCTTTGACGAGCCGGGCAGCTTCGTCGCCGTACCGGCGCGACATCGACGATCAATCCGCGTTCGAGGCTGTTCGTTTGAGCGCCGCCTGCGCCGCGGCGAGCCTTGCGATCGGCACGCGGAAAGGCGAACAGGACACATAGTCGAGACCAAGCCTCTCGCAGAATGCGATGGAGGCCGGATCGCCGCCATGTTCGCCGCAAATCCCGAGCTTGATGTCCGGCCGCGCGGCGCGGCTGCGCTCGACGCCGAGCGCAACGAGTTCGCCAACGCCTTCCTGATCGATGGTGACGAAGGGATCGGCGGCCAGAATCCCCAGAGCCACGTAACGACCAAGAAACGAGCTGGCGTCGTCGCGCGAGAGGGCCATGCAGGTCTGGGTCAAATCATTGGTTCCAAACGAAAGGAACGCGGCGCTTTCGGCGATCTCGCCGGCGCGCAGGGCCGCGCGCGGCGTCTCCACCATGGTCCCGACCGTGTAGGGAACCGCTTGTCCGGTCTCCTCCGCGACCGCGCGCGCCATCGCATCGACCTTCGCCTTGACGAGGTCGAATTCGGGCTTGGCGATGATGAGCGGCGTCATGATCTCCGGGCGCACCAATTCGCCTGTCCGCCGTTTAACTTCGGCCGCGGCCTCGAAAATCGCGCGCGCCTGCATCTCGGCGATTTCAGGAAAGGCGATCGCCAGCCGCGAGCCGCGAAATCCCAGCATCGGATTGACTTCACGCAGATCGACGAGCCGGCTGCGAATTTTCTCGGCCGGCACGCCAAGGCTTTGAGCGACCTCATCGATCTCCGCCGCGGTTTGCGGCAGAAATTCATGCAAGGGAGGATCGAGCAGGCGGATCGTCACCGGCAGCCCGGCCATGATCTCGAACAGCTCGACAAAGTCGCCGCGCTGCATCGGCAGCAGCTTCGCGAGGGCGGCGCGCCGACCGGCGAGATCGTCGGCGAGAATCATCTGGCGCATGGCGGTCAGCCGATCGCTGTCGAAGAACATATGCTCGGTGCGGCAAAGGCCGATGCCGTCCGCGCCGAATTTCCGCGCCGCGCGCGCGTCCGAAGGCGTCTCCGCGTTGGCGCGCACCTTCAGGCGCCGCACCTCGTCGGCCCATTTCATCAATATGGCGAATTCGCCCGAAAGTTCGGGCTGGCTCATCTCGACCGCGCCCCGAATCACTTCTCCAGTGGCGCCGTCCAGAGTCAGCATGTCGCCGCGCTTCAGCGTCACGCCGGCGGCCGACATCGTCGCGCTGGCGTAATCGACCCGGATCGCGGCGGCGCCGGTGACGCAGGGCTTGCCCATGCCGCGCGCGACGACCGCCGCATGCGACGTCATGCCGCCGCGCGTCGTCAGCACGCCTTCCGCCGCATGCATGCCGTG
>JBKQMI010000046.1:0-12313 GCA_052146775.1 Methylocella sp. | reverse complement strand
GCGTCGCAGCTCCGAGATCATGAAGGCGGGAACGAGGGTGCGCAGCTCCCCCGGCGCCTGATCCCTGGTCTTGAAGCTGTCCTTGGCGAGATCTTCAAACAACTTCAGATCCCTGTCGCGCACCTGCGACATCATGAAATCGCGAAAGGGCTCGGCGATCTTGCCAAAAGCTTCCTGCTCCGTGAGCTTGTTTTCCATCAGAGGCTGGACGCCGTCGTCCCAGGCCCGCTCGAACGTCGGCGCCATTACGTAAAACGTCATGAAGAGCGAAAGACTGATCAGAATCAGATTGGCCGGCGTGCTCTGCAATCCGATTCCCGAGCGGAGGAAAGAAAGAGCGATGACGAAGCGCGTGAAGCTGGTCGCCACCACGAGGAGGCCCGGCGCGACCGAGAGCACGGTCAAAAGGGCGACGAGCTGAATGATGCGGCCGGCGGCGGTCCCACCGCCCGGCGGAACGAGAGCGCCGAGGTCTGGCGCCTGCGCCGACGCCGCGTCGGCCGAAAGCAGCGCGATCGAGACGAGGGCCATGATGACGATGGACGTCCTTTTCACTGAACCACCAGGGTCTGAAGGATGAGCTCCCGCACGCGTCCCTCCGAGCGAATCGCCGCCCGCTCGTTCAGATCCTCGCGCAAATGCTGAAGACCGCTCGCGCCGGCTATCTGCGCCAGGGTGACGGTGCGCATGAAGCCGAGGATGTCCTCCGCGATCTGCGCCGCGACGACATCCGGCTTCGGCGTCGAGGCGCTGTCGAAGACGAGGGTCGCCTGCAGGCGAACCCAAGCGTCAGGCGGATCTGCGAGATTGGCGATGATCGGCGGCAGGTCGCGCAGATTGGCCTCGCCGGCGTAAGGCGCGGGCGCTCTCGCCGCCGCCGCCGCCTCCGCGACGTTCGGCGGCTCGGCCCGCGCGCTCGCGGCGAGGCGCAACCCAAGCGCCGCGCCCGCCGCCGCTGCTATGAGCGTCAGCGCGACCATCGCGCCGGCGAACGCCGCGACGGATCGGCCGGGCGCAGCCGGCGGAGCGGTCAACCGCGCCACGTCTTCGTTCATGGTCATCGCTGCGTCACCGAGATGCTCCAAAGCGGGCCGTCAGGCGGCGCCTGCCGCCGCCCAAAAGGCGCTCACATGGGCTTGAACCAGTCATAAATCTGTTGACCCCAGGCCGGCTGCTGCACTTCCATGAGGCGCCCACGCCCGCCGTAAGAGATGCGCGCTTCGGCCACCTTGTTGTAGGGGATCGTGTTGTCTCTCGATATGTCGCGCGGGCGCACGATCCCGGCGACATTCAGCAGGCGCAGCTCGAAATTGACCCGCACCTCCTGCGATCCGCTGACGATCAAATTTCCGTTCGGCAAAACATCAGTGACGACGGCGGCGACAGATAACTGAATCTTCTCCGCGCGATCGGTGGTGCCCTGGCCCTGTGTTGAGGACGTCGCCTCGGATGTAAATTCAGGCTTGAACTCGCTCGTGGTGGTGTTCACGCCGAGTTTCCAATCAAAGTTGGCGGCGACTTTCGCGTCAAGCGAGCGATCCGTCGCGTTGCCGAATTTCGCGCTATCATTGATGGCGATGTTGACCGTCAGCACATCGCCGATCTTGGCAGCGCGCGGATCGCTGAAAATATCCGCGCGCCCGCCGCTCCAGATCGAGTTCGAGTTGCTCTTCCCGGCGGGCAGGAATATCGCGCTTGCCGTCGGTTGCACATCGGTGAGCAGGCCTGTCCCGACAGGACTCATGGCCGGCTCCCGTCCAATCTCCCTGACGTCGCCGGCACAACCGCCAAGGAAAAGCGCGAAGAAGGTGAGGAGGGCATGTTTCATCTAGGATCTCTTCTCGTCCGCCGCAGCGTCGGGACCCGTCATGGCGTGGGTGAGCCGAGCAGCGCGGCCGGCCTCCATTTCACCGAGGATCGCGCCCGCGGCGCGCGAGGGAAGCTTGGCGAGAATCGCCGCGGCGATGGCGTCGTCCATGGCCGCAAGCTGCGATGCGGCGGCGTCCGGCCGCATCTTCGCGTAGATCGCGACGATGCCGTCGGCGGCCTGTTTCATCACCTCGTCGCGCTTGCGCAGCCATGCTTCATACTCACCCTTCTTGGCCTCGAGCTCAGCAAGGCGCTGGCGGATTTGCGCCTCGATTTCGGTGAGGCGGGCCGTCTGATAGGCGATGCGCGCATCGCCAAGGAGGGCTGCGTTGTTGACGCAAAACTGCTGCACGTCGGACTGCGCCTTGACGTTCCCATTGGCGTCCCCCTTGGCCTCAGCCTTTGCCGCGTCGGGCTTTTTCGGTTCAAGCGCGTGTCCAGCCGCCGGCATTGCGAGGGCGGCCGCGAGGCAGGCGATCCATGAATGCGAAACTCTCGAGGTCATCTTTGCAGCCATCCAGTGCGCTCCTTCAAACATCGCCGAGCCTCCTTGCGCAGGGCTGGCCCGAGCCGCTGCGCGGTCATTGCACGACGAGATCGGCGTGAAGGGCTCCGGCGGCCTTGATCGCCTGTAGGATTGAAATGATGCCCATCGGCTTCAGGCCCATTCGATTGAGGCCGGAGACAAGCTCACGCAAACTGGCGCCCCGGACGATGCCGATATGTCCACCCTGTTGGTTGGTATCGATGTTGGTGCGCGGGACGACAACGGTTTTGCCATTGGAGAACGGCGCCGGTTGGGACACTTCGGGCGCTTCGGCGACGCGGACATTGAGATTGCCGTGCGTCACGGCGACGGTCGACACCTGCACGTCCTGGCCGATGACGATGGTTCCGCTGCGCGAATCGATGACGACGCGGGCGGGTCCGTCCGGCTCCACCAGCAGATCGCCAATTTCGGCCATGAAGCGCGTGATTCCGACCCGGGCCGGCTTGTTGAGAGCGACCGAGTTCAGGTCCTTTTCCCGCGCGACCCGCGCGCCATAGCGGCGCATTCCGAACTCATTGATTGCGTCGGCGATCTGCGCCGCCGTGTTGAAGTCTGGATTTTTCAAAACCAACACCAGAGGCCCGACATCGAGCAGACTGCCGGGAACTTCCCGCTCGATCAGAGCCCCATTGGCGATATGGCCGGCAGTCGCCACATTTTGCGTGATCGTCTCGGCCTGCCCCTCGACGGCGAAACCGGCGACGGCGACCTGTCCTTGCGCGATCGCATAAGTCTGTCCGTCGACGCCCGTCAGCGAGGTCAGGATCAATGTGCCGCCATAGAGGGATGTCGCATCGCCCAGCGACGACACGGTGACGTCCATGCGGGATCCAGGCTGGATGAATGGCGGAAGATTGGCCGTCACGAGCACGGCGGCGACGTTGCGCGTGCGGAACGTCAGGGCGCGAACGTTGATGCCCATACGGTCCAGCATGGATTGCAGAGCCTGTTGCGTAAAGGCCGAATTGGCGAGGGTGTCGCCGCTCCCCTGAAGGCCGACGACGAGCCCGTAGCCGACGAGTTGATTGTCGCGGACGCCCTGCAAGGCGGCGATGTCCTTGATGCGGACTGACGCCGCCGCGGAGCCGGGCCAGGAACAGGCGAGGCAAATGGCAACGCCGCATGACGCGAGGATGAGAAGAGCGCGCAGCATCATCCGCCGCTCAACCGTACCGAACCGTCGGCTTGAATGGTTCCTGAAACGGTCAGTCCTGTGTCGAGATTGCGCAGTGAAATGACGTCTCCCACGCCGCCGTCCTGGAGTGCGGCGCCATAAGCCGCGATCGTCAGGGCGCCCTCCTCGAACACCATCCGGACTCGCGCGCCATTGGCCACGATTTTCGCCGTCGACACGGCGTTCAGCGGGATCGGCGCGCCCGGCAACAATGTCCGCCGCGCAATTTTTCCGACGATCGTCTCGCGGTTCGAAACAAACCCGCCCCGCGCCGATGAGGTCAACGAAAATTCACGATCGATCAACCAATCGTCCTTGATCGCGTCGCCTGGGTAGATTGTGATCTCGGGCACAGGCAAGGCGTCGGACAGGGACGCCGAGAGCGCAGAGCCCGGCGAAAACGCGCACAATCCAAACAGCGCCGCGCCAAACAGCGCCAGGTTAGACACAGCCATGTTGGACTCCGGTACGAGGCCGATCAGCTTCTCTCGCCAGTTGCTGGCGATGCGAAGGCTACGGAAGCCCGATCCTGCGTTCCCCCTTGCCGCGTTGTTTTTGCGCGAAGCGAATTTCGTTTCGCGCGAGCCCCCGCCCGCGCGGACGACGGCGAACCTCAGCTTTTCCCGCATGCCCTACCCCATGTTCTTGGAAACCGTGCTCATCATGTCGGAGGCTGCCTGAATCACCTTCGAATTCATCTCATAGGCGCGCTGCGCCGCGATGAGATCGGTGATCTCCTGGACGGGATCGACGTTCGAACTTTCGAGGTAGCCCTGGCTCACTGTCGCAAAGCCGGGATCGCCCGGAATGCCGACGACGGGGGCGCCCGACGCTTCCGTCTGAGTGTAGAGATTATTCCCGCTCGGCGTCAGGCCCGCGTCGTTCGGGAAGATCGCAAGCGTGATCTGCCCGAGTTGTTGTGGCGTCGTCTGCCCGGACAGGGTCACGGAGACCATGCCGGATTGGCTCACGGTCACGCTCACCGCATTGGTCGGAATGACCATCGTGGGGCTGACGACATACCCATCCGCAGTGACGATCTGCCCGGTTCCATTCGTGTTGAAGGCGCCGTCTCTCGTATAGACGATACTGCCGTTTGCGTCCGTGACCTGAAACCAGCCGCGTCCGCTGAGAGCCATGTCGAACTGGTTGCCGGTGTGCGTCAGCGCGCCCTGGATATGCAGGTTGCGGATCGAGGCGGTGCGCACGCCAAGGCCGAGTTGCGCGCCTTCGGGGATCGTGTTGTTCTGGCCGCGATTCGAAACGCCCTGCAGACGTTCGGCCTGGTACAACAGATCCGTAAATTCGGCGCGGGCGCGCTTGAATCCGGTGGTGTTGATATTGGCGATATTGTTGGCGATGACCGCGACATTGAGATCCTGGGCGGCCATGCCGGTCGCGGCGATGGAAAGCGCTTTCATTTCATCTCCCTAGAGCATTTTCGATCGAAGCGGATATCGCGCAAGGAAAATACGGCGAAACAAAATGTGGCGCCGCCCTCCGATCGCAGCGGATCGAGAAGAATTCTAGATCGCCATTTGAGAGAGCGACTGATAGGCAGACACGGCCTTGTCGCGAATCGCCAGCGCCGTGCTAAGCGACTGCTCGGCGCCCATCACGGATTCTACGACCTGCTGCACAGAGGCTTTACCTTGAAGCCCCGAGATCGCGGTCGCTTCGCCGGTTTTGAGAGCGTTGACGGCCTGCGCCGATACGTCGGTCAGGACCTGACCGAAGCTGGCGCCGGCGGCGGCGGTCGTCTGCGCCGATGTGACCTCTGTCGACGCAGCGGTCGCGGCGGGGCCGAGGATGGAGCCGAGAAGAGAAAGAGCAGGGATCATGATGAATTCCTCAAGAGATCGATGGTCATCGAAGACAGATCGCGGGTTTGCTTGACGATCTGGAGATTGGCTTCATAGGAGCGGTTGGCCTCGCGCATGTCGGCCATCTCCATGATCATGTTGACATTCGGAAGCTTCACGAAACCTTTTGAATCGGCGGCCGGATTGCCGGGATCGAGATCGACCCGGAAAGGCGCCTTGTCGACGCCGATGCTCTTGACGCGCACGAGGTCGGCGCCCGAGGCGCGATCGATCTCACTCGCGAAGGTGATCGTCTTGCGCGCGTAGGGATCGGCTCCTGGCGTCGATCCGGTCGATTGCGCATTGGCCAGATTCTCCGACACGATTCGAAGCCGCGCCGATTGGGCTTCAAGACCGGCCGCCGCGATCTTGAGCGATGCCTCAAGTGGATCAGACATGCGCTATCCTTTGACGCTGTTCATCAACATTTGATGGAAAGCCTTGACGATGCTCGTGTTCAACGAGTAGGAGCGATTGACCTCGCCGGCCTTCATCATCTCATTCTCAAGGCTAACCGAGTTGCCGGACTGCGTCGTCTCCCACGCGGCGGCGTCCGTGACGGCGACCTGATCGGGCGCCAACGGATCGACGCCAAGGTGTCCGGGATTGGTCGCCGCCATGCGCATCGACGCATCGTTGAAAGCATCCTCAAACGGAACCACGTCGGCCGCCTTAAAGCCCGGCGTGTTGGCGTTCGCGACATTCGAGGCGACTGTCGCCTGGCGCACCGTCAACCAGCGCGCCTGCTGCGAAGCAAGATCGAAAAGGTGAATTGGCTCCATGACGAAAACCTGAGAAGACGAAACCAAGGAAGCGTTTGCTTGATCTCCGGTTTAGCGACAGAAACTTGCACCGGGCTGGCGCGCCCAACAATTTAGCCTCGGCGCGTGTGGCCACGCGGCGGTCCACCCCGTTCATCGAGGCGGCGACGGCAGCCGGGCCTCCGCCAGAGCTTCAATCATGCGGCGCGTATCCGCTTCCTCGTCGCCAGCTGGTTCGCTGGCCGAAAAATATTCAATCGAAACGCTGCTTTGATGGCCCCAAAGCGCAAGTTTAAAGACGATCCTGATCGTCCGATGCCGAAACTCCATGTCGAAAACAATCTTTGGCGCGCTTTCCCAATCCAGTTCGAACTCCGCCGACCAGCCGTAGGAGAGAGCCCCCGGTCTGAAGAAGAGTTCGACCGACGAATTCACGATATCCTGGATGTTTGCGAAATGTTCGCAGCGGATGAAGGCAATGTAGTCGGCGACGTCGACGAGCCGCAACTCGGCTGCGAGCGCTGTCACGGCCTCCTGCAACGCCGCAACCCTCACCTCGGCCTGCGCACCGTTGCGCGCGGGAAGCCTCGGAGACGGAATGGAAGGCGGAGGGGAGGACGCCATCACTTCACCGAAGCGCTACGCGCTTTCCTCGAACCAAGGAAATGAATCAGCTCCGCAACGGCTTTGTAGAATTCGGGCGGGATGGTGCGGTCGACATCGACGCTATCGTACATGGACCGCGCCAGCAGCTTGTCTTCTACGACCGGGATGCCATGTTGTTCGGCGATCTCGCGGATCTTCAGAGCGATGAGGTCCTGCCCCTTCGACAACACGACGGGCGCGGCGTTCTCCTCCTTGACGTAACGAAGCGCGATCGCATAGTGCGTGGGGTTGGCGATGACAAGAGTCGCCCGCGGCACGTTGGCGATCATGCTTTTGCGCTGGCGATCCTTTGCAAGCGAGCGCAGCTTCGCCTTTTTCAGGGGATCGCCCTCATTCTGCTTGATCTCGTCCTTGACCTCCTGCCGGCTCATGCGCAGGTCCCGCCGCCAATGAGTGCGCGACCAGACGAGATCGGCGGCAAGGAGAAGAACGGTCACGACGCCGACAGCCGACAAAAGCCGCATGGCGATCGTCAGAATCAATTCCGGGACAGCTTCCGGATCGACCGCCATCGCGTTCACCAGATTATTCTGCTGCCACTGCAAGACCGTGAACAGGACGGCGCTGATGGAACCCAATTTCAAGACGCCTTTCAGAAACTCGACCTGGCCTCGAGCGCCGAACAGACGATGCCAGCCGTTGCCTAATGAAATGCGCTTCAAGTCTGGTTGGATTCTATCGAATACGATACGCGGCGGATTTTGCAGGACCGATGACAGGACCCCCGCCGCCGCCAGTATGGCGAGCGGCGCAACAAGAATGGCCGACGCGTCCCGGCCGACGATCTGCAGCAGGGCGACGGCGTCGTTTCCATTGCGAATCGATACGCCGCCCGCGTCGTCGAGCAACTGACGGAGCAAGGCCGTCATCGCCGCAATGACGCCCTTTGCAGCGAAGGCGCCGATGATCAGCGTGGCGGACACCGAGGCGAAGAGCGAGGCCTCCCTGGCGAACGGCACATCGCCGCGCTCGAACGCGTCGCCAAGCTTCTTCTCGGTCGGCTCTTCGGTCTGACTCTCCTTCGACTCCCCGTCCGCCATGACGTCTCAAACCCACCTATTCGTAGACCTCGTCTTCGTCCTCCGACGAATTGAGATCGATCTCGCCATTGCTCGACAGTTCGAGCGCGCAATCGGCGATCATGCGGCGCGCCTTGAGAACGTCGCGCTGAAGCGCCGGACCGCCGTTCGCCAATTCGCTGTCGACGATTCGCCGCGCCCGGGCCGCGAGGGAGGAGAGGATGGCGTCGCGGAAACCCGCGTCAGTGCCTTTTAGCGCGAGAACGACAAGTTCGGTCGGTATCTTGTCGAAGAGCACGCTGCGCGCCTTCGATTGCAGCTTGATGATGTCGTCGAAGGTGAACATCAGCCCGCGCAGAACCTCGGCCGCTTTCGGACGGGCGGCCGCAAGGCTCTGCATCACATCCTCCATCTGATCGCGATCCAGTTTGTTGATGATATTCGCTACTCGGATATTCTGCTCGCTACCACTCTGGCGCGACAAGTTGGACAGGAGATCTTCCTGCAACTGCCCCTGAATGATGCGGACGGCGGCTTCCGTGACCGGCGTGATGCTGAGCATGCGTCGCGTCATCTCGTTGCGCAGATCGCGCGGAAATTGCCCCATGACTTTGGCGGCGCAGGCCGGAGTCACTTTCGAGAGAATCAGCGCGGCCGTCTGCGGATGCTCCTTGGCGAGATAGGCGCTGAAGACCGATTCCGGCACGTTGGAGAGGCGATCCCACATCGCCTCGTTCGAATTGCCCGTGACGTCCGACATGACGTCGGCGATCTGCTCCGGCGCCAGCACGCCGTCGAGCATCTGCTCGACCTCGCTTGGCGAACCCAGGAGATCGACGCCATTGGCGAATTGCCCGGCGAAATCTTCGACGAGCAACTCAAGCGTTGGCGCCGGCACGACGCCGAGTTCGGCGACGGAGCGCGTGATCTGTTTCAGTTCATCGACGTCGAAATGCTTCAAAATCCGGCTGGCGAGCGGCTTTCCCATGGCGAGCAGCAGCGCCGCGACCCGCTCGGGCCCGCGCAGAAACCTCGGGTTCGCTCCGGCGGTCTGGGCAGCGGACGCGGCCATCGCTAGGCGACGGACCCGGTCGGGCCGACAATCTCGGTCAACGACACGCCGAAGCGGGAGTTATCGTCCTCGACCACGACGATTTCCCCACGCGCGATGACGCGCCCGTTGACGACGACGTCGACCGGCTCGCCGACCCTGTGATCGAGTGGAATGACCGCCCCGCGCCCGAGCTTCAAAAGGTTCGACACGGGCATCACGGCCGAACCGAGAACGACCTGGACGACTACCGGGATGCGAAGAATCGTGTCGAGATTTCGATGCGGGCCAGGCCTCGTCAGCGTCTCATCGCCGAGGCTCTCGCCAAAGCTCGCCGCTTCATCGCGTTCGTCTGACATCATGCTCCGCGCTCCCCTCACACATAGATCCGGCGCGGGCCTTAGCCCGTCGCTCGGGGGTTTCAGTCCGCAGGACAGCGTCCTGGACGGTTGATTCACAGGCTGCCGTCCCGCCTCTTTTTTCCTTGATCCGGGGCTGCGGCCGCGATGCCTCGCCGCTCAACGCGACAGGACGTCATCGATAAACTCCTGTTCCTGGCTCACCGACTCGTCGATGCGCAGCGTATAGAAGCCTTCGCCCTGACCGAGACTGCACCAGAACAGCGGCTCTGCGTTGCACTCCAGCCGGACGCGCGTGCGCGTGGTGGCCTGAAGCTCGAGAATGCCGCCGACCTTCAAGGCGGCGATGTCGGCGAGAACGAACTGGCGCTCCTCGATGACGCCCTTCACGGCGACATCCGTGCGTCCGATCTCCGCCTCGATCTGCCGCGTCCATGCCGGATCGCGCACCGCCGCGTCATTGGATAAATCGCGTCCGAGCTGCTGACGCACCGAATTCAGCGCGGCCTGCGGAATGAGAACGAACATCTCGCTGTGGCGCCCGAGGATCCGCAACCGGATTTTTGTGTGGACGGCGAAGGAGTTGCGCGGCGCGATGACGGCGAAATCGAGCCTCGTGTCGACCCGCTCCAGCTTGAACGTCACATCACAGACTGTTTCAAACGCAGCTTGCAAGGCGCGACCGAGCAGACTGAATGTCTTCTGCGCGAGGCGAATTTCGAGGCTCGACAATTTGCGCTGTTCGGCTAACGGCGCTTCGCCGCCGTCGCTTCCAAACAGCGCGTCGGCCAGCGTAAAGATGAAATCGTGACGGAGCCCGATGAGAATGCGCGAGTCCCAGGCCTGGACCTGGAAAATGCCGATAACGACGTCGTTGTCGAAGGCGTCGAGCACGTCTCCGATTCGCCTTGCGGCGGTCGAATCGATGGAGAAGAAGGCCGGAGCGGCGGAAAGCTGGCGGAGATTCTCCGCGCATTGCGCCGTCATCCGGTCGAACACGACATGCAGCATGGGCATGCGATCGATCGAGATCCCCGGCGCGTCGAGAAGCCGCTCCGATGCGTTGCGCACTGTGTTAGGGGCGGGAATGTCCGACATGATGCCTCAAGCCGCCTGCTGTTGATTTCTGGATCCGCCGGAAACCGTCTCGTTTTCGACCATGTCGATCGAGGGCCGGTCGTGCGAGGCGATGGTCTTGCGCCCGTGCTCCAATGCGATTTGGGGCATCGCGCCGTTCATGAAGGCGAGCAAGGTCTGCTTGACGATGATATAGAGCCGGCAGCGCGTCGAGCGCGTCGCCTTAACCTTGTGCGCCAGCGGCGCGACGACGCCATAGGAGATGAAAATCCCCGAGAAGGTGCCGACCAGCGCCGCGCCGATCAGCCCGCCGAGAATTTCAGGCGACTGATCCAGCGCCGCCATCGCATGGACGACGCCGAGCACCGCCGCGATGATTCCGATCGCCGGCAGGGCGTCGGCGATCGTGGTCAGCGCATGATAGGGTTTAAGCTTGTCGTGGGTGACCGTCTGCAACTCCTCGTCCATCAGCGCCTCGATTTCATGCGTGCGCGCGTTGCCGATGATGATCAGGCGGCAATAATCGCAAATGAAGCTGGTGAGGTTCGCGTCGGCGAGAACTTTCGGGAAATTCTTGAAGATCGCCGATTCCCCCGGATTGTCGACATGCTGTTCGACCTCGCTGCGCGCCTTGCCGCGCAGCTCCCGCATCAGCGTGTAGAGCACGCCAAGGACGTCGAGATAGTCGCGCTGCGTCGTCCCCTTGTCGAGGATCGCCTCGACGATGGCCGCGCCTGTATCCTTGATCGTCGCGAGCGAGTTCGCGATGATGAAGGTGCCGAGAGCGACGCCGACGATGATGACGAATTCCCATGGCTGGAAAATCACCGCGAGATGGCCGCCCATTGCGGCGAAGCCGCCGAGCATGCAGCCAAGCGCCACGATCAGACCGATTATGAACGCCAAAGCCCTACCCCACACCGCCGATGCCGTGAGGAAATCATTAAACGTCGGGCCTTGCTTCAAGCTGAATTTCAAGCCGCCAATTCGATCAAAATTAATCCTTGCGACGCGAAGGCCGGTGGCCAGGAGCGCCCCCATGCCGCTTTTTCTTTTTTCTCACCCCCGCCGAGGATTCCGACATGTCAGCTGTGATGACGCTTCGCGTCTTGGCCTCGCTCGTCGCCTGGCCCCTCGTCGCCTGGCCCGCGCCCTGTTCGGCGGAGGTCGCGAGTTTCGATTGCGCGAAAGCTGCGAGCGCCGTCGAGAACGCGATCTGTCGCGAGCCGTCCCTCGGCGCGAAAGATATCCGGCTGGCCGCCTATTATCAGATTCTTCAAGACGCCGCGCCGGCCTGGAGCGGCATGGCCTATCGCGAGTTTCGCGACGCCGAGCTGCAGCGGCAGGCCGACTGGATCGCGAAGGAGCGTGATCCCTGCGGCGGCGACCTCGCCTGCCTGCAGCAGGCCTATGACAAGCGCATCGCCGAGCTGCGGGCGACGATCGCCAAAAATCTCGGCCTGACCTATGGCCGGATGTGCGATCCAAACTGACCGCGAGCGCAGAAGATGTCTTTTTGGAACAGGCTCATGCGGTCAAATCGATTCAATTCCTGATCGCTCTAGAGCGCTTTCCGACCGAATGGACCCTTCGGTCGACAAGAAATCTCGCCTGATTCAAAAGCTTGAGCATATTCTTGTCGATCAGATTGATTCAATCTGATCGGAATATGCTCTAATAGCCCGCCGCGAGGGTTCCGCGCTGGCGCGTATCGGCCGCCCCCATCAGCACGCCCTCGCCGCGCAAAATGCTCTGCGCCGAGCCCCAGGCGCCGCGTTGCGCCACCTTATGGCCCAGTGCTTCAAGCAGCCGGATCGTGTCTGGCGAAACGCCGCGTTCGACCTCGAGCCGGTCGGGCGCGCCCTGGTCATGCATGCGCGGCGCGGCGGTCGCCTCGGCGATGTTCATTTTGAAATCGACGATGT
>JBKQMI010000045.1:0-20254 GCA_052146775.1 Methylocella sp. | reverse complement strand
GCCGCGAGCTACGCGGCCATGGAGCCGCGCCTCATTTCGGCGCGCCTCATCGCCGATCTTGAGACTCCGGTCTCCGCCTTCCTGAAGCTTTCGGCGGGGCGCGGCGGGCGAATCTTTCTGCTCGAATCCGTCGAGGGCGGCGCCGCGCGCGGGCGTTATTCGATGATTGGCCTCGACCCCGACATCGTCTGGCGCGCCTTTGGCGACAGGGCGGAAATCAATCGCGGCGCCTTGACGGAAAGGGACGCGTTTTCGCCCTGCGCCGCGCCCCCGCTCGAATCCTTGCGCGAACTCATCGCCGAGTCGCGCATCGAGGCGGGCGAAAACATGCCGCCGATGGCGGCCGGCGTCTTCGGCTATCTCGGCTATGACATGGCCCGGCAAATGGAGAACCTCGCGGCGGCGAAGCCGGACCCGATCGGCGTTCCCGACGCCATGATGCTGCGACCGACCGTCATGGTCGTGTTCGACGCCGTCCGGGAGGAGATTTTCGTCGTCACGCCGCTGCGTCCCGCGCCTGGCGTTCCCTTTCGCGCAGCTTACGAAAGCGCGCTGGAGCGAATCGAAGCGGTGACGGCGACCCTCGAAGGTCCGCTTGCGCATGAATCCATCGCCGCCGACCCTGCCCTCGCGGCCGTCGCGCCACAGTCGAACACGAGCGAAAGCCGGTTTCACGAGATGGTCGAGCGCGCTAAGGATTACGTGCGCGCCGGCGACATTTTCCAAGTTGTTTTGTCGCAGCGGTTTTCGGCGCCCTTCACCTTGCCCGCTTTCGCACTTTATCGCGCGCTGCGGCGCGTCAACCCTTCGCCCTTCCTGTGCTACCTCGATTTCGGACCGTTCCAGATCGTCTGCTCCAGCCCCGAAATTCTCGTTCGCGTGCGCGATGGCAAGGTCACCATCCGTCCCATCGCCGGGACGCGCTGGCGCGGCAAGACGAAGGCCGAGGACGACGCGCTCGCCAAAGACCTGCTCGCCGATGAAAAGGAATGCGCCGAGCATCTGATGCTGCTCGATCTCGGCCGTAACGATGTCGGACGCGTCGCCAGGATCGGCTCTGTCGCGGTGACCGAGCAATTCGCCATCGAACGCTACAGCCATGTCATGCATATCGTCTCGAACGTCGAGGGCAGGCTCGGCCCCGGCTGCGACGTCATCGATGCGCTCTGCGCCGGCTTTCCGGCCGGTACGGTCTCAGGAGCGCCGAAAGTTCGCGCCATGGAGATCATCGACGAACTGGAGACGGACAAGCGCGGGGTCTATGGCGGCTGCATCGGCTATTTCGGCGCATCCGGGGAGATGGACACCTGCATCATCCTGCGCACGGCGATCGTCAAGGACCGCGTGATGCATGTGCAGTCCGGCGCCGGCGTCGTTTACGATAGCGATCCCGCCTATGAGCAGCGCGAATGCGTCAACAAGGCTCAAGCCCTGTTTCGCGCCGCCGAGGAAGCGGTCCGCTTCGCGGCGAGGGCGAAGCGCGGGCAATAGCGGCGCTCGCCGTTTGCTGGCGACTTCCGGCGCTGGTTGATCGAAAACATCGCGCTGGTCGATGGCGGCCGCTCAGGAGAGACGCAGCCCGGCCAAATCCGCGATCATCCTTGACCTCGACGCCGGTGCGGCCCAAAACACGCGTAACGACCACGAAAAGCGCCCATGACCGCCATCACGCTCATCGACAATTACGACAGCTTCACCTGGAACCTGGTGCATTGCCTCGGCGCGCTCGGCGCGGAGGTGAGCGTCTATCGCAATGACAAGGTGAGCGTCGCCGACGTCCTCGCCGCCGCCCCTGACGCGATCGTGCTGTCGCCCGGCCCTTGCGGACCGGCGGAGGCCGGCATCTGCCTCGATCTTATCAACGCCGCCGCGCCGACCATTCCGATCTTCGGCGTTTGCCTTGGCCATCAGGCGCTTGGGCAAGCCTATGGCGGCGAGGTGGTCCGCGCGCCAACGCCGGTGCACGGCAAGATCGCCACCATCGATCATGAAGGCGAGACGCTTTTTCACGGCATCAATGGTCCGTTCCGCGCCGCGCGCTACCATTCGCTGGTCGTCGCCGCGGATACGCTGCCGCCCGATCTCAAGATCACCGCCGCCACTGACGGACTTGTGATGGGGCTTTCGCACCGGCGCCTCCCCGCTCACGGCGTGCAATTCCACCCCGAGAGCATCGCATCCGAACATGGGCTGCGGATTTTTGAGAACTTCCTCGCCCTCGCCGCCCATTGGAACGAGAGCGCGCGGCGGGCCGCGGTCGAGGGCTGACAGTGGAGGCGTTCAAGCCCCTGATCGCGAAGGTCGCCTCAGGCGCCAGCCTCACTGAAGCCGAGGCGAGCGCGGCGTTCGAGCACATTTTTGCGGGCGACGTCACGCCGGCCCAGCTCGGCGCTTTTCTGATGGCCCTGCGCCTGCGCGGCGAGACCATCGACGAGATCACCGGCGCCGTACGCGCCATGCGGGCGCGCATGCTGCGCGTCGAGGCGCCGGCTCGGGCCATCGACATCGTCGGGACCGGCGGCGACGGACATGCGACCTACAATGTCTCGACGCTGGCGGCGCTGATCGTCGCGGCCTGCGGCGTGCCCGTCGCCAAGCACGGCAATCGCGCCGCCTCGTCCCGGTCAGGCGCCAGCGATGTGCTCGCCCTGCTCGGCGTCAGGATCGGCCTTGCGCCGGCTCAGGTCGAAGCCTGCATCAGACAAGCCGGCATCGGCTTCATGAGCGCGCAGACGCATCACGCCGCCATGCGCCATGTGGCGCCCGCGCGGGCCGAACTTGGCGTGCGCACCATCTTCAATCTGCTGGGTCCGCTCGCCAACCCGGCTGGCGTCAAATATCAGATGCTGGGCGTTTACGCCGCGGGCTGGCTGGAACCGCTGGCTCAGGCACTGCGCAATCTCGGCTCGGAGCGGGTCTGGCTCGTCCATGGCGCCGATGGGCTCGACGAAGCCTCCACCACGGGTCCGAGCTTCGTCACGGCGCTGGAGCGCGGCGTAATTCGCTCGTTCGAGATCACGCCCGAGGCGGCGGGCCTGCCCCGCGCCTCGCTTGCCGATCTCAAGGGTGGAACGCCGGCGGTCAACGCGGCGGCTCTGCGCGCCGTTCTGGCGGGCCAAAAATCGCCCTATCGCGATATCGCCCTGCTCAATGTCGCAGCGGCTCTTATCGTCGCCGAAAAAGCGGACGACCTCCGGGAGGGCGTCGCGCAGGCGGCGTCGGCGATTGACGACGGTCGCGCGGCCGCTACGCTGCAAAAACTAATCGAGGTTTCGAACCGCACAGCGCTGCCGCAGCTCGCGGCGACCGTCCCGATGGGACTCGATCCATGACCGATATTTTGAAGCAGATCGAGGCCTACAAGCGCCGCGAAATCGCCCAGGCCAAGGTGCGGATGCCCCTGGAGGCGCTGGCCCGCAAGGCGCATGACCACGATCCGCCGCGTGGCTTCGTCAAGGCGATCGCGGCGAAACACGCGACCGGCCACCTCGCCCTAATCGCCGAAATCAAGAAGGCGAGCCCTTCGAAGGGCTTGATCCGGGCCGATTTCAACCCGTCCGCGCTGGCCAAGGCCTATGAGGCCGGCGGCGCCGCATGTCTCTCCGTGCTGACTGACGGACCGTCGTTCCAGGGCGATCTGGCTTATCTCGACGCCGCGCGCAATGCGACGAGTTTACCGTGTCTTCGCAAAGACTTCCTGTTCGATCCTTATCAAGTTTATGAAGCGCGCGCGAGCGGCGCGGACTGCATCTTGATTATTCTTGCGTGCGTCAATGACGAGGAAGCCAGCCAATTAACGCGCGCCGCGCATGATCTTTCCATGGACATTCTCGTCGAGGTCCACTGCGAGGCGGAATTGACCCGCGCGCTGCGGCTCGAAACCAAGCTCGTCGGCATCAACAATCGCGACTTGCGGAGCTTCGAGACGTCCCTGGAGGTTTCCGAACGCCTGATCGAGAAAATTCCGCCCGACCGCATCGTGGTCAGCGAAAGCGGGATTTCCACGCATGAGGACTGTCTGCGCCTCAAGGCCCATGGCATTTCGACGTTCCTCGTCGGCGAGAGCCTGATGCGGCAAAAAGATTTGACGGCCGCGACACGGCGCCTGCTCGTCGGCGCACTTCCCCCCGCGCATGGCAAACATGCGCACGGACTACCATAGTTGCAAAATCCGGCCCTCTCGCATCTCTCGCCCGCGGGCGAGGCCGACATGGTCGACGTCTCGGCCAAAGACGCGACGCAACGCGTCGCTGTGGCGGAGGGTCGCATCGTCATGCGCGCCGAGACGCTGCAGCTCGCCCTCTCCGGTAACGCCGTGAAAGGCGATGTGTTCGGCGTCGCCCGGATCGCGGGAATCATGGCGGCGAAAAAGACCCATGAGTTGATCCCGCTCTGTCACCCCTTGCTGCTGACCAAAGTCGGCGTCGATTTCGAGCCCGATGCCGGCTTGCCCGGAATTCTGGTGCGCGTCCGCGCCAAGGCGCTGGGCCAAACCGGGGTCGAAATGGAGGCCCTGACCGCCGTCGCCGTTGCTTGCCTCACGCTTTATGACATGTTGAAGGCGGCCGATCGCGCGATGCGGATCGAGGGCATCGCCCTCATCGAGAAAACCGGCGGCAAGTCCGGCGACTGGGCATCTGGCGCCGGCGTCCAGAAGAGTTCGCCGCCGGCATGAGCGACAACGCCGCCATCTCGGTCGCCGAGGCGCTGGCGCGCATCCTCGCTCACGTTCCGTCCGATCGGCCGGTCGAGACGGTCCCTCTCGCGAGGGCTCTCGGACGCACGCTCGCGCGGGATCTTGTCGCCAAACGCACGCAGCCCCCCGTCGCCGTCTCAGCCATGGATGGCTACGCCGTCCGCGCGGCCGATCTCGTCCGCTTGCCCATGCGGCTGAGGCAGATCGGCGAAAGCGCCGCCGGCCACGGATTTTCCGGGAGCCTCGGACCGGGCGAGACCGTGCGGATCTTCACCGGCGCGCCGACGCCGGAAGGAGCCGATGCGATCCTCATCCAGGAGGACGCCTATGTCGAGGACGGCTCCATCAAGCCTTTGCGCAGCGTCGCCGCAGGGCAATTCATCCGCCCCGCGGGCCTTGATTTCAGCGCCGGCGATAATTTGCTGCGCGCTGGAGCGCGGCTGGGTCCAGCGGCGATCGCGCTCGCCGCCGCGATGAACCATGCCGAATTGCCGGTCGTGCGTCGCCCGAGGGTCGGCATCCTTACGACCGGCGACGAACTGGTCCTGCCCGGAGAGGCCGTCGGTCCGCATCAGATCGTCGCTTCGAACGCATTTGCGATCACGGCGCTGATCGAATGGGCCGGCGGGGAGGCGCTCGATTTCGGCATCGCGCCCGATGATCTGGGCGCGCTGGAGGCGGGTGTAAAGGCGGCGATCGCGGCCGAATGCGATGTCCTCGCAACCACGGGCGGCGCCTCTGTCGGCGATCATGACCTCATCAGACCGGCGCTGGCGAAAGCCGGCATGGAGATGAGCTTCTGGCGCATTGCGGTGCGGCCCGGCGCTCCGCTGCTGCATGGACGCATTGGCCGGACGGCGATTTTGGGCCTGCCCGGCAATCCGGTCTCGGCGATGGTCAGCGGCGTTCTTTTCCTCGTTCCTCTTGTGCGCGCCTTGTCCGGCGATCCGCTCGCGGCGGGCGATCGGAGCGAAGCCGCGATCCTCGGAGCGCCGCTTCGCGCCAACGACCGGCGGCAGGATTATCTGCGCGCAAAGCTCGAAGCAGGCGGCGACAGCCTGCCGGTCGCCACCCCTTTCGAGGCGCAGGATTCATCCCTTTTGAGCGTGCTCGCCGAGGCGCAATGTTTGGTGATCCGGCCGCCGCGCGCGCCTGCCGCGGAAGCCGGGGACGGCTGCCGGATTTTGCGGCTGCCGGGCGCAGGCGGTTGATCGGAGTCAGGCGCGATCGCAGTCAAGTCTTTCTTGCAAGTTTCTCATGCAAGTTTTCAAGCGAACTTCTGATGGCTGATATCAGAGAATTTTCAGCGATGCGATTGACAATCATTTCTTGTCTGTGAATTTGGCGAAATCCCGGCGCCGCTTCAATGTGAGAGAATATTCAGCTAGATTTTAGTTCAGGTGAGGTTGAAGCGATTCGGTACTCTATCTCTGCGTCTCGACGCATTTCTGTTGTGCGCGTATTGCAAGAAAATTAATCCGATGACATGCCGCCGGATGTCACATTCAGCATTCGCGGGATATGACGATGCGAGGCCGAAGGGCGAATTTCGGCGG
The DNA here is from genome assembly GCA_052146775.1 of Methylocella sp. Lineage (GTDB taxonomy): Bacteria > Pseudomonadota > Alphaproteobacteria > Rhizobiales > Beijerinckiaceae > Methylocapsa. The sequence goes on along the minus strand of JBKQMI010000045.1, from coordinate 14,002 downwards.
ACGACAGGCCACCGCGCCTTGGCGACCGCGGGAGCCGATGGGGAATTCAGCATCACGTTTTATGGGAGGGGATTTCTATGAAGGCGACACTGGTTCAGCGCGTCAGCGCAGAGTTTCTGGGCACTTTCTGGCTCACATTCGGCGGTTGCGGCAGCGCCGTTCTCGCCGCCGCTTTCCCGGAGCATGGGATTCAATTCGCCGGCGTCGCGCTGGCTTTCGGTCTCACTGTCTTGACGGGCGTCTACGCGCTGGGACCCATTTCGGGCGGCCATTTCAATCCCGCGGTGACGATTGGCCTTTGGGCGGGCGACCGGTTCTCCGCCAATGGCGTCCTGCCTTATGTCGTCGCGCAGGTTGCCGGCGCGATCGCGGCGGCGGCGGTGCTCTACGTCATCGCCAGCGGAAAGCCCGGATTCGTGCTCGGGGGCTTCGCCTCAAATGGCTATGGCGATCTCAGCCCCGGTCATTACAGCCTGTTGTCGGCCCTCGTCATCGAAGTGCTGCTGACGTTCTTTTTCGTCCTCATCATTCATGGCGCAACGTCGTCATTCGCGCCGGCCGGATTTGCGGGGCTCGCAATCGGCCTCGCCCTCACGCTGATTCATCTAGTCTCGATCCCGGTCACCAACACCTCCGTCAATCCGGCGCGCAGCACCGGGCCGGCCCTTTTCGCGGGTGGCCAATATATAGCGCAGCTCTGGCTGTTCTGGGTCGCGCCGATCGCGGGCGGCGTTCTGGCGGGTTTTGTCTCCCGCTCGCTTTTCAAAGAGTCCCGCTAACCGCGGAGCCGCTCGCGCTGAAGTCAATTCAGGCCTGCCGGACCCCCATCCGGCAGGCCATTTCTTTGGCCCGCGAAGGCTCGCGACTCGCGAAATGCTCGACGCGATGTTCAATCCGGTCTATGGAGTTTGGAGACTAAAGCGAGACCAGAACGATGGGCTATCCGGCTAATGTGATCGAAGCGATCGGCGAGACGCCGCTCATCCAGCTGAGGCATGCCTCCAAGGCCACAGGATGCACCATTCTGGGCAAGGCCGAATTCATGAACCCAGGCGGATCCGTCAAGGATCGCGCCGCTCTCTCCATCGTCAAAGACGCCATCAAGCGCGGCGCCTTGAAGCCGGGCGGCCTGATCGTCGAGGGCACCGCCGGCAATACGGGCATTGGTCTCGCCCTCGTCGCCAATGCGCTCGGCTTCCAGACGGTGATCGTCATTCCAGATACGCAAAGCCAGGAAAAGAAAGACCTTCTGCGGCTTCAGGGGGCGGAGCTGATCGAAGTGCCCGCCGTGCCCTACGCCGATCCCAATAATTACGTGAAGCTGTCGGGCCGGCTCGCCGAGCGGCTCGCAAGGGAGCATCCGGCGGGCGCAATCTGGGCCAATCAATTCGACAACCTCGCCAACCGCCAGGGACACATCGAGACCACTGGCCGTGAGATCTGGGCGCAAACGGAAGGGCGCGTCGACGGCTTCGTCAGCGCGGTCGGCACCGGCGGCACGCTGGCCGGCGTTGGCATCGCGCTGAAGGCTGAAAATCCCCAGATCAAGATCGCCCTCGCCGATCCTCCCGGCGCCGCGCTCTATTCCTACTATACGACCGGAGAATTGAGATCATCCGGCTCCTCGATCACCGAAGGCATCGGCCAAGGCCGCATCACCGCCAATCTCCAAGATGCGCCGATCGACTTCGCCTATCAGATCGCTGACGAGGAGGCGCTGCCTGTCGTCTTCGATCTTGCCGAGCATGAAGGCCTCTTGCTCGGCGGATCGTCGGGCGTCAATGTCGCGGGCGCGATCCGCCTCGCAAAACAGCTCGGTCCCGGCCACATGATCGTGACGATTCTCGCCGATTCCGGCGCGCGCTACCAATCCAAGCTGTTCAATCCGGCGTTTCTGCGCTCGAAGAACCTGCCGGTTCCAGGCTGGATCGAACGCCGGCCGACGATCAAGCCGGATTTTCTCTGAATAAGACGGATTGCCTCAGGCGCGCCCGGTTTCGTCGTCGGCCGCTGGCGCTGCTTCCTCGACCTCGCGATCCGTTTCGCCGTCCAGAGGATCTTCGTCGGCGCCGAGAGCGTCCGCGTCGGACGGCTGCGGGATCGAAAAACCGGATGGAAGACCGCCATCGAACAGGCCCGCCCCCTTCAACTCTTCGATCCCCGGGAGATCGGCGATCGCATCGAGCCCGAAGTGGATCAGGAAATTCTGCGTCGTCCCATAGGTGATCGGACGTCCCGGCGCGCGCCTGCGGCCGCGAAGACGCACCCAGCCCGTCTCCAGCAGGACATCAAGCGTTCCCTTGGAGATGGCGACACCGCGAATATCCTCGATTTCGGCGCGCGTCACCGGCTGGTGATAGGCGACGATCGCCAAGGTCTCGATCGCCGCGCGCGACAGCTTTTTGTGTTCGCCTTCGCCGCCCGCGAGGAGCCAGGCGAGATCGGTCGCGGTCCGAAACATCCATCGGCCGCCAACCCGCACGAGATTCACGCCGCGAGAAGCGTAATCCGACTTGAGATGGTCGAGGACGGACATGACCGATATTCCACGCGGCAGGCGCTTCTCGATCTCCTGCTCCGCGAGGGGCTCCGGCGCGGCGAAAAGCAGCGCTTCCGCGATCCGCACCGCCTCGGCGAGGGCCGGATCGGCGTCAATTGGAGCAGATTCGGCCTCGCCGGCCCCGAAAGGGAAAAGTCTGGCGATCTCTCCCAAGGCGATTTCTCCTTCCGGCCTCATTGGATGACTTGCGGACCGTCATCCGCGGGCGATCCCTGACATTTAATCCAAAGCGGCGCGAAGGGCGCGTCCTGACGGATCTGAATGGCGCCCTCGCGCGCCATCTCCAGCGACGCCGACAGCGTCGACGCCCTGATTGTGCGCCGTATTTCCGGCGTCGTGCAGAACGCCGCGAGGAACGGTTCGAGAGCGGTCCAATCAAGCGCGCAGCCCGCGAGTCTTTCGATCTCGACGCGCGCCTGCGCGAGCGACCAGACAAAGCGCTGCTTCAGAGTGATCCGCGTCCGCGCCTGCTTCTGACGCCGGTGCGCGTAAGCCGAGAGGAGATCGTAGAGACTGGCCTGCCATTGCGGCGCACCGTCCGGATCCGTCCCCTCGGGCTGGCCCCGGGAAAATATGTCGCGGCCGAGGCGCGGCCGAGCGACCAGAGCCTCGGCCGCGGCCCGAATCGCCTCAAGACGGCGAAGCCGGAACTGCAGCGCCCCGGCCAGCTCTTCGGCGGCCGGCTCCTCGCCCTTCTCCGCCCGCGGCAGCAAGAGCCGCGACTTCAGATAGGCGAGCCAGGCGGCCATCACCAGATAATCCGCCGCAAGCTCAAGACGAAGGCTGCGCGCGGCTTCGACGAATTCGAGATATTGCTCGGCGAGCGCGAGCACGGAAATTTTATGCAGGTCGACTTTCTGTCGCCGGGCGAGATCGAGAAGCAGGTCGAGCGGCCCCTCGAACCCATCGACATCGACGACGAAGGGCGCGCCGCGCTCATCTTCGTCAGGATTTAGCTCAAAATCCAATTCCAAAAAGGCCGCTCCCGTGGATTGATTCGATCAAGCCACAGAGTTTGACCCGATCGGGCAGGCTCCGCAACACGCCGAACGGGTATAGGCGACTTATCCCAAGCCGCAAGAGCCTCCCCGATCCGATGGAATCGGACAACACTAGCGTTTTGTTCTGACGCATTTTCTTGACGCGCTCGAAAATGCCTCATGGCGACCGAAACGGCCGGCGCCGACTCCTCGAACCCCGCGTCGAGCGTTCAGTCCCTGGCGACGAAGCACTTGCCGCCGCTGGCGAGCACCTTCTGGCAGAGAGTGGTGGCGTCCTCTTTTGACAGGCCGACGGTGCGCACCCGGTAGATGGTCTTGTCGCCGCTGACGGCCTTTCGGATCGCGGGATGGAAGCCTGGAATCTCGGCGCCATATTTCTTGATCAGGCGCATCTGTATGTCCCGCGCTTCCTGTTCGGAGGCGGGCGCCGCGAGTTGCACGGCGAAAGCGCCGCCATTTGCGGGGCTCTCGGACGCCGGCGCCGCGCCGGCTTGTGCGTCGGCTGTCTGAACCGGCTTCGGGGTCGTCGCGACCCGCACTGTGGATTTTGGCGTCGCAGGCTTCGCTGTGGTCCCGGCTCCCGTGTGCGTGGGAGCGGCGCCGACCGACGGCGCCGGCGTCGCCGCGTTATAGGCGAGAACCGTTCCGTCAGGACGAACCGACACCGTCTTGACTTTTTTTGGCTCGATTAGACCAGCGATGCTCTGCGGCTCGGCCAAAGCTTGGGCCGCCACCGATCCTTGCGCCGGCGAGGGCGGCACAGCGACGCTGGCGGCGCCCGAACTGGCTCCCCTCGGCGCCGTGGCGCGAGCCGCATGTTCCGGCAGCTGCGACAGGTCGAGGGGTTGCTCCGTGGCGTCGGCGACGGCGACGGGCGCCGCCTGGGGAATCCGGTTGAGGATCGAGGCGTCCTGATTTGGCGAGTCGGCGCCGGCCGTAGTTTCGGGTTGCACCTTCGCCGGCCCATCGACCGCCTTGATCATGGCGATTTCATGCGGCGCGGAGCCGCCTTTGAGGGCGAAGCTTACGCCAATGCCGCCAATTCCGGCGATGATGATCGCGGCCATCACGTAAAGCGGCCGGCGCGATCGCGTTTCCGACTCATAACCCGCGCCAGAAGGAGCCTCGTCCTCGTAGCGCCAATGTTCTTCGGATTGGTCGCCAGCCAAAAATGCACCGCCATTTTCGGGCGCTGCGGCGTGCGACCGGCCTGTCAGCGCCGCCGACTCAAATGAATCGTAATCGCCGGCGAGCATGCCCTCTTCCGCTGCGAAATCGTGCGGCTCGGCCTGCTCCCACGCATCGGCTTCATATTGGCCCTGCGTTTCGTCAGCCTCCACGGCCAGATGGGACGTCCGCGCCTCGAAAACGGCCTTGTAGGGGTCCTCCGGCCCGCCGGCGAGGCGGGCAAGCTCAACCAGCGGATCTTCGTCGTCGGTCCGGCTCGCCGCGTTCGGCTGGCGCAAGCGCCTTTCGAACTGCTCCAAATCGATCATGGGGCGCCGTTTCGCAACAGTGTCGCGCATACTCTTGAACCTCCTGCCGCTTCACGCACGCGACGGCACGCCAGCCGTCGACGCCTGCGGTTTGTCGCGGTCGCCGCGAGCGGCGCTCTCCGCGAACCTGCTATTACGCCAAAATACCGATCTTACCTTTCGCGGATTTGCGCTTTCATCGTCGCTCCGACCCGCGCGTGTTTCGATGCCTCCGACGAAAAATTCATGCGGCCTAACGCATCTCCTCGGGAGCGCCGACTCCGAGAATTTCGAGGCCGGACGAGAGGGTATTCGCCAGAACCCTGATCAAACCTAGCCTAGCTAGGGTTAGACTTGGCGCATCTTCATTAAGAAATCGTAATTGTGGCTGATCTTTGCCCCTTGTCCACTGTGAGTGCAAGGTCGACGCCAAATCATGCAAATAAAACGCGATCCGATGCGGCTCATGCGCCTGAGCGGCGGCCTCAACGACGCGCGGGAATTGCGCCGCCAGCTTGATCAGCTCGATTTCACCTTGGTCGCAAAGCAGACCAAAATCGGCACGAGCCAGTCCCTCGGTTGAGAGATCAATGCCAGAATTTGCCGCAAGCGCTTGGCGAAACACGGATTTCGACCTCGCATGCGCGTACTGGACATAGAAAACCGGATTGTCTTTCGATTGCTCGATGACCTTGGCGAGATCGAATTCGAGCGGCGCGTCGTTCTTGCGAAACAGCATCATGAAGCGCGTGGCGTCGACCCCGACCTCGTCGACGACTTCGCGCAAGGTCACGAAGTCGCCGGAGCGCTTCGACATTTTCACGGGTTCGCCCGCCCGCATCAACTTGACCAATTGGCACAGCTTGACGTCGAGCGTCGTCCGCCCGTCCGACAAAGCTTCAACGGCGGCGCGCATCCTTTTGACATAGCCACCGTGATCGGCGCCCCAGACATCGATCAGCAGCGCGTAGCCGCGGTCGATCTTCGTCTTGTGATAGGCGATATCTGAGGCGAAATAGGTGTAGGACCCGTCGGATTTCAGCAACGGCCGGTCGACGTCGTCGCCGAAGGAGGCGGATCTGAACAGCGTCTGCTCGCGGTCCTCCCAATCCTCGATCGGCTGTCCTTTCGGCGGCGGCAGGCGCCCCTCATAGACGAGGCCGCGCTGGCGCAGCGCGGCAATCGCCGCCGCGACCTGATCGCCCTCCTCGCCCTGCGTCAGAGACCGTTCGGAGAAGAAAATCTCGTGCTCGATGTTGAGGGCGGCGAGATCCGCGCGGATCATCGCCATCATGGCCTCGATTGCGACGGCGCGCACGTTTTCGAGCCAGTCACTTTCGGCGAGCCCCCGGAGGCGGTCGCCGTAGCGTTGCGCCAGCGCGGCGCCGACATTCTTCAGATAGTCGCCGGGGTAAAGTCCTTCCGGTATCTCGCCGATCGGCTCGCCCAGCGCCTCCAGATAGCGCAGATAGGCTGAGCGCGCTAAAACGTCGACCTGGGCGCCCGCGTCATTGATGTAATATTCGCGCGAGACGCGATGGCCTGCGAATTCGAGGAGATTGGCGAGGGCGTCGCCGAACACAGCGCCGCGTCCATGTCCGACATGCATTGGGCCCGTCGGATTGGCGGACACATATTCGACGTTGATGTCGCAGCCGGCTTCAGCTCGAGCGGCGGCGCGGCCGAAATTCGTCCCCTGCTTCAGCGCCGCGCGCAGAATGCGGCCGAAGACCTCCGGTTTCAGGCGAATGTTGATGAAGCCAGGCCCCGCCACTTCAGCCTCGACGACGTCGGCCTCGGCCGAAAGCGCCAGCGCGATTTCGCTCGCGAACTGGCGCGGATTGGCGAAGGAGGCCTTGGCCTCCCGGGCGAAGACCATGGCGGCGTTGCAGGCGAGATCGCCGTGCGTAAGGTCGCGCGGGGGCTCGACGACAAAACGGGTGAAATCGAGATCGCCCGGCAATCGCCCCATCTCGGCGATTTTTTGCAATATCAAAGCGATGCGCTGGTGAAATTCGGCGTAAAGATTCATGGCTGACGATGTTCCTGAAAGACCGGACATGCATATTGCGGCTATCGCGAGGAGCGCCCGCGGCCGCTTTATCCTGAGCCGTTAGATCACGATGATTTCGGATTGAATCAATCCGAAATCACGAACGTGTTCGATTCCAATAGTTTAGAGCGGGATGCGGGCGGAAAAGTGCTTGCTGCTTTTCCTCATCCCGCTCTAACGCAAATCCGGCGCGTCGCCAAAGATTCTGCGATGTTCGGAGGCGGCGTAGCGATCGGTCATACCGGCGATGTAATCGCAGACGAGACGCGCCCGGCGCCCCTCGTCCGCCCCGATCCTCTCCGACGCCAGCGCCCATTCCGCCGGCATCGACTGCGGCGCCTTCATAAAATGCGGAAAAAGATTGCGGATGATCAGGGCGGCCTGATCGCGAACGCGGATCAGGCGCGGATGGCGGTAGAGATGCTCAAACAGGAAGCCTTTGATCTCCCGTTCAATCGCGGCCATCGACGGCGAAAAGCCGATGAGCGGCGCTTGCAGCGCGCGCACCTCTTCTATGCTGGCGACTTTGCTCTCGCCGATGCGCCGCTGGCTCTCGGCGATTGAATCCTCGATGAAATGGGTAATCAGACGGCGCACCAGTTCGTGAATGAGGCGCGAGGCTTCAAGGCCGGGGTATAGCGCCTCGACCTCGCCCGCAAGCGCGCGCAGGAAATCGACGGCGGCGACATCGCCGATCGAGATCAGGCCGGCGCGCAGGCCGTCGTCGATGTCATGGGCGTTATAGGCGATGTCGTCGGCGAGCGCCGCCGCCTGCGCCTCCGCGCCGGCGAAAAGCCCAAGCTCGAGGTTGGAGATCGCGTTGTATTCGATCAAAGCCGCGGGCAATCCCCGCGCGGCGTAGCGCGCGACTGGAGACCCGTCCGGCTGCAAGAGAGGCCCATTGTGCTTAACCAGCCCCTCCAGCGTCTCGAATGTCAGATTGAGGCCATTGAAGGCGGCGTAGCGCCGCTCTAGCTTGGTGACGATGCGCAGCGTCTGGGCGTTGTGATCGAAGCCGCCATAGGGCCTCATCACGTCGTCGAGCGCGTCCTCCCCCGCGTGTCCGAAGGGCGTGTGCCCGAGATCATGGGCGAGCGCGATCGCTTCGGCGAGATCGTCGTCGAGGCCGAGCGCCCGCGCGAGCGCCCGCGCGATCTGGCCGACTTCCAGCGAATGGGTCAGCCGGGTGCGATAATGATCGCCGTCGAGGGGAATGAAGACCTGGGTCTTATGGGCGAGCCTTCGGAAAGCCGAGCAATGAATGATGCGATCGCGGTCGCGCTGAAACTCCGACCGCGATGGCGAGGCGGGCTCCGCGGCGAGCCGGCCTCGACTGCGCTGCGCATCAGCGGCGTATGGCGCGCGAACGCGGAAAAAAGCTGAAGCTTGCATGAAGGCTCAATTCGGCGGCTACGCTTGTTGCGATCCCTTATTCCGCGACCTATGTTCCCTATTAAGAGGCGAGGCAAGAGATCTGCATGTCGTCGCCGTTGCACGCTCCACGCAAATCCAACGCCGAGGTCAATCATGAACGATGCCGCAGTCGAACTTCCAGTCGAATTAACCGACAACGCCGCGCGGCGGATCGCCGAGATCCTGAAGGGCGAACCGGACGGATCTTTCCTGCGTATCGGCGTCGACGGCGGCGGCTGTTCGGGTTTCACCTACACTTACAAGATCGACGCGGATCGTGTGGACGGGGATTTGGTCCTCGCCCGGGATGGCGCATCGGTCCTGATCGACTACGTCTCGCTGCAATTCCTGCGCGGCTTCCGCATCGATTTCATCGACAATCTGATGGGGCGGATGTTCAAAATCGAAAATCCGGCGGCGACGGCGTCTTGCGGTTGTGGTTCGAGCTTTGCCGTTTGAGGTCATCGGCCAGATAGCGCGCTTCAGGCTGGGCCTGCGCGCCTTGCGGCCGGGCCCGCGCTGGTTCGCGCATCCCGGCGCTCGGCCGAGCCAACTCGCTGTCGTAACAAACGGGGCCTTATGAAGTTAAGGACTTTGCTCGCCGGCGCTGGTCTTTGCATCCTCGCCGCCGTTGCGATTGAATCGGCGGATCGATACCTTTTCCGGCAGGCTGCGGCGGCGGTCGCCGCGCGGGTCCAAGGTCTGACGTTTGCGGGGATCAGGGCCGAACCGTGGCAGCGGGAAGCGCGCATCGACGGGCTTGACTGGCGGCGCGACGGAGCCTCCCTTCACGCCGGGGCGTTGAAATTCACCGCTCGGCCGTTTTTCTCTTTCGTCGGCGCGGCGCTGGCCGGATTGGGCGCGGCGAGCGCCGACGACGTGACGTTCGAGGCAGGTCCCTCCGTCTACAGGATCAAGCGAATCGAGCTTGCCGGCCCCTCGATTTCGAGCGGCGAACTCATGCGGATCTTCGACCAGAAGAATGCGGCGCCGCTCGCCGAAAGGCTGGCGACTCTGACGGCGGCGTCGATCGCGATTCCCGAAATGTCCGTCGAGACCAGGACCGGGACGGCGACGCAGATTTTAACTTATCGCGATATTTTGCTGAATGGCGTCAGCGCGGGGAAAGCAGCGGACGCGAGCATCGGCGGAATAAGCTTTTCAATTCAAGACCCGCAAGCCGGCGACGCAGACGGCGCTTACGGAAGGATTGGCGTGAGGGACGTCGATCTTGTCCTTGCGGCGAAGATCGTGAGTGAAACGCGCGATCAGGCGGATGCGCCGAAGCTTGCGCTTTTCAACGCAATCGACATCGACGGCTTCCACCTCGGCGGCGCGTATGGCGGATTCGACGTGAGGCGTCTCACGGCGGCGGTTATGAAGGGGCGTCCGCCACTGAGATCGTGGCGGGAGGCCGCCGCGCAGCCGTCCGCGGGCGCCGCGCCGCGCAATCCTCTGCTGGCTGCGTTCCTTGATTCGTTTGAATCCAGCGACCTGACGGCGATGGATGTCAGACTAAATCTTCGTAAAGACGAGAATCCGGTCACGTTGACGATCGAGCGCGCGTCGGCGCCGCGCGTCGATGGAGCGCGGATCGACCTTGTCGAAGTGCGAAACCTCGCTGTCCAGGGGCCGTCCGGCAGATTCAGCCTGGAGGACTTGAGCTTTCGCGGCCTCGACCTCAGACCTTTGACGAACGCCGATCGCGCGCCGAGTCTACTGGGCGAGGATTTGCGTCCGGATTTCGAGCAAATCGCGCTGAGGAAACTTGAGGCGCGCTTCGGCTCAAGCGAAGAAGACGCTCCGTCAAAAGGCGCGTTCGCGGTGGAGCGCTTTGAGATCGACAGCGCCGCGCCGAAGGACCCCGCTCGTCCGCGCCTCAATGTCTCGCTCGAACATTTTACGGCCCCGATCGGGGAAGGCGGCGCGTTCTCGACGCTCGCCGCCATGGGCTACGAGCGCCTCGATCTGTCGAGCCGCTTCAATATCGACTGGAGCGAAGCGTCGAGCGAACTCGCGGTCAATTCGTTTGCTCTCGATGGGGCGGATATGGGATCGCTCGACGTCGCCGCGCAATTCTCCAATGTGACGTCGGATCTCGCGTCCAGGGACGAGCGGATCGCGGCCGCGGCGGCGCGCAGCGTGGTAATCAAAAAGCTCGATCTGCGCGTCGAGAACGCTGGCCTTTTCAACAAGGCGCTCGCCGTCCAAGCGAAAAACGAAAAACAATCGGTCGACGAAGCGCGTCAGTCCGACATCCTGAGAGCCAATCTGCTTCTTCCCGCGCTGCTTGGCGACGGGCCTCCCGCGCGCGCGCTCGGCTCCGCGATCGCGAAATTCATCGCCGCTCCCAAAAACTTCTCGCTTCAGGCTCTAGCGCCAGAGGGCATTGGAGTCGCGGATCTCGAACTCGTGCAGACGCCAGGCGCCTTGCTGAAGAAAATCGAGATCACCGCCGCCGCGAACCAATAGGCGGCGGCGCGCCGTAAAAAGGCGATTTTAGAAAACCAAGGATTGAATGGTCGGAGTGGCGGGATTCGAACCCACGACCCCTAGTCCCCCAGACTAGTGCGCTAACCGGGCTGCGCTACACTCCGACTGGGGCTCCTTATAGATAAAGGATTCCGTGGGCGCAACGCTCGTGACCAAAGAGTGGTCCGTCTTGCTTCTGGACGCGCTTGGATATCGCGCTTGCATATCGACGCTTGCCGCGTAAGTCGCGCGACTCAAGGGCGGCGGGCCGCCTCCAGCATGCGCCGGCACGCCTCCAGTTCGCTGAGGATATCTTTCAGCCGCCGAATCATCTGCGCGCGGGCCGCCATGCCGTCCTCGGCGGCCTCGGCTATTCCGGGCGCGTCTTCGCCGCTCGCCAAGCCGCTCGTCGTCGGGCCGGCCCTCTCGACCGCGAAATCGGGGTCGTCGGACGGGGAGGAAGACTTTTGCGCGAACAAATCTTGCGCCCAGCCGGCGGGTCCGTCCGCATCGGCGAAGGCCGGCGGCGCCTCGGCCGCAAATCCGGGGCCGTTTGCGGACGCCGCGACCTCGGGCGCGATTACGGCGCGCGCGCCCTGCTCTCTCAGGATCCTTTGCACCCCCTTGATCGTATAGCCTTCGCCATAGAGAAGGCGCTTGATCGCGCGAAGAATTTCGACATCATGCGGTCGATAGAAGCGGCGGCCGCCGGCGCGTTTCAGAGGTTTGATCTGTGGAAATCGCGTTTCCCAGAAGCGCAGCACGTGCTGCGGAAGATCGAGATCTTCTGCGACTTCGCTGATTGTTCGAAAAGCGTCGGCGCTTTTGTCCATTTCGCTTCGAACTCCAGGCCGTAGGCGCGACCCCGCCGATCGACGCGTCACTCAGGCGAACGCCGCGCGCCAATCCCATGCGCCGTAATCGCGCGGCGCCGGCTCAGGCGTCATCCTCAGTGGCGATCCGTCCGTTGACGCGCGCCTTGAGGACGCTCGACGGCTTAAACACGAGAACGCGGCGCTGCGTGATCGGAACTTCGATCCCGGTTTTCGGATTGCGCCCAATTCGTTCGGATTTCGAGCGGACGACAAAGGACCCGAACGAGGATAATTTGACGGTTTCGCCTTTGGCGAGAACGTCGGCCAGTTCGTTCAGAACCATCTGCACAAGGGCAGCGGATTCCTTGCGCGAAAGGCCGACGCAGCGATAGACCGATTCAGCCAGATCGACCCGCGTAATGGTCCGGGCATTAAGATTCGCCAATGCGTCAACCATTTGCTCCGCAGGCGTTTCCCCGAGCGCTCCCGCGGCGGATATGGTTGAAAACTTGGTCATTCCTTCAATCTCTATTTTCGAGCCGAAGCGGGCCGGGTGAGCTGGGCCTGCTATCGGGGCCGAGCGTTCGCGTCGGACCTCACGACCCCGACCAGGCCGGAGCTTCGATCCCCACGATCCGCGCGAAGTGTAGCCAAGGAAAACCGGGAGTCCAGCCTTCCGCTTAGATTTCCTTTGACCGGAGTGTCCGTCAATCAAAGGAAATCCGCCGGATTGCAAAGAATTGTCGATTTTCCTGAAAGCGACCGCGACATAAACTCTGAAGCAAATCACGTTTCAAATCAAGGCGTCTTCGCAGGCGAGCCGCCCGGCTACCAGCGTATCAGCGCCGAAGCCCAGGTGAAGCCGCCTCCCATTGCTTCGATCATCACGAGGTCGCCCTGTTTGATCCGGCCGTCGTTGCGCGCCACGGCGAGTGCGAGCGGGATCGAGGCCGCGGACGTGTTCCCGTGCATATCCACCGTAACGACCACCTTGCGGGCGTCGATGCCGAGCTTTTCGGCGGATGCGTCGATGATCCGGCGGTTCGCCTGATGCGGCACGAACCAGTCGAGATCGGCGGCGGTCGTCCCGGTGGCGGCGAAAGCTTCATTGACGACATCGGCGACCATTCCGACCGCGTGGCGGAATACCTCCCGCCCGGCCATGCGCAGCACGCCAGTGGTCTTCGTCGACGAGGGGCCGCCATCGACATAAAGCTTGTCGCGATAACGCCCGTCCGAGCGCAAATGGGAGGTCAAAACGCCGCGATCGCGCGCGGCGCCCGTGGAGGGCTGGGCCTCCAGTACGATCGCCGCGGCGCCGTCACCGAAGAGGACGCAGGTGGCCCGGTCTTTCCAGTCGAGCAGCCGGGAGAAGGTTTCGGCGCCGATCACCAAGGCGCGCTTGTGCGATCCTGACAGCAGGAACTTGTCGGCGGTAGCGACGGCGAAGACAAAGCCTGAGCAAACAGCCTGCAGATCGAAGGCGGCGCCGTGGTACATGCCGAGGCCGGCCTGAATTTGCGTCGCAACCGCCGGAAATGTGTAGTCAGGGGTCGAGGTGGCGACGATCACGAGATCGATGTCGGCCGCGGTCAAGCCAGCGTCTTCGAGAGCCGCGGTCGCGGCGTAAAGGCCAAGCTTCGACGTGGGCTCGTCCTCGCCGGCGATGTGCCGTTGCCGGATCCCCGTGCGCTGGACGATCCATTCATCTGTCGTGTCGAGGAATTTTTCGAGGTCGGCGTTGCTGACGATCCGTTTGGGAAGGTAGGAGCCCAATCCAACCACGACGGAGCGGAGCTTGCCTGGCGCTGCATCTATCAAGAGATCATCCATTCGGAAGTCAGTCACGACTGCGAGGGCGCGGTCGCCGGTTCGCCCGAGGCGCCGAGCTCCGAAGGCGCCGGACACGCTTCATAGGAGAGGGCGAGTGCGTCGCGGATTTGGCCAAGGAGTTCGTGACGCGCGATCGTATAAGCGATTTCAATCGCCACGGCGGTTCCAAAAACATCGGAGTGGCCATGGCTCTTGATGACGACGCCATCGAGGCCGAGGAACACGCCGCCATTGACGTTGCGCGGATCCATCTTCGCCTTCAGCGCGGCGAAGCCTTTGCGGGCAAGAAGATAGCCGAGCTTCGACATCCAATCGCGGCTCAATGCTTCGCGTAGATATTGCGCCATCTGATTGGCGGTGCCCTCGGCCGTTTTAAGCGC
>JBKQMI010000044.1:0-17154 GCA_052146775.1 Methylocella sp. | reverse complement strand
GTACTGGCCGCAATCGCACAATGACGTCGTGCAAAAGCTGCTGCGCCGGGTGCGCAAAGGCGCGAGGATCATTTACGTGCCCGGCAATCACGATGAATTCGCGCGCGATTTCATCGGGCACTTCTTCGGCGGCGTCGAGGTCCTGGATCATGCTTTCCACACCACAGCCGACGGAAAACGCCTGCTGATCATCCACGGCGACCAGTTCGACGTCGTCGTGAAACATGCCCGCTGGCTGGCTTTTCTCGGCGATGGGGCCTATGATTTCGCGCTCTGGGCTAATCTTTGGTTCAACAGGATCCGGCGGTCGCTCGGCTTTCCCTACTGGTCGCTCTCGTCTTGGGCCAAGCTCAGGGTAAAAAACGCCGTGAACTTTATCGGCGCCTTCGAACTGGCCTTGACCGACGCGGCCCGGCGCCATCAAGCTGACGGCGTCGTCTGCGGCCATATCCATCACGCCGCGATCCGGGACATGGACGGACTCATGTATGTGAATACCGGCGATTTCGTCGAATCCTGCACCGCGATCGCAGAACATCTGGACGGGCGCCTCGAGATCCTGCATTGGCAGACCACCGCCGCGGAGCGGGAGGCCGCCGTCGCGGCGGAGCAACGAACGGCTTCCAGGGCGGTCGCTTGATGCGAATCCTGATCGCGACAGACGCCTGGAAGCCGCAGGTCAATGGAGTCGTTCGCTCGCTCGAATCCGTCGCCAAGGCGCTGCGGGAGTTCGGCGCGGAGATCGAGTTTCTGACGCCGCAGGGTTTCGCCTCGATTCCGCTGCCGACGTATGGCGAGATCAAGCTCGCCCTCGCCACGGCGGGCGCCGTCCGCAAACGGCTGGAAGGCGCCGCGATCGACCATATCCACATCGCGACGGAAGGCCCCGTCGGCTTCGCCGCGCGGCGCTATTGCCTCAAGGCGAAGCGCCCGTTCACGACGAGCTATCATACGCGTTTTCCGGAATATATCGCGGCGCGGACGCGCCTGCCGGAGTCGATCACCTATGCGGTGCTGCGCCGCTTTCACAACGCCGGCTCCGGCGTCATGGTGTCGACGTCCTCGATCGCGAACGATCTGCAAAGCCGCGGCTTCCAGCGGCTGATGCATTGGTCGCGCGGCGTCGATCACAGCACCTTCGCGCCTTCGAAGGCCTCGGCGGTGGATTTGCCGCGGCCGATCTTCCTCTACGCCGGGCGCCTCGCGCCCGAGAAGAACGTCGAGAGCTTTCTCGCGCTCGACCTGCCCGGCTCGAAAGTGATCGTCGGCGATGGCCCCTCGCGCCGCGCGCTTGAGGCCGCCTATCCGAACGCCCATTTCGTCGGCTCGAAGACCAGCGACGCCCTCGCCGTGCATTATGCCTCCTCGGACGTGTTCGTGTTTCCGAGCCGCACGGACACCTTCGGCATGGTGCTCCTCGAAGCCCTCGCCTGCGGCCTGCCCGTCGCCGCCCTGCCGGTCGCCGGCCCGCTCGACGTCATCGGCGACAGCGGCGCCGGCGTGCTGGACGAGGATTTGCGCGCCGCCTGCCTTCAGGCGCTCGACATCCCGCGCGAAAAGGCGCGGGCACATGCGCTGACCTTCACCTGGGCCAATAGCGCGCGGCAATTTCTGGATAATATCATTCTCGCCAAATCGACCAGCGCGGCGCGGATGGTCGCCACCCCTGGCTATTGAGGCCCGGCGCGCGCCCGCCAAAAGATTGCCGGATGCTTTCGCCGCTCAGGAAAAGCGCTCCCACGCCGCCTGACGCGAAACGCCGAGCGCGGTTCCAATCGCCTCCCAGCTGACGCCGCGCCGGCGCAAGGTCTCGACCTGCGATTGCAGCACGGCCCGCATTCCATCGACCGTCGCCGCCGAGGGTTTCAGCGCGCCGAGCAATTGTTCGTCGCTCATGGCGTCCCAGCCCGCGAAACTCGCGGGCACGGCCTCCAGAATGCCGTTGCAGACGCCGACGCATGCGTCGCAGATGAAGACTTTCGGTCCGGCGAGGAGTTTGCCGACCTCTTTGTCCGGTTTGCCGCAGAACGAGCAATGCAGACGCCGCGCCGGCGCAGCCTTCATGGCGATCTCCCTTGATCCCTTGTCAAGTCCCCCCTGACAATATCGCCGCGCCGCGGCGCGTCAAGGGCTCCCTGACACACGACCAGGCCCGGCCCTTTAAGACGCGAAAATCCCTCCCATATCTGCGGGAGCATCAAGGATTTTCGCAAATGGAGCTTTCCCACACTTTCATTCTGGACGACGCGGATAGCGGTTTTTCCGCCGAACCCGCTCCGCCCCGCGACGAGGCGCCCGGCGACGAGGCTTTACTCGACTCCTATTCGCGCACTGTGACCCGCGCGGTCGATCGAGTCGGACCGAGCGTCGTTCGTCTCGACATCAGGCGCGGCGATGGCGGCAGAGGCGGATCCGGCTCCGGCGTGATCGTCTCGCCGGACGGCCTCATTTTGACCAATAGCCATGTCGTGCAGGGCGCGCGCCGGGCCGATGTCGCAACGCTCGACGGTCGCAGCCTGTCGGGGCGCGTCCTCGGCGACGATCCGGACACCGATCTCGCGCTCGTGCGGATCGACGAAAGCGCAACCCTTCCCGCCGCGACGCTTGGTGACTCGAAGCGCCTGAAGCCCGGCGAGATCGCCATCGCGATCGGCAATCCGCTCGGCTTCGATTCGACCGTCACGGCCGGCGTCATCTCGGCGCTCGGGCGCTCGCTGCGCTCGACCAATGGCCGCATGATCGACGATGTGATCCAGACCGACGCCGCGCTCAATCCCGGCAATTCCGGCGGCCCGCTGGTCGCCTCGAACGGCGAGGTGATCGGCGTCAACACCGCGATCATCGGCAGCGCCCAGGGCATCTGCTTCGCGGTGGCGTCGAACACGGCGCGTTTCGTGCTCGGCGAACTCATCGCCCATGGCAGGGTGCGGCGCGCCTATCTCGGCGTCGGCGCCGGGACCATCCTGCTGCCGCGCCGGATTGCGCTCCGGCTGGGGCTGGAGCAGACGCGGGGCGCCGTCGTCAGTTCGGTGGAGCCGAACAGTCCCGCCGACCATGCGGGCCTGCTCACTGGCGACATCCTGCTCGCCGTGGACGGCCTCCCCGTCGCCAGCGCCGGGGATCTCGTGCGCCTCCTCGGCGCCGAACTGATCGATCGCGTGGTTCCCTTCGACGTGCTGCGCCGCTCCGACCGGCGCCGGTTCTGGGCGGCGCTGCGTGAACGCGACGGCGACACGAGGCCCAAATAAGGTTCACGTGAAGCCTTTTCGGGAGACGATCCACTTTCTTGGCGGCGAGCCCGTCATTTTCGGCCCGAAGAAGCTGATGTCGCGGCCGGCAAGGCGCCCCCCGCCGCAGCGTCAATTGCGTCGCGGCGCGGCCCGGGGTCGCGATCCTGGGCCTCTATCGGGAAGGCTAGACGACGATCCGGCGCGCGAGCGCGACGGCCGTAGCGCGCGGCGCGAGCGTTGATCCTGTAATTTTATTGCTTCGAGCAAGGTTTTGAGGCAAGAGTATTTCTCGACAACGCTTGAAAAGTTGTCGTATGGCGTAGCCGCATCTGACGGATACCGCGGCGCGGCGCTCGGTGCGTCAGCCCATAGGTCTCGGCGGCCGATCCTGATTCGCCGGCTCACAGCCTAAAACTTTCCTCCTTGCTGGCGGGTTTGAGGCCTCGATTCTTAAGACCAGCAAGCCCGTTTCAGGAACTCAATGTCATTCATCGACCTCGGCCTCAGCGAGAAAGTGCTGCAAGCAGTCGAAGCTTCCGGCTATACGACGCCGACGCCGATTCAAGCCCAGGCCATCCCCTATGTCCTCACCGGCCGCGACGTGCTGGGGATCGCGCAGACGGGCACGGGCAAGACCGCCGCCTTCACGCTGCCGATGCTCTCGCGGTTGGAGCAGGGCCGCGCCAGGGCGCGCATGCCCCGCACCCTCATTCTGGAGCCGACGCGCGAACTCGCCGCGCAGGTCGAGGAAAGTTTTGCGCGCTATGGCGTGAACCACAAGCTGAATGTCGCGCTCCTCATCGGCGGCGTCTCGTTCGGTGATCAGGAAACCAAGATCATGCGCGGGGCCGACGTGCTGATCGCGACGCCGGGCCGCCTGCTCGATTTCGCGGAGCGCGGCAAGCTGCTGCTCACCGCGAT
The DNA here is from genome assembly GCA_052146775.1 of Methylocella sp. GTDB lineage: Bacteria > Pseudomonadota > Alphaproteobacteria > Rhizobiales > Beijerinckiaceae > Methylocapsa. The sequence goes on along the minus strand of JBKQMI010000044.1, from coordinate 13,003 downwards.
CGAGATTCTGGTCATCGATGAAGCCGACCGTATGCTCGACATGGGTTTCATCCCGGACATCGAGCGCATCTGCAAGCTGGTGCCCTTCACCCGGCAGACGCTGTTCTTCTCCGCCACCATGCCGCCTGAAATCACCCGCCTCACGGAGACGTTTCTGCATAATCCGGTGCGGATCGAGGTCGCGCGCGCGGCCTCCACGGCGACGACCATCACGCAGGGGCTCGTCGCTTCGGCGACCGGCCCGGCCAAACGCGAAACCCTGCGCCGGCTCATTCGCGACGCGGCCGACTTCAAGAACGCGATCATTTTCTGCAATCGCAAGCGCGACGTCGCGCTGCTGCACAAATCCCTGCAAAAGCACGGCTTCAATGCGGGCGCCTTGCATGGCGATCTCGACCAGCGCGCCCGCATGGCCTCGCTCGACGCCTTCAAAACCGGCGAGGTCGCCCTGCTCGTCTGCTCCGACGTCGCCGCGCGCGGTCTCGACATTCCCGATGTCAGCCACGTCTTCAATTTCGATATTCCGACTCATGCGGAGGATTACGTTCACCGCATCGGCCGGACGGGGCGCGCGGGCAAGAGCGGCGTCGCCATCTCCATCGTCACCCGCGCCGATCAGAAGCATATTCTCGAGATCGAAAAACTGATCGGCCGCAAGATCGACTGGCTCGGCGGCGAAAGCATCGCCGAACTCACGGAGAGCGACGAAGCGGAGAGCGCTCCCCAACGCGGGCGCGCCTCATCGCGACGCGCGGCGCCCCACCGCGGCGAGGCCGAGTCCCATCGCGGCGAGGCGGCGCATAGCGAGGCGAAAACTGGCGAGACGGAATCGGGCGAGCCGCGCCGATCGCGGCGCAGGGACAAGGCGGAGAGCCAGCGTCCGCGCGATGAAGCCCGAATCGCGGCGCAGCCCGCGGCGCGATCCGTCGCCGCGGAACCCGGACCGTCCGCGCCCGAAACGGACCACAAGCCGCGCCGCCAGGATAGCCGGCGAGACACCCGCCGCGACAGCCGTCAGGACGAGGAATCGCCAGTCGTCGGAATGGGCGACCATGTGCCCATGTTTCTCTTGCGTCCGGTCAAACTGAAACCCGCCAAGCAAGCCCCGGATGAAGGCGACGTCGCCGACTCGAAACGCGTCGGCTGATCTTTCGCGGCGACGCACGCAAACGCGGGCTTTTCGGTTTCGCTATTTCCGCCCTACGCCGTGGATTTTTTCACGGGCCAAGGCTGAATACTTCTAAATGGTGAAGTAATTCGGCAACAGCTCCGGCCATTTTACCCGCATCCTCCAGCAAAATGCTTGTGACGACGGGGCCGGAAATCTAACGTTCTCCATGCTTTTCTGGCGGCGCTCGACGCCGGCGATCGAAGGAGAGACGGAGCGTGCGGCGGAAATCCGGTTTGTCGAAAAGCCTGGCTTTAGCCGCCTCGCTGGCGCCAATGGGGCTGACCGGGGCCTTGGCGCAATCGGCCGACTCCAATGTGGTCGCGCTTCCCGAGGTCGATGTGATCTCGACGACGCCGGTCGCCGGCGGCGCCGGCCAGGACATCTACAGCTTTCCGAGCATGGTGCAGACCGTGACGCCAGAAGAGTTCGCGCGCACCCGTTCGCCCAACGTCACTGATGCGCTGCAACAGTACGTCCCGGGCGTTTTCGTCGACGACATCAACGGAAACCCCTTTTCCCAGTCATTGCAGTATCGCGGCTTTTACGCTTCGCCGGTGGAAGGCACGCCGCAAGGGCTCGCCGTGTATCAGAACGGCATCCGCATCAACGAGCCGTTCGGCGACACCGTCAATTGGGATCTCGTGCCGCCGCAGGCGATCGCGCGCACGGATATTTTCACCGCCAATCCGATATTCGGCCTCAACGCGCTCGGCGGCGCGATCAGCATCGAGATGAAGAACGGCTTCAACTGGCAGGGCGCGGAAGCGCAGATTCTGGGCGGCTCCTATGGCCGCGTCGCCGGCTATTTCGAATATGGCAAGCAGGTCGACAATTACAGCATCTATGTCACGACCGACGCCGCGCATGACGGCGGCTGGCGCTATTTTTCGCCATCGACGGTGGTGCGGGCTTATGGCGACCTCGGCTATCGGACGCCGGACGCCGAACTGCATTTCATCGCCAATGGCGCGACCTCGAACCTCGGCGTCGTCGGCCCGACGCCGTTCAACCTCCTGAGCCAAAGCCTCAGCAGCATCTTCACCTCGCCCCAGTCGACGGAGAATCAGGCGGGCTCGATCGCCCTGACCGGCAAGTTCGACGTCAACAAGAACTGGCAGATCGGCGCCAATTTCTATCTCCGTAATTTCCAGCAAAAGCACTCGGACGGCAATGATTCCGGCGTCCAGAACTGCGCCAACAACACCGATCCGGCCGGCTACGCCGGCTTTCTCTGCCTGCCGAACAGCGATTTTCCATCTGTAACCAACGGCGCGGCCTTCGTCATTCTCGACAAGAATGGCAACCCCATCCCGGCCTCGGCCACCGCCGTCTACGGGACCATCGATCGCACGACGACCTATTCGACGTCGGCGGGCACGACTCTGCAGGCGACAGACAAGGAAAAAATCTTCGACCACGACAATAATTTCGTGATTGGCGGCAGCATCGATCGCAGCTTCTTCAGCTTCAGCGCCAACAGCACGCTCGGCGCCATCCAGCCCAATCTGATCGTCTTCCCGGACGGCTCGTTTCCAGGATCTGGATCGCTCATCTACACAGCTGGCGGCATCGGCTATGTGCCGACATATTTAACCGGCACGACGACTTATTATGGCGTTTTCGCCCTCGATACCTTCAACATCACGCCGGAGTTCGCCGCGACGGCGGGGGCGCGGCTCAATATCGCCAACATCAATACGCAGGACGCGAGCGGCGGCTACGAGCCCGAACTGACCGCCGCCAATAATTACGACCGCATCAATCCGGTCGTCGGCCTCACCTATCAAATCCAGCCGTGGATTTCGGCCTATGGCGGCTACTCCGAAGCGAACCGCGCGCCGACGCCGCTCGAAACGGATTGCGCCAATCCGCTCCACCCCTGTTTGATTGGAAACTTTCTCGTCGGCGACCCGCCGCTGAACCAGGTCGTTTCGCACACGATCGAGGCGGGGCTGCGCGGCTCCAGCGCGGTTCTCGACGACGGCAAGATCACCTGGAAGGCGGGTCTCTTCCATACCCTGAATACGAACGACATCGTCTCGCTGGCGAGCACGATCACGGGGCAAGGCTATTACGCCAATGTGCCGGCGACCTTGCGGCAGGGCGTCGAGGCCTCGCTCCAATTTCAAAAGGGCGACCTCTCCGCCTATGCAAGCTACGCCCTCGTCGATGCGACCTACCGCTTCACGGGGGAGCTGGCGTCGCCGAACAGCCCTTACGCCGACGCCAACGGCAATGTGCTGGTGAGGCCCGGCGACAATATTCCGGGCGTTCCGCGGAACACCCTGAAATTCGGCGGCGAATATTCCTTCACGCCGAAATTCAAGGCCGGCCTCGACGTCCTGATCGTCGGCAGCCAGTATATTCTTGGCGACAACTCGAACCAGTATCCACAGCTGCCGCTGTATTGGACGGCGAACATTCATGCGTCATATCAGCTGACGGACAACATCCAGATTTTTGGACTGGTCAATAATCTGTTCGATAATCGCAACGCGTCGTTCGGCACGTTCTTCAACACGGCGAGCAACGCTCAGATCGCCAATGGCGTGCCTTACACCGATCCGCGCTCGCTGACGCCGTTGCAGCCGGTTTCCCTCTATGGCGGCGTCAAGATGACGTTCTGAGACCGAAGAGGCGCCCGCTCAGGGGCGGGAGGTGTATTCGGGCGCAGGGGTCGGTTCGCCGATCTGGAGCCACACATTCTGGTCGCTCTGCGCCTGGCGCTTGACGAAGCGATAGCCGGTGCGGTCCCAAAGCTTCATCTCGTCGGTCAGATTGTCCAGAATGTAATCGCCGGCCGTCGTCTTGATGGTCAAGATCGCATGGCCTTCATCGCCGACCTTGACGATCGTCATCAGCAGGGACTGACGCGGAAAGCCTTCTTCGAGAAGAATCTTGCGCTTCAGCAAGGCGAATTCATCGCAATCGCCCTTGCCGTCGGTCGGGTAGTCCCATTGGCTGATGACGCCTTGATGCTCTAAATCCGTCATCGGCTGGATATGGGAATTGACCCATTTGTTGACGCGTTCGAGTTCTTTCATCGTTTTCGGCGCCGCGACGATATCGACAGGCTGGAGCGGGCCGCCGTCGCATTCGCCCTGGTAGCGGCGGCAAAAATCGGCCCAGCCGAAGGGAACCCTCGTGACGTCGCCTACGGGCGCAAAGGAAGGCGCCGGGAGGACCGACGCCTGAGCCGAAGACAGCAGGAGCGCAGCGATAGCGGCGGATGAAACCAGCTTCGCCGCTTGCCTTGATTTCGCCACCCAATTGATCATTTTCGCGCCTCCAACATCGTGTCGCAGTTTTCGCCGCAGCGGCTTTTTGCGCGCCTAAACACGATGCTCGGATTTTACCTTTACCGCGCTGATGCGCGACCAAAACGGATCGTTGCTTAACCTATTCTTCCAGCGACCCAGCCTGATGTTACGGAAACTTTGTCCGAAAGCGCGCGAGGACGGCCTCTTGCGCAGAGCGCCGCGCGCATTATTTTTAGTGGACCTCGGGCTGGGCTGAACCAAATCTCGCCTAAATCGTTTCTAATCCGTTAACTCCGCCCTATTAACGCGTCAACCTCAAGCTCGTTCCCCGCCGCCGTCGCGTTAAAACATTGTTAACGAGAAAACTTTTTTAGAACATTGTTAACGAGGCATCCGTGTCGATTTCGCCGATGAACATCGAGCCGACGGGCGCTGGCGGCGCCGGCAAAAACGTCGTCGTCCCTTCCCCCTCCGCGCTTTCGCCCGACGATGAGGCCGCCTTGCAACGCGCCTTCGGCGAACTCCATCGCGAGAGCCTCGCCATGCGCCTGACCGCGCTGATCGGACGCCAGATCGGCTTCATCGGCCTGATGGTTCCGCCGCCGATCGCGCAGACGGTCAATAAAGCGGCCGAGGCGGCGCTGCGAAGCGCCATGGGCCTCGCCCTGCGAAGCCTCGCGGACGGCCCCATTCGCGACCGGCGCCGCCTGCACAAATCGGTCGTGACCATGGCCGGAGCCGCGGGCGGCGCGCTCGGCCTCGCCGGACTGCCCATCGAGCTGCCTTTCACCACGACGGTCATGCTGCGCTCGATCGCCGACATCGCGCAGGGCGAAGGCGAGGATCTCGGCGATCCGGATGTCGCGCTCGCCTGCCTTGAAGTGTTCGCCCTTGGCGGCGACGCCGGGACGATCGCCGGGATCGACCGGGGCGGCGCGCTGGAGACCGGCTATTTCGCGCTGCGCGGCCTGCTCGCGAAATCGGTCAGCGAAGCCGCCCGCCATCTGCTCGACCGGGGCCTGACCGACCAGGCGTCCCCCCTGCTCGTTCGTTTCATCGCTCAGGTCAGCGCGCGCTTCGGCATCGTCGTTTCGCAAAAATTCGCCGCGCAGACCGTGCCCCTTATCGGCGCGGCCAGCGGCGCGGCGATCAACTACGCCTTCGTCGATCATTTCCAGACGCTCGCGCGCGGACACTTCACCGTGCGCCGGCTGGAACGAATCTATGGCGCCGTCATCGTGCGGGGGGAATTCGAACGGATCGCGCGGCAAACCTGATGCGGCAAGTCTGATGCGAAAAGACCCTGCGACAAGCGTTTTGAATCTGTTTTGGGCTGCTTGCCCCAAGCTTCGGCGTTATGATAAGCAATGCGGCGATTCCGGGGCAGGCTCGCCGCGCCCAATTTATGGTCGGGCGGCACACGCCAGGGAGATTTCATGAAAAGCCTCAGCTCTTCGCTGTCGAAAGTCGCGCGCGCGGCCAGCTTCGCGGCGGTCGTCTGCTTCGCCATCGCCACGCCTTTCAGCGCGGCGAACGCCGGCTTTTTCGACTTCCTCTTCGCGCCCCTGCGCCCGGCCCAACCGAGCTATTCGGAACAATACGCGCCGCGGCCCCTTCCGAAAAAGAAGACGGCGGCCCATCGTCCGAAAAATCTGGTGGCCAAGCTCCATCCGGCCGGCCGCGGAGCCCACGCGACGCCGGTGGTCGCCCTGATGGACGACGAAAGCCTGAGGAACGGCGACGTCGTGATGACGGCGGAGGGCATCCGGGTATTCACGGGCTCCGCCGGTTCGCGTCATAGCGAAGACGAGTTCGCCAAAATATCCGACATCAAGGGGCTTTCCAAAACGGAGCGCAGCGCGCTTTTTTTCCTTGATTCCCGCACCGTCGCAACCGCCGAACCGGCTGTTCTCGCCGGACGCTCCGTCGCCGAGATTTCCCCCGCCGCCGGCGAGATGATCACCGACCCGCGCGGAAACAGGATCCGCTACGTCGGGCCGTAGATCACGATGATTTCGGATTGAATCAATCCAAAATCATCATGATCGATTCTGGCAGTTCAGACGTCCTCGTCCGCATCCGGCCCCTCGCCATCCGCCGCGCTCGACAACGCGCGCAGGATGCCGACGGCCATCCGCCGCGTGATCCGGCTCTGCCGCGAAAGCGCCTCCTTGTCGAGCGCATCGACGAACCGGCGCGCGGCTTCGAGCGACCTGTCGAGGCGCAGGGCCGCGTCGTCGACGACGCGGATGTCGACCACAAGCTGGCGGTCGATCAGGAGCTTGACGAGGACGGCCCGCACCAGCGCGTCGTCCGGCGCGCCGATTTCGACGCAGGGAGCAAGCCGCAGCCGCGACAGAAGGTCCGCGATGTCGAGGCCCCAGGCGTCTGGCGGACGTTTTGCTGTCAGAACCAGTGAGGCGCCTCGCTCGCGCATCAGATTCATAAGATGAAAGAGCTGCGTCTGCGCGCGCCCGGCCGCCTCCAGATCCTCAAGCAGCAGAGGCCCCCGCGCGAGCGCCTCGATGTCGGCCCCCTCCAATGACGCGGCCTGACGGATTTCGGCCCGCGCAGTCGCGGCCCAGATCGCGCCAAGATGGGTTTTGCCGGAGCCAGGCGGCCCCAGAAGGATGAGCGCCTGATCCGGCCATGCGGGCCAGCGCTCGATCATCGCATAGGCTTTTTCGTTCGAGGCCGAGACGAAGAAATCCTCCCGGCCCAAGCCTTGCGCGAAGGGCAGATCCAGCGGCAATTGACGGGCGGAGGAAGGATCCCCGCCCGCGCGCTCGCCCCCTTGGCCGGACGGCTCCGCCATCTCAGCCGCGCTCCTTGGCGCCCGCGGCCGACGCCTCGATCAGGGTTTTCGAACCCGACACGTCGATCTCTGTGTAGAGCTTGCTTTCGCGGTAGCGCAGAACCGCGAAACGCAGGATCACGCCGATGGCGGCGGCGAGCGGCACCGCGACGATAAGGCCGGTGAAGCCGAAAAGGGAGCCGAACGCCAGCAGGGCGAAGATGAGCCAGACCGGGTGCAGGCCGACCGATTCGCCGACGAGCTTCGGCGACAGAACATTGCCTTCAAGAAATTGGCCGGCGCCGACGACGCCAAGCGCCATGGCGAGGAGGCGCCACTCCGGCCAGCCCTGCACGATGGCGACGATCGCGGAAAGGACCAGCGCCGTCAGCGAGCCGACATAGGGAATGAAGCTCAAAAAACCGGCCGAAAGGCCAATCAAAAGTCCGAAATTGAGCCCGATCAGCGACAGCCCGACGCCGTACCAGAGGCCGAGAAAGAGACAGACGAGGGATTGACCGCGCAGGAAGCCGGCCATCGCGGCGTCGATCTGGCGCGCCAGATCGCGCACGGTCTGGCGATGGCGCAGCGGCACGAGACTGTCGACCGTCGCGATCATCTTCTCCCAGTCGAGCAGCATATAGAATGTGATAACCGGGGTCAGCACTAGAAGCGAGACGAGGCCGATCAGCGCGGCGCCGCTGCTCCAGATCGACTTGACGAAGGTCCCGCCCCATTGCGCCGCCTGATTGACGAGTTCGCTCGTCGAGTTGCGCAGATCCGCGGACGCCGCCTTGCCGAAGCCGAGCTTCTCCAGAAGGCTCGCGCCATGATCATTGGCGAGGCGCGCGCCAAGGTCCTCGATCTTGACGACGTAGGATGGCAGGGCGTCGAGGAAGCTCGCGAGTTGGCGCCAGAACACCGGCATGATCAAGACGACGATCAGGGCGACGACGACGGCGAAGGCTGTCATGATGAGCAGCACGGCTCCAAGCCGGTTGAAGCCAAGACGCTCGAGCCGGTCCGCCACGGGATTGAGCAGATAGGCGAGCGCCATCGCCGCCGCAAAAGGGAGCAGCACGCCGCTGAACAGCCACAACAGCAGGATCAGCAGCGCCAGCGCGCCGATCCAGAAGCCGATCTGCCATTCGAGCCGCATCAAGCCTCTCCGTCTTCTGGTCCATGGCTCGGCGGCGCCTGCCATTCCCGCGCGACGCCGCGCAGCTTCTAACACGAAGCCGCCATCACGCGCTCATATGCCGGAACCATCGGCTGAAATAGGCGCCGAGCGAGACGAGCGCGAGGCCTGCGACCCCATAGAGCGAAAACTGGAACCACGCGCCCTTTGCCAAGCCAAAGGCTTCGACGCTGAGAACGAGAGCTGCGAAAGTGATTTGCGCCAATGTATTGATCTTGGATATGAGGAGCGGCCGGACCTCAAGCGGCCTGTCGAGGAGCCAGGAGACCATGAAGGCGCCGACGATCATGAAGTCGCGCGCGACGACGATGATGGCGATGGTCGCCGGGATCGCGCCGACGATCGCCAGCGCGACATAGATCGAGACGAGCAGCGCCTTGTCGGCGAGGGGATCGAGATAGGCGCCGAGCTTGGTGCGCAGACCGAAAGTTTTCGCGAGCCAACCATCCAGCGCATCGGATGCGCCGGCGATGATGAAGCAGATAAAGGCCTCCTTCCAGCGCTCGGCGGCGATCAGCGCGATGATCGCGGGGACCAGCAGCAGGCGCCCGAGCGAAATCAGATTGGGAAGGCTGCCGAAAAGCGAGATTTTCATTGTTTTTGTGCGTTCAAGGCGCCCCTGCGAGTCATTTCAGCCAAACTAACATGGGAGAGAGCCATCGCCCAACGGAAGGGGTCTTTTCGCTGCTTGCGGCGACCGGTTTTCGCAGGCGGGCAGCCTGTCGATCTTTCCATTCCCCCGCGCCCGCGGCGCCTTCGCATCTTGCTTTGCCGGATCGGAGGCGCTAGCCCTCAACCAGCGGCGCGGGAGCCATGATGACGAAAAAGATCCCCCTCACCTACGCCGACGCGGGCGTCGACATCGACGCCGGCAACGCGCTGGTCGAGACCATCAAGCCGCTCGTGCGGGCGACCCGCCGGCGCGGCGCCGACGCCGAAATCGGCGGCTTCGGCGGCCTTTTCGACCTCAAGGCCGCTGGCTTCATTGATCCGATCCTCGTCGCCGCAAATGACGGCGTCGGCACCAAGGTCAGAATCGCGATCGAGACAGGCGTCCACGACACGATCGGCATCGACCTTGTCGCCATGTGCGTCAACGATCTCCTCGTCCAGGGCGCCGAGCCTTTGTTCTTTCTCGACTATTACGCGAGCGGCAAGCTCGTCGGGGATGTCGCCGCCGCGGTCGTCAAGGGCATCGCGGCGGGCTGCGTCGAGGCGGGCGCGGCGCTGATCGGCGGCGAGACCGCGGAGATGCCGGGCCTTTACGCCGGCGCCGATTACGACCTCGCGGGCTTTTCCGTCGGCGCCGTCGAACGCGACGCCCTTCTGCCGAAAGCCGGCGTCGCGCCGGGCGACGCCATCATTGGCCTGCCCTCATCGGGCGCGCACTCCAACGGCTTCTCGCTGATCCGCAGAATCGTCGCGGAAAGCGGCCTCGACTATGCCGCGCCTGCGCCTTTCGCGCCGGGAAAGACGCTGGGGGAAGCCCTGCTGACGCCGACCCGCATCTATGTGAAGCCCATTCTCACCGCTCTCGCCGCGCAGGACGGCAAAAAGGAAGGCGGGATCAAGGCGCTCGCCCATATCACCGGTGGCGGCTTTCCCGACAACATTCCGCGCGTGCTGCCGCAAGGCGTCTCCGCCGAAATCGATCTTTCCGCGATTACTCTGCCCCCGGTCTTTGGCTGGCTCGCCGCCGCGGGCGGCGTCAAGGCGGCCGAGATGCTGCGCACCTTCAATTGCGGGATTGGCATGGTGCTGGTGGTCGGCGCGGGCGACGCCAAGGCGGTCGCCGACAGCCTGCGGGCGGCGGGCGAGACGCCGGTCGCGCTCGGCCGCATCATCGAGGCGGCGGGCGAGCGCGTGACCTTCGCCGGCCGGCTCGCGCTTTGACGATGCAGACCAATTGCCGGCGCAACCGCACCGCCGTCCTGATTTCGGGGCGCGGCTCCAATATGCAGGCCCTCGTCGAGCGCGCGCGGGTCCCGAGCTTTCCGGCCGAGATCGCCCTCGTCCTGTCGAACCGGCCGGACGCCGCCGGCCTCGCCTTCGCGCGCGCCAATGGCGTCGCCTGCGCCGCGGCGGATCATAAAATCTACGCCGGGCGGGAGGAGTTCGAGCGCTCGATGCAGGCGCTGCTCGAACTGCACCGCATCGAGATCATCTGCCTCGCCGGCTTCATGCGGCTTTTGACGCCCTGGTTCATCGGCCAGTGGCGGGGCCGGATGCTCAACATCCACCCGGCCCTCCTGCCCGCCTATCGCGGCCTCGACACGCATGAGCGGGCGCTGGCTGACGGCGTCAAAATCCACGGCTGCACCGTGCATTTCGTCGTCCCCGCCATGGACGAAGGCCCGATCATCGCGCAGGCCGCCGTCGCGGTGCTGGATGGCGATACGCCGGAGACGCTAGCCGCGCGCGTGCTCGAACAGGAGCATCTCATCTATCCGGCCGCGCTCGAACGCCTTGCGGCGGGACGTCTGCGCATCGAGGGAAACCGGGTGTTTTCCGACGATCCGGCCGAGGCTCTGGCGAGCGCCCCGCCCGCGCTGCGTAATCCAGACGCCTGACCCGCGAGGAAGCCTCCCGCGTCAGATCGCGATGATTTTGGATCGAATCGACAAAAAGTCATAAATACATTAAATTTCAATAGCTTATATATCGATGCAGGTGGAAAGCCTGTTCCCGCTCTTCCACATCCAGCTCAATAACCCGACAATATCTATTGACTTAAAGATTATGCGTTGCAGTCGCCCCATCTGGCGCTGATTCCGCTCGTCATATTGTGGTTCGGCATCGACGAGGGCGCAAAGCTGTTCCTCGTCGCGCTAGGCGTATTTTTTCCAATTTATATCAATACGCTGCATGGCATTCATAATGTCGATCCTCAACTTGTCGAGATGGGGCGTAGCTATGGCCTCACGCCCCGCGACCTGCTCATTCGCGTCATCTTCCCCGGCGCGCTGCCCTCGATCCTCGTTGGCCTCCGCTATCCGCTCGGCATCATGTGGCTGGCCCTCATCGTCGCGGAAACCATCGCCGCGCAATCGCGCATCGGCTATATGGCGATGCAGGCGCGCGAATTCCTGCAGACCGACGTGGTCGTCTTCTCGATCCTCCTTTACGCCGGCCTGGGCAAGCTGGCTGATTCGACGGCGCGCTTTATCGAAAAGACTGCGTTGGCCTGGCATCCCGCCTTCCAGCCCGCCCAGCGCCAGCCTTGAGGAGGCCGAATGCCGCTCGCCGATCTCGCCCCCGCTCCCGAGGCCGACGCCGCGCCATCGGACGCCGGCGTATCCCTGACCATTCGCGGGCTCGCGCGCTCATTTGGCGCGACCCGGGTCCTGCGCGGGCTCGATCTCGACGTGCCCGCCGGCCAATTCGACGCCATCGTCGGGCGCAGCGGCTATGGCAAGAGCACGCTTCTGCGCCTGATCGCCGAGCTCGACGAACAGACCGAGGGGCGCCTGCGCTTTGGCGGCAATCATGCGGCGCGATCGTCCCATGCGCTTGTGCGGGTGATGTTTCAGGAGCCGCGCCTGCTACCTTGGGCGCGCATCACGGCGAATGTCGAAATCGGTCTCGGCGCGGTCGAGAGTTCGCCACAGACCCGCCAGCGCGTGATCGAGGCGCTGGACGCGGTCGGCCTCGCCGCGCGGGCGGCCGAGTGGCCCTCCGTGCTGTCCGGCGGCCAGAGACAGCGCGTGGCTTTGGCCCGCGCTCTGGTCAGCCGACCGCGCCTGCTGGCGCTCGACGAACCGCTCGGCGCGCTCGACGCGCTGCCCCGTATCGACATGCAGCGCCTTCTGGAAGGGATCTGGCTACGCGACCGCTTCACCGCCATTCTCGTCACCCAGGACGTGATGGAGGCGCTGACGCTAGCCGATCGCGTCCTCATGATCGAGGCCGGCCGCGTCACGCTCGACCTTTCCGTCGATCCGCCGCGCCCGCGCCGGCGCGGCTCCGCCGAACTGGCGCAGCTTGAGGAGAGCATCCTCGACCGCCTGCTCGGCGACGAGGGTCGTTAGATCGCGCATTCAGAGCGGGATGAGGAAACCGGCCTCCGTTTTTCCGCACCCCGCTCTTTGTCTCAATGACCGCCGAGTTAGGCGGGAAGTTTGACGGCGAGCAGATCCACTTTCTCGATGCTTGGCGGCTCCGCCAGCAATTCACCGGCGTGCGCCATCAAAGCGGCTGCGATAGGTCCGTTGAGGTGAGCCTCGCGCCCATGCTCGCCAGCAAAAGCGTCGAAAATACCGAAGGTTTGCGCGTCGAAACGCAAGGCGAACCAGACCGGGGTTTCGGTTTCAGCATTGGCCAGTTCGAGGCCGCTTTCGAGAAACTTCTGCAACGCGTCCGCTTTGCCTGGTTTGGCTTTCAGACGAACAAACAATGCTAACTTGACCATTTACCCTCGCATTTTTGGCGGTTGACGCAACACGTGCTTTCTAAATCAAAACCACCGCTTTGTAGCTTGGCAAGACTGCCAATATCATTATCATTCTCGCCATGATCATCCATGTCCTGGCGCTCAGCGAATTGTTCGACACCGGGTTGGCCTCGCTGCTCGACGCCTTCGC
>JBKQMI010000043.1:0-4109 GCA_052146775.1 Methylocella sp. | reverse complement strand
GTCGCCAGCGCCGCGCCGGATTGGAATCCGAACAGCGCGATCGCCGTCGCGACCGCCAATTCGAAGAAATTGCTCGCCCCGATCAGCGCCGAAGGCCCGGCGACGCACCATTCGACGCCAAGCCGGCGATTGAGCAGATAGGCCAGCCCCGCGTTGAAATACACCTGTATCAGGATCGGAACCGCCAGCAGGCCGATGACGAGCGGCTGACGGATGATTTGTTCGCCCTGCAGGCCGAACAGCAGCACCAGCGTCAGCAGCAGCGCCGAAAGCGACAGCGGATTCAAGGCGCGAAGCGTTCGGCCGAGCGCCGCTTGCCCGCCTTGCGCCAGCAGCGCGCGCCGCCAAAGCTGCGCGGCGATCACCGGCAGGGCGATGTAAAGCGCGACCGACAGCAGTAGCGTGTTCCACGGCACGACGATCGAGGAAAGGCCCAGCAGCAGCGCGACGATTGGCGCGAAGGCCACGATCATGATGGAGTCGTTGAGCGCGACTTGCGACAGCGTGAAATGCGGCTCGCCCTCGACGAGGTTCGACCAGACAAACACCATCGCCGTGCAAGGAGCCGCCGCCAGCAGGATCAGACCGGCGATATAGGCGTCGATTTGATCGGCGGGCAGGAACGGCCGGAAAAGATGCGCGATGAACAGCCAGCCGAGCAGCGCCATCGAGAAAGGCTTCACCAGCCAGTTGACGCCGACCGTCACGGCGACGCCACGCCAATGCTTACTCACTTCCCTTAGCGCCGCGAGGTCGATCTTGAGCAGCATCGGAATGATCATCAGCCAGATCAGCACGGCGACCGGCAAATTGACTTCCGCCACCGTCGCCGCGCCAATCGCGTGGAACACGGCGGGGATCGCCTGCCCGAGGCCGATTCCGGCGACGATGCAGAGCGCGACCCACAGAGTGAGATAGCGTTCGAATAGATTCATGGCGGGCGCTTTCGCCGTCGCGGCGTCGGCTGTCGTCGTTGCTTCGCTCATGGTCAATTCTCCAGTTGCGCGGCGTGCGTCGCGCCACAAGCGGCTGCGGCGGGAAGCTCCGGCTTGGTTGGGCAACACTCGCCTTGCGGCGTCTTCGGCGTGCAACAGGGCGACGCCTGCGCCGGCGCGGCGCCCAGCACCGGATCGCCGCCATAGACCGTGCTTTCGCCCGAAGTGAGAAAGGTCTCCCACCACAGCCCCTGCGGATCGGTGATCCAGGATTTTCGCGAGTCCGCGTAGCAGCAGGTGGTCTCGCCTTCCTCGATCACCGGCCGTCCCGCATGTTGGAGACGTTCGTACACTTCGCTCAGCTCATTCTCCGTTTCGACCTGAATGCCGAGGTGCTGCAATCCGCTGTTCGCCCCGCGCTTCGAAATCGCGAAATTGACGCGGGGATCGTCGAGCATCCATTTCGCATAGTCGGGCTTTAAGACATTCGGCTCGGCGGCGAACAGCGCGTTGTAGAAGCTGACGGAATGCGCGAGATCGTCGACGGCGACGTGGATATGAAGTCGTTTCATGTTTTGATTTTCTCGTTGTTGGTTCTGGCGATGGACGAGGCGTCGCGAGCCGATCATTTCGCCGCGTTTGAGAGCCCCAGGTTCTGCAATTCGGCCGCGCGGATTTCCTCGGTGATCGGGTAATAGCCGCCTTTTTCCGTCTGCGTCTGGCCGTCCCTGGACACAATATATTTGATGAACTCGGCGCGCGGCGCGTCGAGCGCTTCGCCGGGCTTTTTGTTCACGTAGATGTAGAGATAACGCGCGAGCGGGTATTTTCCGGCAAGCACGGATTCAATGGAAGTGTCGTAGCATTTTCCGCCGAAAAACATAGAGAGCGGAACAGCGCGGACGCCATTTGTCTTGTAGCCGAGACCGGAATATCCAATCGCGAATTTGTCGCCCGCGACGCCCTCGACAACCGCCTCCGAACCGACTTGCGACTTAACCTCCGGCTTATAGTCGCCGCCGAATAAAGCGGTCTGCCGGAAAAACTCATATGTGCCGGAGATGGTGTTGCGGCCGTAAATCGAAATCGGCTTCGACGCCCAGTCGCCCGTCAAGCCAACATCGCCCCATGTGTCGATGCTTTTGCCGCCGCTGCCCTTGCGCGTCGACGAGAAAATCCGGTCCACCTGCTCCATCGTCAAACACTGGACGGGATTGTCCTTATTGACGTAAACCGCGAGCGCGTCGACCGCGACGCGAAAGCTCGACACCTTGTAGCCATATTTCTTTTCGAACGCGCCGCTCTCGGCCGCCGTCATCGGACGCGACATCGGCCCGAATTGCGAAACGACTTCGAGCAGCGCGGCCGGCGCCGTCGCCGAGCCCCTGCCCTCGATCTCGATCTTCACATTCGGGTAGCGCTCCTTAAATCCCTTGGCCCATAATTCCATTTCATTGTTCAACGTATCGGACCCGACCGATTTGAATTCGCCCGAAATTCCGTTGACGGGCTGATAGGCGGGAAGAGCCGCGTCGAGAGCGAACGCGGCGGACGCCGCCAGCATATTCACGGCAAAGGCGGCGGCGGGCATTGCAGGCTTCATCGGAACTTCTCCTGTTGAAAGAACCTTATGTGGCTAAGCCGTTTGTTCGGCGACTCGCCGCTCATGCCGCGACGACTCTCCGGCCCGCCGCGTCGACGACAAGCTCTCCATCTTCCTTGCGGAATTCGCCTTGCTGAGGCAGCGGCAGAATGTCGAGAACCGCCTCGGACGGCCGGCACAGTCTGACGCCGTTGGGCGTCACGACAATCGGGCGATTGATGAGGATCGGATGCGCCATCATCGCGTCGATCAATTGATCGTCCGTCAGCGCGGGATCGTCCAACTTCAACTCGTCGTAGGGCGTTCCCTTTTTACGCAGCAGATCGCGCGCGGAAATCCCCATGCGTTCGATCAGGCTCGCCAGTTCGGCCCGGCTCGGCGGCGTCTTCAGATATTCGATGATGCGTGGCCGGGCGCCGCAATTGCGGATGAGGCCCAGCGTGTTGCGCGAGGTGCCGCAAGCCGGATTGTGGTAGATGGTAATGTCGAGGGCGGCGCTCATGCGTGAGCCTTCGCGCCAAGGGACGCGCCCTCGGTTTCGCCGATTTCCCGCAGCTTGGCGCTGAGCGCCAGTTTGTCGAGACTCTTGATCGGCAGCGCGTTGAAGATCAGGATGCGGTTGCGCAAATAGCGGTGGGCGAGCACGAAGGCGCGCTCCTTCTCCAAGGCGGTTCCCTCGACGGCGGCGGGGTCTTCGATGCCCCAATGCGCCGTCATCGGCTGGCCCGGCCAAACCGGGCAGACTTCGCCGGCCGCGTTGTCGCAAACGGTGAAGACGAAATCGAGTTTGGGCGCGCCCTCGCCGCTGAACTCGTCCCAAGGTTTCGAGCGCATTCCGTCAGTCGGATAGCCGAAGCTTTCGAGAACCTTGATCGCGAGCGGATTGACCGCGCCCTTGGGATGGCTCCCCGCCGAAAAGGCGTTGAAGCGATCGCCGCCTTCCTTGCGCAATATGCTCTCGGCCATGATCGAACGCGCCGAATTGCCGGTGCACAGGAACAGCACATTGTATTTTTTATCGGTCATGGTCTTGCTCCTCCGCGTTGGCGCAACAGGGCGAGATTTCGGCGATCAACGGCGCGCAAACGTCGGGACGCCCGCCGCAGCAATCCTTGAGCAGAAACGACACCAGTTCGCGCAGGCGCGCGAGATTGGCGCGGTAGATGATCGAGCGGCCGCGACGCTCGCCGCTCACGAGACCGCAGCGCGAAAGAACGCTGAGATGCGCCGACATGGTGTTTTGCGGCACGGCCATCAGCCGCGCCAATTCGCCCGCCGGAACGCCCGCGGGCTCGCGCGCCACCAGCAGGCGGAACGTGTCCAGCCGCGTGGTTTGGGCGAGCGCCGCGAAGGCCGCGATGGTCTCTATTTCATCCATACATCCAGAATAATGGATATAAATGACGAATGCAAGACGGGACGCCGTGAGCGAAAAGTCAAAAATTATGAGACACGCAAGAACGCCTTGAACTATGAGGATTTGCCGCTCTTTCTAACCCCATCGGCCCTGAACGCGGCTGTTTCCGAATATCACGCGGTCGCGGATGGTCGTGATCCCCCTGACCGCGGAC
>JBKQMI010000042.1:0-16253 GCA_052146775.1 Methylocella sp. | reverse complement strand
TAGAAATCGACGTCGCCGCGCTGCTCGCGTGAGCCCCGCCGATGCCGCGGCCGGTCCTTGGCGCGGAGGGGCGCTTGCTGGATGCGCTCAAAACGCCGCTCGCCGCCGCCGAGGACGCGCTGGCCCGGCTCGACGAGCGCGTCCGGGCGAGCCCGATCCAGGAGGGTTTCGTCAGCCGGACGCATTTCCAGGACGCCTGCGCCAGCCTCTGGCTCGCCGGCGAACTCGTCCTGCTCGAAGACCTCGTTCTGCACGACGCCCGCATGGACATAAGGGCGCCGACACATGAGGTGACGAGAGCCCAGGCCGTGCTGCGCGCGCGCCGGCAGATCGCGGGGGCCGCGCCGGACTGGGCCTTGAGCCAAGACGGCCTCGAAATCTTGCGCGGCGCTGGCGAAGCCGGGACGGAAGAGGCGACCCAGGCAGGGCAGGGGGATCGCAGCGACGATGAAGCACTGAAATTGTCAGGCAACGCCGATCCGCTCGCCGGCGAGCTCGCCGCGCTGGATCGCGCGATCGACCGCAGCGCCAAAATCCTCAGCCGTGACGCCGCCCGGGGAAGGGGCCCGCGCGATCCGCTCATCTATGATCCCGATCGGGCGGAGGGCGACAGGATCGAGGCCTGGCGGCGCGCCGCCGCCGCGTCGCCGGCCGAACCGCCGCTGCTGGCCGCGGCGATCCTGTGGGATGCCTGGGAACAAAACCCGCCGCTCGAGCGCCAGGCCAGGCTCGGCGCTCTGCTCGTCGCGGCGACGCTGCGGGCGCGGCGCAAGACGCGGTCGCATCTGGCGTGCGTGAATTCGGCGCTGCGCCTCGCGCCCCGCGAAAAGCGGCGGTCGCGGGACCGGACGACCCGGCTCGCCGCCTTTTTGAAGGCGATCGCGGCCGGGGCGGAGGCGGGGATGGCGGAGCACGATCGCTGGCTGCTCGCGCGGCGGCGCCTGGAGGGCAGGCTCAAGGGCCGCCGCTCCTCCTCCCGGTTGCCCGCTCTGGTGGAGTACATCCTCGCACGGCCGGTCGCCTCGGCCAGCATGATCGCCGCCGAACTTCACGTGACGCCGCGCGCGGCGCAGGACATGGTCGGCGTGCTCGGCCTGCGCGAAATGACCGGGCGCGGCCGCTATCGGGCCTGGGGCATCTTGTGACGATCTTTCGCGCCGATCCGCTTGTCCGGTCCCAGGTCCGGGCCATCGATCATCACGATCCCCGCGCCGCGCCGATGACCCTCGCAAATCACCCGCCGTCCTGCGCGCTCATGTTGACAAGCGCCTTGCCCCATCTTGCGTGGCGGCCGACGACCGCCGATGATCGCGCGACCAACGAAAAGCCGACTTAAGCGAGCCGGCCAACTCTTGGATCGAACGGTCTCGGATCAACCGCATGACGGCATTTTTCCCGCGCGATCGAGAGGACGTCATCGACGCCGGCGCGCCAGCGTCAGATCCGGGCCGTATTGGCGCGACGTTGCGGTTGACCCCGCATGGCGAGCTTGTCTTCGAGGATGGCGGCGACGCACCGGACCTCGACGCCAGAATTGCGCCGCGTCTGCGCGAAGCCTTTGAAAAGGGAAGCGGGGAGGGACTCTGGCGCCTCGGCGCCTTTGAAGCCGGCAAGGCTCTGCCGCCGGTTTTCGTCTGGTGGCGCGATTTCGCCGCGCGCTTCGTGACGGCGCTCCGCCGCCGGCCCGGGGAATTGGACGAGCCGGTTGGCGACGCCATGACGGCCAGGATCGAGCCGCCGGCGCCGGCGGAGCTTGCCTCCCTCGCCTTGACGGCGCCCATGATGGCCGGCGCCGAATATCTCGGGCCTGAAAATCTTCGCGGCCTGTGGCGGGCGTTGGACGCCGCGTTCGCCCACGCCTTTTCGGCGGCCGGAACGGATTTGCGGAGTTTTCTGGCCCAATGCAATCCGGCCTGGACCCTCGTCGGCAGGGTTCATTTCAATCTGGCGGAAAACCGCCGCGACCCGGACTTCCCCTTCGCCTTCATGGCGACCTACACGACGGGCCTCTCGGCCGCCGCCAAGGCTCAGCATTTGCCCTTGGGCGAGGCGCTGCGCCAATACGCCGGGGCGAAGAACAAAGCTGAGCTGCTGTCTTTGCTCCAGCCGGTTCAGCGCGCTGCGGAAAAATGCGATTGGCTGAAGCGGATGGTCGATGAGGGCGAGATCTTCCACCCGCTGCGGTGGAGACCGCAAGAGGCGCTCGCGGTCATTCGGACCGCGCCCGACCTCGAGGCAGCCGGGGTGATTTTGCGGATGCCGCCGGCCTGGCGCGCCGGAAGGCCGCCGCGCCCCAAGGCGACGGCGACGATCGGCCGCCGCGAGCCCTCAGTCCTCGGTCTCGACGGGCTGCTCGATTTCAGGGTCGAGGCGACGCTCGACGGCGAACCGCTGACGGAGGAAGAAGTCCGCTCACTGCTCGCCGGAACGGACGGGCTGGCGCTCCTGCGCGGCCAGTGGGTCGAGGTCGATCGCGCCCGGCTCGAACAGGCGATGACGCAGTTTCGCGACGCCGAATCCCTGGCCGCGCGCGAAGGGGTGAGTTTCGCCGAGGCGATGCGGTTGCTCGCCGGCGCGCCCTTGACCGAAGGAGAAACGGAAGACGCCAGCGCCGGCTGGGCGGAAATCGCCGCCGGGCCATGGCTGGCCGAGACGTTGCAAGCCTTGCGGGCGCCCGGCGCCGCGGGGGGAGATCCAGGCACGGCGTTGAAGGGCGCTTTGCGGCCCTATCAACAGGCAGGCGTCGCCTGGCTGCGCCTCGTCTCCGGCCTCGGGCTCGGCGCCTGCCTCGCCGACGACATGGGTCTCGGCAAGACCATCCAGGTCCTTGCGCTGCTGCTCTTTGCGAAGCGCCGCGGCGGCGCCGATGCAGCTGCGCGCCCGAGCCTGCTGGTCGCGCCCGCTTCGCTGCTTGCCAATTGGGCGGGCGAGATTGAAAAATTCGCGCCAAGCCTCGCCTTCGCGATCGTTCATCCCTCCGTCATGAAGCCCGAGGACTTGCAGCATTTTTCCCAAGACCGCGCGGAAAGCCTCGATCTCGTCATCACGAGTTACGGATCGTTGCTGCGCATCGCATCGCTGAAGGACATCGCTTGGCGTTTCGTCGTTCTCGACGAGGCGCAGGCGATCAAGAACGCCGCCGCCAAGCAGACCCGCGCGGCGAAAGCCTTGAAGGCGCGCGCCAGGATCGCGCTCACCGGCACGCCGGTCGAAAATCATCTGGGCGATTTGTGGTCGATCTTTGACTTTCTCAATCCGGGCCTGCTCGGCACGGCCAGGCAATTCAAGCGCTACGCTAAAAATCTCGCCGCGCGCGAACACAATCCCTATGGTCCGCTGCGCCAGCTGGTGGCCCCCTACATTCTGCGGCGCATGAAGACAGACCGGTCGATCATCGCCGATCTGCCCGACAAGACCGAGGTCAAGGCGCATTGCCAATTGAGCCGCAAGCAGGCGGCGCTTTATGCGCAGGCCGTGGAGAGCCTCGCCGACGATCTCGACAGTGCGGACGGCATCGCCCGCAAGGGACTGGTGCTGGCCTCGTTGATGCGGCTGAAGCAGATCTGCAACCATCCCTCGCAATGGCTCGGCGACCAGGCCTGGCGGGAAGAGGACAGCGGCAAATGGGCGCGACTGCGCGACATCGCCGAGGTGATCGCGGCGCGTCAGCAAAAGATGCTGGTCTTCACCCAGTTCCGCGAGGTGATCGACCCCCTCGCCCACTTTCTCGCCGGCATTTTCGGGCGGCCCGGCCTGACCCTGCATGGCGAGACGCAGGTGCGCAAGCGCAAGACGCTGGTCCGCGACTTCCAGGAGGACGAGAAGGTCCCTTTCTTTGTTCTGTCGCTGAAGGCCGGCGGCTCAGGCCTTAACCTGACGGCGGCGTCGCATGTCGTGCATTTCGACCGCTGGTGGAACCCCGCGGTGGAGAATCAGGCGACCGACCGCGCCTTCCGCATTGGTCAAAAGCAAAACGTCCTCGTCCACAAATTCGTCTGTCGCGGCACGGTCGAGGAGAAGATCGACGCCTTGATCGAGTCGAAGCGCGGCCTCTCGAATGAATTGCTGGATGGATCGGCCGAAATCAGCCTTACGGAACTGGGAAATGACGAGATCCTGCGGTTGGTCGCCCTCGATCTCGACGCCGCGATGAAGGAGTGAGCCCCATGGCCTTTGGCTATTACGGCGGCTGGGCGCCCTATGTGCCGGTCGCCGAGCGCCGGCGCAAGGCTTTGCTCGAAATCGCGCGGCTGAAGAAAGCCGGCGAGCCGGTCGCGCCGGTCGTCATCGAAGGGCGCAAGATCGCGGCGAGTTTCTGGGGCAAGGCCTGGTGCGACAATCTCGAGAGCTACCAGGATTACGCCAATCGCCTGCCGCGCGGACGCACCTACGTCCGCAACGGCTCGGTGATCGATCTCTCGATCGGCCCGCGCGAGGTCCGGGCGAAAGTGATCGGCTCGGAGATCTATTCGATCCTGATTACGATCAAGGCGTTGCCGGTCGGGGCCTGGAAATCTATCTGCTCCGATTGCGCGGGCCACGTCGACTCCCTGGTCGAACTCCTTCGGGGCCGCTTGTCGAAAGCGGTCATGGACCGCGTCTGCCGGCAGGGCGACGGCCTGTTTCCGAAGCCGGCCGACATCAAGTTTTCCTGCAGCTGCCCCGATAGCGCCTCGGTGTGCAAACATGTCGCGGCGGCGCTCTATGGCGCCGGCGCGCGGCTCGACGCCGAGCCCGAATTGCTGTTTCGCCTGCGCGCGGTCGACGCCAGCGAGATCTTCGCCACTCTCGACGCGGCCTTGCCGGCGGCGCGCAGCGGCTCTGGAGCGCGCCTCGACGCCGGCGATCTTTCGGATATCTTCGGCATCGAGCTGGCTGCGGCAGCCCCGTCGCCCAAACCCGAAATCAAAACCAAGGCCTCGGCGAAGCCTTCGCCTCCGGCCACAATTTCCCGCTCGAAGGGCGGCGGCGCCAAGCCGGCGAAGCCCGCCCAATTGACGAAGCCGGCTGCGACGCAGCCGGTTCGCCCGCCTCGAAAAACCGAAACCAAGGCTGCTTCGCCGGCGCCAGCGAAGCCTTCGCCCCCGGGCAAGTTTTCGCCCTCGAAAACCGGCGGAGCCAAACCGGCGAAACTGGCCCAATCGACGAAGCCGGCGAAAGCGCAAGAAACGCGCGCCGGCGCCGCGGCGAAAAGACGATGATGTCTCCGAAGGGCGATGTTCCATGATGGAATATGAACATCTGTCCGCGGTTGAAAGGCGCCAGGTAGAATGGGAGCCTTTGCCACCCCCAAACGGTCGCTGAGAGGACCATATGTTGGAGGATCGGTTCCTGAAGCGCCTGCGCAAGAAAGCTCGGAAGGGATTGCGTCGGTGGCCAATGGCGACGATTGCGGTCTACGACCCGGACCTGAGCCAAGCAACGAAAGTCGGCATTAGACAGGGCAGCGGGCTTGCCGCCAGAAGCAGTCCATTCTCGCCTTCTTGACATTTCATGATATTTCATGAAATGCTAAAAACGGAAAAAATGGAGGTATGCCATGGCATCCCAAGCCCGCGAGAAGTTCGCAACCCAGGTGAATTCGGAGATTCTGTCCACGGTCCGCAATCTTGCGCAGAGCGAGGGTCGGCAGCTTCAGGCGCTGGTCGATGAAGCCTTGGCCGATCTGATCGAAAAGCGGAAGCAGGGTAAGCCCCGCGCCAATGTCATGGCCGCCTATCAGGCGAGCCATGAGAAGTTCGGGACGCTTTACAAGAAGCTGGCTGAATGACGGACTATCTGACCGTTGTTGAAGTCCTTGCCATTCATGACGACCAGATTGACCGCTACGGCGGCTCTGCCGGCGTACGCGATCGCGGCCTGCTGGAAGCGGCCCTGTACCGTCCGCAGACCGGCTATTACGCCGATCTGATCGAGGAAGCCGCAGCGCTTTGGGAAAGCCTTGCCCAGAATCATCCGTTCATTGACGGCAACAAGCGTACGGCCTTTGCCGTCACCTACACCTTTCTCGCCATCAACGGCGCGCGCATTACGGCGGACGCCGACGCGACCTATGGTTTCATCAGCGGTCTTTATGAGACCGGCACATTCGAGTTTGGGCGATTGGCCGGCTGGCTCCGCGCCAACGTAACGCCGGCGCCTCCGGCCTAAGCGCCGAACGGAAAAAACCGCCTCTGGCGGCAGGGCTTTCCGAGGAAATCGCCTGACAGCGTAGCGTTACAGGCTACATTCTTCCCTATAAACTGGCTGCATTGCGCGCATTCCCATGCATCGCGAGGTTCCAATGGCCACCGAGGAAAGCGTCCGGCTGAAGGAACCCGTCCATCCCGGCGGCTTCGTGAAGAGCGAGATCATCGAGGCTCTCGGCTTGTCCGTGACAGAAGGCGCGCAGGTGCTCGGAGTGACGCGCCCCGCGCTGTCGGCGCTACTGAATGAGCGCGCGCACTTGTCGCCGGAGATGGCGCTTCGCATCGAGAAGACATTCGGCGTCTCGATGGATACGCTCATGCGGATGCAAAACACTTACTCCTGGTTGCGGGTTTCTTCTTCCAGCGATTTGGAAACGTCGATTGAGCGAGTGAACACGAGAAAGCGTAACGCTACGAAGGTCCTTTGAAAATATTTTGCGCAGCGAACATACATTTCACTGTTGAACGGACGCGCCAAATCCTGGTGCAGTGTGACCATCATGAAACCCATCGCCTGTACGATCAAGGCTGGCAGAAATGCCGAATGTTGATCATCGTATAGGCCAAGGATTTGAAAGCGTAGTGCAACTGGCTGAGGCGATCAAAGCGGAGCAGCAAGCGGCGAAATTTATCTTCCCAGCCGAATACTCGCTCAATGGTATTGAACCGCTCTTTGAAAATGGCTGAATTGAACAGCGGCTTGCGGCCTCGCTTGGTGGTTTGTCTACCGCGAGGGTTCGCGTTGATATTGGGAATCATCCCGCGATTGAAAATGGCTTTCCGGTTCCTCCGGCAATCGTAGACGCCATCCAAACTGACGAACGTCCCCTTTTCCGCCCGCACCCGCTCTACACTCCCAGAATCGACCACGTTCATGATTCTGGAGCGATTCGATCCAAAATCATTGTGCTCTAGTCGACGCTCGATGAGATGAAGGCCATTCATCGCCAGTTCGCAGTCGAACCTGTCGCCACGAAGGCGGGCGCGTTGGGCGCCCCCAGGCTCAGCTAATCTCGCAGATTTGATCGCATGAGCGAGAACGACGCGATCGCTTTCGGCGAGCGGAAATTTGCCCGAATTTCACGCGGATTGGGACGTCGTCAGCCTTCGTCGCCGACGCTTCATGTCACCGGGAAGACGTTCACGGGTTTGATCTAAAATCCTCGTAGGATGATAGTAGGCTCGGGATCAGGCGCTGGCGCGATTTTGCCACATCGCCGTGGTCGCCGGCATGCTTTGGATGCGCGCTTTGGTTAGCATGTTCAAAACTTTCCTTCATGGTGAACTCCGGCTGTTTGGCTTTTCCAAATTGACCGCCGCGAAAGAGCTGATCGCCGACGCGGAAAGCGGAGCCGCCTGATGGCGGAACCCGGCGACGCCGGCGACGGAAAGGCCTCGGGGCAAGTCACCGCCATCCACGGATCCGTCTTAGACGTGAGGTTTCGGGCCGGGGCTTTACCGGAGCTCAATGACGGGATCGCCATCGAATGCGGCGAAGGCCGCCTGCTCGTCGCAGAGGTGTGCCAGCACCTCGATCCCGTATCCGTGCGCGCTGTGGCGCTCGAAACCACTGCCGGATTGAGGCGCGGCGCGTTGGCGCGCGCCACCGGCGTCCCGATTTGCGTGCCTGTCGGCGACGCCGTGCTCGGGCGGCTCCTCAACGCCATCGGCGAACCCGCCGATCGCGGGCCGCAGCTCCCGCCCGATGTCGAGCGCCGGCCTATTCACGCGCCAGCCCCCGCGATCGATCGCCTGAGCGCGACGCTTGAGATTTTCCATACCGGCATCAAGGTCATCGACCTTCTCGCCCCGTTAATAAAAGGCGGCAAAGCAGCCATGTTCGGCGGCGCAGGCGTCGGCAAGACAGTGCTCATCACGGAGCTGATCCGCACCACGGTCGAACGGCAATCGGGCATCTCGGTCTTCGCCGGAATCGGCGAGCGTTCGCGCGAAGGGCATGAACTGCTTCTCGAACTCAAATCGTCCGGCGTCCTGGCGCGCACAGCGCTGGTGTTCGGACAGATGAATGAGCCGCCCGGAGCGCGCTGGCGCACAGGTTTGACGGCTCTCGCAATCGCCGAGTACTTTCGGGATACGGCGCACGAAAATGTGCTGCTGCTCATCGACAATGTTTACCGAATGGTTCAGGCTGGCGGCGAAGTATCGGGATTGCTGGGCCGGTTGCCTTCGCGCGTCGGCTACCAGCCCACGCTTGCGAGCGAGATCGCTGAGCTGGAGGAGCGGATCGCCTCCGTCGCCGGCGCCGCCATCACCTCAATTCAGGCGGTTTACGTTCCGGCCGACGATTTTACCGACCCGGCGGTAGCCGAGATTTTCAGCCACCTCGATTCGTCGATCGTCCTGTCGCGCGACATGGCCAGCGAGGGTATGTATCCGGCGGTCGACCCGCTCGCCTCGACTTCGAGCCTGCTCGACCCGCGCCTCGTCGGCAAAGCGCATTACCGAATCGCGCAAGATGTTCGCAAGGCCATCGCCCACTACCGCGAGCTTCAGGAGATCATTGCGCTGCTCGGCATTGAGGAGCTTAGCGCTGCGGATCGCACTGTCGTCAAGCGAGCGCGCCGCCTCATGCGCTTCCTCACGCAACCCTTCATGGTCACGGAGGCTTTCACCGGCAAGGCCGGCCGCGCCGTCGAGATCGACGCAACGCTCGCGGGATGCCGCGCGATTCTGGATGGCGAAGCCGATGACTGGGCGGAGAGCTCCCTTTACATGATCGGCGATCTCGACGAAGCGCGCCGCAAGGAAACGCTGGCGGCGGAGCCGGCGACATGAGGCTCGTCGTGACCACGCCGCTCGCCATCATCGTCGAAGCTCCGGATGTCGCGCATCTTCGCGCCGAGGACGAAACTGGCGCATTCGGCATATTACCGGGCCACGCCGACTTTCTGACAGCGCTCTCAATATCCGTGGTGAGCTGGCGCGATGAGGCCGGGGCTGAGCACCACGTCGCCGTGCGCGGCGGCATGCTCGAAATGCGCGGCGGCGCGGCGATAACGGTTGCGACGCGCGAGGCCATCGCCAGCGACGATCTGAAGCGCCTCGAAACCGAGGTAATCGTCTCATTCCGCCGCACAATCGAGGAAGACCGGACCGCCCGCACCGATGCGCAGCGACTTTACCTCGCGGCGATCCGGCAAATCTGCCGCTTTCTTAGGTCGGACCGCCCTCCGATCATTCCCGGCGGGCCAGGCGCCATGCAACGCGATGGCATCGAGCAATGACGCAGCCGCCCGACAAACACGAGCCGCTCGATGAAGCCGTGAGGACGCGGCAGCAGCGGCGCGCACGCTGGCGGCGCGAAGGGGAGCGCTCGATCGGCCAGAACCTCGCGATGATCGGTGCGCTCGGCTGGACCATCGTAACGCCGACTCTGATCGGCA
This sequence comes from Methylocella sp., assembly GCA_052146775.1. Lineage (GTDB taxonomy): Bacteria > Pseudomonadota > Alphaproteobacteria > Rhizobiales > Beijerinckiaceae > Methylocapsa. The sequence continues at coordinate 6,661 of JBKQMI010000042.1, read as the reverse complement.
TTTTCGTCGGCCGCTGGCTCGACCGGCGCTTCGAGATGGGGATCTTCTGGACCTTGGGCCTGCTCATGGCGGGTCTTGCCCTCGGGTGCACACTGGCCTGGAAGAGGATGCAGAGCGAATGACGCCTGAAACGTTCATCCCGATTTTTTTTCCAGCCGTGGCGATGGGCGCGATCGGCTTCGCATTCGGATTGGCGTATTTTGCGGCTTTGCGACGAACCGTGTCGCTTTATGTCGCGCGGCGACGATGGTTCGCCGCCTTGGCGCTGACGCTTGGCCGCACCGGTGCCGCGATCATAATTTTCGTTCTGGCGGCCAAGCTCGGCGTCGCGGCCCTGCTCGCGACCTTCGCCGGCTTTCTCGTCGCCCGAATTGTGACCTTGCGCGTCCAAAGGCGCGCCGCATGATGCAGCCATCCCCGCTCGCCAGCACCGTTCTCTTTCATCTCGGTCCGGTCGCGATCACCCGGCCTGTAGTGACGACCTGGGGAATCATGCTTGTCCTCGCCGTGGCGTGCCGACTGGCGACCCGCCGGTTGGCGTTGCGTCCCGAGCGCCTCCAGATCGTGCTCGAGCTTCTCGTCGCCGGCATTGCACAACAGATCGAGGATGTCATCCGCAAAGATGCGCGGCCGTATCTTCCCTTGCTCGGCACCCTGTTTATTTTCCTCGTAACGGCCAATCTTTCCGGCGTCTTGCCTGGCGTCGAGGCCCCCACCGCCAAGATTGAAACGCCTGCAGCTCTTGCGCTCATCGTCTTCTTCTCGGTTCATTATTTCGGCGTGCGCGCAAGAGGCCTCGGCGGCTACCTCGCCAGTTTGGCCGAGCCAAAGCTCATCATGCTGCCGCTCAACATCATCTCCGAGGTGACGCGGACCTTCTCCCTGATGGTCCGCCTTTTCGGCAACGTCATGAGCGGCGAGTTCGTCATCGCCCTCGTGGTGGGCCTCGCCGGCCTCTTCGTTCCCATCCCGCTCATGGCTCTCGAAATCCTGGTGGGTCTCGTGCAGGCCTACATCTTCACCGTGCTCGCAACTGTCTTCATCGGCGCCGCGGTTGGCGCCGCAAGAACAGCGTAAAGGAAGCATCATGGATCAGGGAAGCATTATGGATCCAAAGATTATCAGCATCATTGGGGCGACAATCGCCGTTTCGGTCGGATCGATCGGACCGGCGCTGGCCGAGGGCCGTTCGGTCGCCGCCGCGATGGACGCCATCGCCCGGCAGCCCGAGGCGGGGGGAACCATCTCGCGCACGCTCTTTGTCGGTCTGGCGATGATCGAAACGATGGCGATCTATTGCCTTGTCGTGGCGCTGCTGCTGCTTTTCGCCAACCCATACGTGCGCTGACCATGCGCTTCGATTGGTGGACCCTGGCGCTCCAGACAATCAATTTCGCGGTCCTCGTCTGGCTGCTGCACCGCTTTCTTTACAAGCCGGTCCTTCGCTTGATCGACGAGCGCAAAGCCGCCCTCCAAAAAGAATATGACGCCGCCAAAGCCTTCGAAGACAAGTCGAAGGCTGAACTCGCCAGGGTTGATGCGGAGCGCGCCGGCATCGCGGCGGAGCGCGAAACCGCGCTCAAGGCCGCCGCGGCGCAGTCGCTGGAAGCCGCGGAGGCCCGCCGCGCGCAGGCCGAGCGAGAGGCGCTGGCGCTCGTGGAAACGGCGCGCAGGTCGCTCGCAAAGGAGCGCGAACGCGCGCTCTCCGAGCTTCGGCGTAGCGCTCTTGACCTCGGCGCCGAGTTTGCGCGACGGCTGCTTGCCGACGTGCCAGTACAGCTTCGCGCGGAAGCGTGGATCGAGCAGATAGAACAACATCTGAAGGCCCTCCCCGGGACTGAGATTGATTCGCTTGTCAGACAGTTTACGGACGGCGCAACCCTCGCGGTCGTGACTGCGACGCCGCTTCCGCCTCAGACCGCCGAGGCATGGCGCACGCGGCTTCGCGGCGCCTTGGGTGAGGGCGTTCCGATTACCTTCGCCGTGGACCCGGATCTGGTAGCGGGAGCCGAACTACATTTTCCGACCGCTATTCTGCGCTTTTCATGGCAGAGCGCCTTGGCGTCCCTGCGTTCGGAGATCGAGGCTCATGGCGACGCTCACTGAAGATCTGAATGATTGGATCGACCGGAGCCGCCAAAGAATCGCCGGCCTCGCCCTCGAACCGCAGGTCGAACTGGTCGGCCGCGTGGCGCAGATCGGTGACGGCGTGGCCATGGTGCAAGGCCTGCCGGAAACAAAGCTTGACGAGCTGTTGATATTCGAAGGCGGCGTCCGTGGCCTCGCTATTGATCTCGGCGAGGATGTTATCGGATGCGTCCTGCTGGGTGACGCGACTGGAGTCCGGGCCGGAAGCATCGTCCATGGCACAGGCGAGGTGGCGCGCGTCCCAGTCGGAGACGAGTTGCTGGGCCGCGTCGTCGATGCGCTGGGCGTTCCGCTCGACGGCGGCGAACCGCTCGACATCGGGCGACTTTTACCCGTCGAGCAGCCCGCGCCTGCGATCATCGATCGCGCACTCGTTACGCGGCCCCTTGCGACCGGACTGCTTGTTGTCGACGCGATGATCCCCCTCGGCAGGGGCCAGCGCGAGCTGATCATCGGCGACCGCGGGACGGGCAAGACCGCGATTGCCGTCGACGCCATTATCAACCAGCGCGCCAGCGATGTGATCTGCATTTACGCGGCGGTCGGCCAGAAAGCGTCGTCGGTCGCGCGCGTGATCGAGGCGGTGCGCCGCTATGGCGCTCCCGAGCGCTGCCTGTTCGTCATCGGCGAAGCCGATGCCGCCCCGGGCCTCCAGTGGCTTACCCCCTATGCCGCCTGTTCGATGGCCGAGTATTTCATGAAGCGCGGCGGCGATGTCCTGCTGGTGATCGACGATCTGACCAAGCACGCGGCGGCCTACCGCCAGATTTCGCTTTTGCTGCGCCGACCACCGGGGCGCGAGGCTTATCCAGGCGACATCTTCTATATTCATTCGCGCTTGCTTGAACGCGCTGCGAAGCTGGCGCCCGAAAGCGGCGGCGGTTCGCTGACCGCACTGCCGATCGCCGAGACGCAGGCAGGCAATGTAAGCGCCTACATTCCGACCAACCTCATCTCCATCACCGATGGGCAGATTTACCTTGATCCGCGCCTCTTTTACGAGGACCAGAAGCCCGCGGTCGATGTCGGCAAGAGCGTGTCGCGCGTCGGCGGCAAGACGCAGGCTCCGGCTCTCAAATCCCTCTCGGAAAGCCTGCGGCTCGAATATGCGCAGTTCCTGGAGTTGGAAGTGTTCACCCGCTTTGGCACCATGGTGGACGAGCGCACGCGTCAAGTGATCGAGCATGGCAGGCGCATTCGCGCCGTACTCAGCCAGAGTCAGTTCGCGCCCCTCGCTCTCGGCGAGCAGATTGCTCTGCTTTGCGCGCTCGGCGATGGCGTGCTCGACGCCGTGCCATTGGATCGCGTGGAGGCGTTTCGATCAGGCCTCGGCTCATGGCTTGCCGAGCACTGTCCCGAAATCATGGCGCTCGATGATCAGGCAGAGGCTCTCTCGCCAGATGTTCATGGTCGCCTCAAGACTTCGCTCTCGGCGCTGGCGCGCTCCGTCCTGGCGTCCGACGCGTCGTCCGAAGGCTCTCGACCATGACCCGCGTCGCCGAAATTCAGGGCCACATCGCCAGTATGGATGAGTTGCTCGACATCGTCGGCGCGATGCGCTCGCTCGCCGGCATGCGGGTGCAGGAGGCGCAGCGCGCGCTGCCCGGCATCCGCCGCTACGCTAAATCAATGGCGGAAGCGATCGGCGCCGCCCTTCTCCTGATGCCGCCATCCGAACCTTTGGAGCCGGGCGGACGCCGGGCGCTCATTCTCTGCGCCGCCGAGCACGGATTTGTCGGCGGCTTTAACGAGCGGCTTGTCGAAGCGGCGGAATCTACGCTCGAGGATGGCGACCTGCTCTTCGTGCTCGGCAGCCGCGGCGCCGCCCTCGCCCTTGAGTGCGGCCGGCGGCCAAGCTGGACAAGGCCAATGGCGACTCGGCTTTCCGGCGCCCCGGAAACTGTCAATTACCTCACGACCGAACTTTATGTTCGCATTGCGCAGGGTCAAATCTCCCGCGTCGAGGCGATGTATTGCCGCTGCCACAAGGGCAGCGCGTCCACCATCGAGCGGCGCCTGCTTCTACCGCTGGATGTCGCCTCGCTGGCCCTCAAGCAACCGCGTCAGGCCCCCCTCCACAATCTCGCGCCGCGGCCGTTGCTGGAAAAGCTCATCGCGGAATATGTCTTCGCTCTTTTGGCAGAAGCTGCGGTTGAATCCATTTCGAGTGAAAATGCGGCGCGGTTCGCGGCCATGGAATCGGCGCACGACAATGTGACAAAGAAGCTCGCCAGTTTGCGCCAGTCCGCGCAGCAGGCTCGACAAACTGAAATAACCGCCGAGTTGCTCGACCTGATCACGGGGGCCGAGGCCCAGACGCGCGAGAAGACCCACGTCGGCCAGACGAGATGGAAGGCTCCGGTCTGATGCAAGACGCGCAACAATCTTGTCACATCGCCATTCGAGGTTCTGTCGCAAACTTTTCTTGGCGGAGGCCTGGGCGGGTCTGCCTCACTTTCCGTGCTGTTTAGCTTGATCGGGTGCGTGGCCGTCGATATCCACGAGCATGCAAGCGAAATCGGATTGGCATCCGGGGCGCGAGCCTATCTCGGCGGTTGGGCCAGAGAAAGGCTCGCGCCCCGGATGCCAAAAGCGTTCGACACGCCTGCACAGCCGGTATTTCCGACATCTTCAAGACCTGCCCGTGCAAGGCGCCGTCGTAACCGTGAAGCTGCGGGTGAGCCGTTGGCGAAGTCTGAACGCAGATTGCGAGCGCCGGACATTTGCAGATCAACTGCCGGAAATTGTTTCTCCTCACGCGCGCCGGACGAGACTGTCTAAAACCTGGGGGTCAGGCGGCCATTGCGATTTGTGGGGGTAGACCAAGGTCTGGCGCAAACCGTTGGCCAGAGACAGCGCCGAGAGTTCCATTGTAGACGGCGCTGCGGACTTGCAGCAGAAGGTCCACGCCGCGTCGTGTCCATCGCATTTGCTGCGATTTGTTTATCCGGCGATTGACGAGGAAATTCGCCGTCGCCTCGGTGAGCGCTGTCCCCACGCGCAACCCAGCGCGGTGACGTTCGGCGGAGTTGACCAACCAGCTGCTTTGACCGCAGAAATAGCCATTCAGCTTCGCCAGGGCCGTCCAAAGCTTCCTCGATGGAGCTTCCGATCTTTGGCGGTTTGACTCGCCTTGAAAGGCGTGCATGACCTGGCGGATACGGTCGATGCTGATTTGGACGCCCCTGGCCTTGCCGTTCCACAGCCGCCATCGAGCGCTCAACCGCCTCGACGATTGCCTCCTTTGCCTCCTCCCGCGCCGTGTCGTCGGTCGACAATCCGTCGGCGATTTGTTTCAGATGCTGCGTATCCATCCGGCCGGGACCGCAGGCATTCCTGAGATGGCGGGTTGGGCTGATTTTTATGCAGCGGCGGCGACGGGCGCGGTGTGGCGCGCCTTTTTCCAGGCCCAGGGCAGAAGTTCGTCAATGCGCTTCGCGGGATGATCTGGCAGCCGAGCGAGGACATCAGCGAGCCAGGCCTGAGGATCGACGTCATTCAATTTGCAGGTCTCGATGAGCGTGTAGATGGCTGCGGCGCGGCGGCCGCCTTCGTCTGAGTCGGCGAATGTCCAATTGCGTCTGCCGACCGCGATGCCGCGCACGGCTCTTTCGGCCGCATTATTCGAGAGACAGACGCGCCCGTCGTCAAGGAAGAGCGTGAAGGCTCTCTGGCGCGTTAGACCGTCGTTGATCGCTTTGGCGAGATCGCTCTTCGCGGACAGGAGAGCGCGCTGCTCGCGCAACCATGTCTCGAGCGCTGCGACGAGCGGCCTCGACTGTTCGCGACGGACGGCGAGGCGCTCAGCCGGCATCTTGCCATTGATCGTCCGCTCGATCTCGAACAGCTCATCAATGCGGCGCACGGCTTCGGCCGCGATCGGCGCTTTGGCGAGTTTCGCCAGGTCGAAGAACGGCCTTCGCCAATGGGTCCAACATGCCGCTTCGATAATTGGCCCAGGTCGTCGTCGCGCGTCGTAGAGCGCGTTATATCCGGGAAACGCGTCCGCCTGCATGATGCCGACGTAATCAGAAAGATGCCTTTGTGGATATTCACCGGCGCGGGTGCGCGAGTATTCGAAGAAGGCCGCCGGCGGATCCTTGCCGCCGAAGGGTCGGTCGTCGCGGACATAGGTCCAGAGCCGGCCGGTAACCGTCTTCAGTTTCGCCAACACCGGCACGGTTGTGTCGTCAGAATGAATGCGTTCCGCACTCAGCACATGGGTTCGGATGGCCTGAACAATCGGGTCAAGCGCAACGACGCAGGCGCCGACCCGGTCAGCCAGCGTCGACGTATCGATTTCGACGCCTTCGCGCGCGTAAGCGGCGCTCTGCCGGTTCAACGGCTGATGCATCAGGAACTTCGCGACAAGCACCATGGCGAGCAGGCTCGGCCCGGCGAAGCCGCGCGGAATCGGATGCGAGGGCGCCGGCGGCTCGGTTATAGGTCGCGCTTTCAAGGATGGTTGATGGTAGGAAGAACTTCTCGGCCATCTCCTGCGTCCACTGCTTGC
>JBKQMI010000041.1:0-9630 GCA_052146775.1 Methylocella sp. | reverse complement strand
CGCGCTGCGCCTCGGCGCGCGCCAGCGTCAGAAGATCGGCATGGAGCGGTAGCTCCGCCAGATGGAATCCGGGACTGCCGGATTGGCGCGTGCCCAGCACCTCGCCTTCGCCGCGCAGCCGCAGATCCTCCTCGGCGATGCGAAAGCCGTCCTCGGTCTCGCGCATGATGGCGATGCGCGCCTTCGCGGTCTCGCCGAGCGGGCCCTTGTAGAGCAGGATGCAGGAACTCTTCGCCGCGCCGCGCCCGACCCGGCCGCGCAGCTGATGCAATTGCGCAAGGCCGAAGCGCTCGGCGTGTTCGATCACCATGATGCTGGCGTTCGGCACATCGACGCCGACCTCGATCACGGTGGTGGCGACGAGGATCTTCGTCGCTCCCGTGGCGAACGCCTCCATTGCGGCGTCCTTTTCGCGCGCTTTCATCTTGCCGTGCACGAGGCCGACGTCGCCGCCAAAGACGCCTCGCAGTTCTTCAAAGCGCTCCTGCGCCGCGGCGACATCGATCAGTTCGCTCTCCTCGACCAGCGGGCAAACCCAGAAGGCCTGCGCGCCGCTGGCGATCGCGCCCCCGATCCTTCCAATCAAATCCCCCGAGCGTTCCAGCGGCAGCGCGCGCGTTTCGATCGGCTGGCGCCCTTTGGGCTTCTCGCGGATCGCGGAAACATCCATGTCGCCGAAGTAGGTGAGCACGAGGCTGCGCGGAATCGGCGTCGCGGTCATCACCAGGATGTCGGCGCGCTCGCCCTTGTCGCCGAGGGCGAGCCGCTGATGCACGCCGAAGCGATGCTGCTCGTCGACGACGGCGAGGCCGAGGTCTTTAAACGCGACGGCCTCCTGAAAAAGCGCATGCGTGCCGATGACGATGTCGATCGCGCCGGAGGCCAGCGCATCGAGGGTTCTGGCCCGCTCGGCTCCCTTGTCGCGGCCGGTCAGCAGCGCGAGCCTCAGGCCGCTCGCCGCCGCGAAGCCGCTCAGCGCCGAAAAATGCTGGCGCGCCAGAATCTCGGTCGGCGCCATCAGCGCCGCCTGCCGCCCGGCCTCGACGCATGTGGCCATGGCGAGCAGCGCGACCAGCGTCTTGCCCGAGCCGACGTCGCCCTGCAACAGCCGCAGCATGCGGGTCCCGCTCGCAAGGTCAGTGCGGATCTCTTTCAGCGCCTCCGCCTGCGCGCCCGTCAGCGTAAACGGCAGCGCCGCGACAATTTTTTCCGCAATGCGGCCATCGCCGGCGCTGGCGCGGCCGGGCGCGCGCCGCAATTGCGCCCGCATCAGGCCGAGCGCGAGCTGTCCGGCGAGCATTTCGTCGAGGGCGAGGCGCATTCGCGCGGGCGTCTGCGGCGCGATCTCCTCAGGCGCCTGCGGGCGATGCGCGCGGCGCAACGCCTCGGCGAATGACAAAATTCCCGGGTCCTCACGCCATTCGGGGAGCGCGGGCAGCCGCGCGAGCGCGCCGTCCACGGCCTTGGCGAGAACCCTTTGCGTGAGGCCCTCGGTTGCGGCATAGACCGGCTCGACCGGCGCCATTTTGGCGAAACCCTCGGCGTCGAGGATGCGGTCCGGATGCACCATCTGGCGATGGCCGTCCCAGAGTTCGAGCTTGCCCGAGATCCAGCGCCGCGCCCCGACCGGCAGGCTGCGCTCGATCCATTGGTGATTGGCGAGGAAAAACACGAGCAGAACGTCGCCGGTCTCGTCCTCGACCAGCACGCGATGAGGGCCTTTCGCGCGCGGCGGCGGCCGGTGCTCGACGACGGTCGCCTCGATCACCACCAGCGCATCGAGTGGCGCCTCGGCGATCTTCGGCCGGTTGCGCCGGTCAATGACGCCAGTTGGAAGATGGAACAGGAGATCGATCACGCGGGCTTCGGGCGCCGCTCCGCCGAGCAGCCGGTCCAGCAGCTTGCCGGTCTTGGGGCCGACGCCGGGAAGGCTCGCGGCCGAAGCGAAGAGCGGGTTCAGAATCGATGGGCGCATGAGGTTCGCCGCGCGGAGGTTCAGAGCTTTATGCGCCGCTCGCCGCCGTGGAGGCAATGGTCGCGTCGCAACGCATCGGACGCCGCGTCGCGGAGGCCATGTAGACAAGCGTTGCGCGCGATTCGCACGGGTCTGGACAGCGCCCGCATCCGCGCCGATCTCTGACGCCACGACCATTTTTGCGCTGGGCGGATGATGATGCAGTTCACCAGAGAGGACATGGCGCGGGACTTTGCGGCGTGGCGCGGCTGCGCGCCGCTACGTGATTCGATGATCTTCACGGAGGCGGGCCTGGTGCTCGGGCGCGGCACGCTTCTCGCCACGCTGGAGGAGGATGCGGGGGCCGGCCCTGGCCCTGGCTTCGACGAGCCGCGCATCCTCGCGCATCTCATTGGCGCCTACGGTCAGCCTGTCTCGGGCGATGTCATCAAAAAAATTCGGCGCGCGAGCGCCCTCTGGCGCGCGGGCGACAAAGGCTTCGCGCAGATCTATCTCGCCCTCGCCGGTCTGCCCCGCATCAAGGATTGGGACGCCTATCGCCTGCACCTCGTCAATAAATTGTTGAGGCGGGGCCTCGGCCCCGGCGATGTGTTGAAGATCATGGGCTTCCGGCAGGAGGCGCGAGAGCTCGAAAAGAAATACAATCAGAATCAGCCGCGCGTTCCGGCCGGCAGCGGAGGCGAAAGCGGGCGCTGGACGTCAGGCGGCGGCGGGGGCGCCGGACAGCGCATCGTCCAGCGCGTCGATCTCAATGTGGTCGGGGCGACGAGGTCGGACGCCAACCCGCCCGGCATCGCGCCGGGCGCGCAATATGCGCAGGCTAATCCGGCGCCGGTCATTTCGGCGAAAACGATAGACAAAATGCTGCGAATTCATGGCCCAGACGCGTCCATAAAGAAGGGCTCGTTCGATGCCGAATACGCCAATGGGGAAGCGATCCGAGGATTGATTAACCAAGCTTGGGAGCAGGCGACTCCGATGGATACCGCGCCGTCCTATGAAGATCGCGTGATTATCGCGGGCGCTGTGTTTACTCTGGATCAGCAGACAGGAGCAAAAACGCCTTATCCGATAGGAAGGTCAGGGGCGTTGAATACACCTTCGGTCATAACCAACACTTATGTTGTGATTCTTGACTCTGAAAACAATGTCATAAATTGCTACCCTATAAACCCGGCCGATCCGATTAATCCGCGAGACGAGTGAAACACTGGAGGCACGACTTGCGAAATTGACAACATTCGACGTCTCTCGCGTGGAACACTTTGATTTGCATGAAACATTTGGTCTGGCGTCAATTATCAAAATGGGCGAGACCGTTCAAATTGATCTCAACGGGACCGTGATTCAATCCTGGTCCAAAGGCGAGCGGCCTGCAATTTTGTGGATCAAATGGTTTGACGCCGATCATGTGGTCTTGGATCTGCACGGACCGGGAATCGCCATCATTTCGGCCGATAGCTGGCGGCGATGTGAGCTGGGATATTTGAATGAACTATATCTCTCGCCAAAATTCATGTTTGCAACTTATGGCGACGAGCAGTTTTACGGTTCTTGCCCCGGAGAACTCGAAGGCAATTTTATCTCGGTTTTTGTACGCGGTGGTGCGTTCGAGTTCGGGGTTCGAGAGTTTATGGCTGAGGACCGCGACGCTTGGAAGTTAGAGCAGGTGACGGCTGGCTACACGTTTGAAAATAAGTTTGCTTTTCTTGCGTATGACAGCGATCTGTTCTGGGTGCTCGACGTTGCGAAGCGACGCTACACAAAGTTCCCGGCGCCGCCGTTGTTTTGGAGCGCCGCCGTCTTGAGCGGGGATGGTGCGAAAGCCTATGGAATTTGCGACAATCGCAGTATCCGGAGCCAGTTCCCCGACCGGCAGCCCTTCGAACTCGCGGTTTTTGACCTCCGCGCCGAACGGTCCTGGGGAGAAAATTGGACTCCTGTCGACAGCGCCCTGATCGCCGCCGGTTTTTCCTTAGAGGTCAAACTTCAGCGAAGCGCGACCGGCAAAACCATCGTCAGCGAGAACGGCAAAGCCGCCTTCCTTGAACTCAGGGATAGTGACTAGCCTCGAAGCTCTGCGGCCACTTCAAGAGGCAATGAGAGCTGAGCGCGTTCTCCCACGGTACACCCCTTTCCCTAAAGGGCTGACAGCCGCGATTTCAAAGTCTATACCGCAGGAACGCGCGGAAAGCGTCGGCAATCAACCCCGGAGTCCCCCCCATGTCCGCCCCTTCGCAGGCGACGCTCGACATTCGGCGCCGGCGCATCAAATTCCGCGCCTGGCATCGCGGCATGCTGGAAACCGACCTGCTCCTCGGCCGTTTCGCCGATGCGGAGGTCGAAAACCTGAGCGAGAGCGAACTCGACGATTTCGAAGCCCTGCTGGAGGCGATCGACCGCGACGTCTTCGCCTGGGCGACGGGCGAGACGAAAACGCCTGAAGCTTATGATACGCTGCTGTTTCGCCGGATCGTCGCCTTCCACGCCGGACTGCATCCGGCGGGGACATGAAGAATTCCCTTCGCGGGGGCCAACGCTCGAATTGATCTTTTATCGTGGCTGATCTCAAACGCGCCGTCACGGAGCTCGCCAAGGGCGGCTCGCTGACGCTTTCGTCGCTCGCCGACGGGTTCGACGCCTTCTGCGTCGCCGATCTTGCCCGCGCGCTGGCCCGCGAGGCGGAGGATCGCGCGCTCGCGCTCATTCATGTCGCGCGCGACAGCCAGCGCGCCGCGGCCTTCACGGAGGCGCTCGCCTTCGCCGCGCCCGACATCGAAATCCTCGATTTTCCCGGGTGGGACTGCCAGCCCTATGACCGCGTGTCGCCCAACGCCGCGGTCTCCGCGCGGCGCATGGTCGTGCTCTCGCGCCTCGCCCGCTCGCGCTCCAGCGCGGAGCGCCCGCGCATCCTCAGCACAACGGTGAAGGCCCTCGTCCAGCGCGTTCCGCCGATGCAGCAGATGGCCGCCGACACATTCTCCGCGGCGCCGGGCAATGTCGTCGACATGAATGCGCTGACGGGGTGGCTTGAGACCAACGGCTTCGTCCGCGCCTCGACCGTGCGCGACGCCGGCGATTACGCCGTGCGCGGCGGCATCCTCGATCTCTTCGCGCCGGGCATGGCGCAGCCGGTGCGGCTCGATTTCTTCGGCGATGCGCTGGAATCGATCCGCGCCTTCGACCCCGAATCGCAGCGCACCATCTTTCCGCTGCGCGGCCTCGATCTCGTGCCGATGAGCGAGGTCCAGCTCACCAGCGAATCGATGCGCCGCTTCCGTCAGGCCTATGTCGCGGCGTTTGGCGCCCAGACGCGCGGGGACGCGCTTTACGAAGCCATTAGCGAGGGCCGCCGTCATCCGGGCCATGAGCATTGGCTGCCGCTGTTCTACGATCATCTCGACACGATTTTCGATTACGCCGGGCGCGCGCCTCTAGTCTTCGACACGCTTATCGACGAGGCGGCCCATGAGCGCATCGCGCTGATCGACGATTATTACGACGCGCGCAAAAGCGCCTTTGACCTTGACCCGGCGCACGCGAGCTACAAGCCGCTAAAGCCCGATCTCCTCTATCTCTCGGAGGCGGAGTGGCGCAGCCGCGTCGGCGGCGCGCGGGTGGTGCGCACGAGTCCCTTCGCGCAGCCCGAGGGCGCCCGGGGCCTCGTCGTCGACTGCGGCGCGAAACCCGGGCGCAGCTTCGCGCCCGAGCGGGCCGATCAAAGCGCCAATGTGTTCAGCGCGGCCGTCGAACATCTCAAGGCGCGGCAGGGCGAGGGCAAGCGCGTCATCGTGGCCGCGTGGTCCGATGGCTCGCGCGAGCGCCTGACCCACGTTCTTTCCGACCATGGCCTTGCGGGCGAAGCGAATGTCTCGTCGCTCGCGCAAGCCCTCGCCCTGCCGCCGCAAGGCGTCGCTATGGCCGTCATCGGGCTTGAGGCGGGATTCGAGGCGGGCGATCTCGTCGTCGTCAGCGAGCAGGACATTCTCGGCGACCGCCTGCTGCGCAGCCGTAAGACGCCGCGAAAGGCGAAGGATTTCCTCAGCGAAGTCAGCGCCTTGAGCGCGGGCGATATCGTCGTCCACGTCGATCATGGCATCGGCCGCTTTGTCGGCCTGCAGTCGATCGAGGCCGGCGGCGCGCCGCACGACTGCCTCGAACTGCATTACGCGGAGGGCGCGAAACTCTTCCTCCCCGTTGAAAATCTCGAACTGCTGTCGCGCTACGGCTCCGAGGACACCGAGGTCCAGCTCGATCGGCTTGGCGGCGGGGGCTGGCAGAAGCGCAAGGCGCGCATGCGCAAGCGCATCCTGGAAATGGCCGCGGGTCTCATCAAGATCGCCGCCGCGCGGCAAATGCGGGCGGCGCCGAAGCTCGTCCCGCCCGAAGGCCTCTACGCGGAGTTTTGCGCCGGCTTTCCCTATGACGAGACAGAGGATCAGCTCACGACCATCGAGGCGGTTCTCGACGACATGGCCTCGGGGCGGCCGATGGACCGGCTCGTCTGCGGCGATGTCGGCTTCGGCAAGACCGAGGTCGCGCTGCGCGCCGCCTTCGCCGCCGCCATCGAAGGCAAGCAGGTCGCGGTCATCGTGCCGACGACGCTGCTTGCGCGTCAGCATTACCGCAATTTCGCCAATCGCTTCGCGCATCTGCCGGTCAAGGTCGCGCAAATGTCGCGCATGGTCAGCTCCGCCGACCTCAAGGCCGCGAAGGCGGGAGCCGCGTCGGGCGAAGTCGACATCATTGTCGGCACCCATGCGGCGCTCGGCAAGAGCGTCGATTACAAGGATCTCGGCCTCGTCGTGATCGACGAGGAGCAGCATTTCGGCGTCAAGCACAAGGAGCGGCTGAAGGAAATGCGCGCGGAGGTGCATGTCCTCACTCTGTCGGCGACGCCGATCCCCCGCACCTTGCAGCTTGCGCTCACCGGCGTGCGCGAACTCTCGATCATCGCGACGCCGCCAGTCGACCGCCTGGCGGTCCGGACCTTCATCACGCCCTTCGACGAGCTGATCGTGCGCGAGGCCTTGCTGCGCGAGCGTTATCGCGGCGGCCAGAGCTTTTACGTCTGTCCGCGCATCGACGACATCGAGGAGGCGAGCGCTTTCCTCCGCCAGCATGTGCCCGAAGTGAAATTCGTCATCGCCCATGGCCAGATGGCGGCGACCGAACTCGAAGACAGGATGGCGGCCTTCTACGACGGCCAATATGACGTGCTGCTGTCGACCGCGATCGTCGAATCGGGGCTCGACATTCCGACCGCCAACACCTTGATCGTGCATCGGGCCGATATGTTCGGCCTCGCGCAGCTCTATCAGTTGCGCGGCCGCGTCGGGCGCTCGAAGGTGCGCGCCTATGCGCTGTTCACGGTTCCGGCCGATCGCGCCATGACGCCGCAGGCGGAGAAGCGGCTGAAAGTGCTGCATTCGCTGGATACGCTGGGGGCCGGCTTCCAGCTCGCGACCCATGATCTCGACCTCCGCGGCGCCGGCAATCTGCTCGGCGACGACCAGTCCGGTCATATCAGGGAGGTCGGCTATGAACTCTATCAGCAGATGCTCGAGGAGGCGGTCGAGGCCCTGAAGGCGGGCGTCGAGGAGCCGGCGGAGGAAGCCTGGTCGCCGGCGATCACCCTCGGAACGCCTGTGACCATCCCGGAAGAATATGTCGCCGATCTGCAATTGCGGCTCGGACTCTACAGGCGCCTTGCGAGCCTTGAGGCCGATGAAGACATCGAGAGCTTCGCCGCCGAACTGATCGATCGCTTCGGGCCGTTGCCGGCCGAGGTCGCGCAATTGATGAAGCTCGTCTCGATCAAGGCGCTCTGCCGCAAGGCCCATGTCGAAAAGGTCGAGGCGGGGCCAAAAGGCGTCATCATCTCGTTCCGCGACAATTCCTTCTCCAATCCGCAGGGGCTCGTCCGCTTTGTCGCCGAGCAAGGCCGCGACGCCAAGGTTCGCCCCGACATGAAGATCGTGTTCAGCCGCGATTTCGAGAGCGTCGCGGAGCGGCTAGAGGGCACGCGCAAGATCATGCGCGCGATCGCCGCCATCGCGGTGAAGAAGGCGGCGTGAGGGCATGACCAAAACGACCGACATCGCCGGCTGGCTCGACGACTATGAACCGCAGGACGCGCAGGAGCGCGATGAACTTCTGGCCGCGATCGAAGCCGTCGCCGAGCGGGGCGCCTACCGCGCGACGCGGAAGGGCCGGACGCTGCTGATCGCAGCCTGGGGCGAGGAGGCGTTGCTGCTCGCCAATCAGACCGCGAAGGCGCGGTTGGTCCGCGAAGTCGAGAGCCTCGCCTTCGATGACGGCGAATTGCGCCACGCATTCCGCGCGTGCGGGGCCGGCGAAGCGCCGGAACTCATCGATCCGGTTGGGCCGACGAAAAATCGTAGATGATGCGAATATCTCCAACTCTGTCGAGACGCGACCACACGGGCTGGGCTCTCCCAAACTGCACGACGAGGGCGTTGTCATTCGCCCAGTGGAGCCTCGGATATGCGTAGATATGCTCGTCGTAGCGCGCGAGCGTCATAAACTCCCGACGGCCTCGTGTTTTCAGGACGATGGAATAATCAACGTTTGTCCCGATGCTTGTGCACGCCTTGATATATTCAGAAGCGACATCGCCGCGCGTATTTTGAACGCTCGCGCCTTCCATAATGCCTTCGTCGCATTCCTGGGGAATAAGCCAGAGTACGAGCAGAATGAGCCCTCCCGCGAGGATCAACGGTGGCCCGAAAAGGATTGCGAGACCGATAAGCAAATGTTTTCTCCGCATCCGTCACCACAGATCACGCAGCGCGGCACGCCAACTTCGTAGCGTGTCAGCCCAGCTACGCAGCCTGTAAGTATAGTTTATGCGAATGTCGCCGAAGCTCCTGCGCGGCCACCAGGAGACCCAATCCACCTCACCGAGATCGACGCTGACGGTGTTGTCGTCGATCCAGCGTATTTTAGGAAAGCCATCCCGTGTATTTTCGTGGCGCAGCAAGGTGATGTCACGGTTTTCGCCCTGCGGCTGAAGGACGATCGAATAATCCGCGACGGTGCCGAAGCCAGTGCAGACGTCGATATATTCGCCCACCGTGTCGCCGCGACCGTTGCTCGCTCTCCTGTCTTCGAACATCCCGTGATCGCATCCCCCGGGAAACAGGGAGCCAATCAGAAGAAGGCCGCCCACGAGAGCGAGTAGGATAAACAGGGCGAGGCCGATGAAGAGCCGGACGATCCATTTCAGCGGGCGCGCTCTCCGCAGCAAGAAGGCTTCCGTCATCGACCGGAATCAATCAGGACATAGCTGTAGCGAATGCGGATATGGCCGACCTTGTCGAGCGGCGAGGAGACCCAGGAGACCTTGCCAAGATCGACGTTGAGCGTATCGTCGTCGCTCCAGCGAAGGACAGGATCGTGATCGCCCACCGGTGAATAATCGATCAAAGTCTTTCGCGGCCAGAAAAGCTGATGAAGTTGCAGGTTGACGGAATAATTCTCCACCGTTCCAATCGTGGTGCATACGTCAGGGCTGTTCAACGCTCTCTACTGAATCTCATTGAAAGTATTGATTTGAGTCCGCCGAGCGCGGCCGCGTAACGGTCCTGGGCGATGGTGTCGGATTGATTGTAACGTAGGATATTGTAGCCGAA
>JBKQMI010000040.1:0-19242 GCA_052146775.1 Methylocella sp. | reverse complement strand
CGCTGAAGCGGGAGCTGGTCGATGGCCTCGATCTCATGATCGTGCGCGAATTGACCGGCGGCGTCTATTTCGGCGAGCCGAAGACGATCACCGATCTCGGCAACGGCCAGAAGCGGGCGATCGACACCCAAGTCTACGACACTTACGAGATCGAACGCATCGGCCGCATCGCCTTCGAGCTGGCGCGCAAGCGGCGCAACAAGGTGACTTCGTCGGACAAGCGCAATGTGATGAAATCAGGCGTGCTCTGGCACGAAGTCATCAGCGCCCTGCATATCCGCGAGTTCCCCGACGTCGAGCTGGAGCATCAGCTGGCCGATGCCCTCGGCATGCAACTGGTTCGCCGGCCAAAGCAGTTCGACGTCATCGTCACCGACAATCTGTTCGGCGACATGCTCTCGGATGTCGCGTCGATGCTGACGGGTTCGCTCGGCATGCTGCCATCGGCCTCGCTCGGCGACAAGAACGCCGTGACAGGCGCGCCCAAGGCGCTTTATGAGCCTGTGCATGGCTCGGCGCCTGACATCGCGGGCAAGGGGATCGCCAATCCGATCGCGATGATCAGCTCGCTTGGGATGGCGCTGCGCTATTCCTTCAATCTCGGCGATCTCGCCGACTGGCTGGACCAATCGATCTCCGCCGTTCTGGCCAAGGGATTGCGCACGCCGGATATCGCGGGCGGGGCGACAAAAACCCTCTCCACGAGCGAGATGGGCGACGCCATCCTGGACGAACTGCGGATTTCGGTGCGCTGAAGCCGCGTCGCGCGCCGAACGCCGCCTGCCAGACATCGCGCCCCACCTCCCTTCGGCGGACGAAAGTCCCCGCAGATGACATGCGACTACGATGGAGTCCTTCAGTCAGGGCTTCCGTCGCGTTTCGATTAGAGTCCGTCGACTGTGAAGGAAGCCGACTAAAGTTTGGTCTGGTATGCACAGAGAGTCGGCGAGCTGCCAGCCACGCGAGCATGATTCGAAATGGAATCGATCATGCTCGCCAATCGCCGAGGAAATTTGCCCTCTTGGAAGATTTGGCCAGAAAACCGGCGGCTTTCTAGCCTTGCTGGTCTTTATTCGACGGCCGGCGTCTCGAATTCGACGATCGGCGAGTTGCGTCCTGGTATCTCAAGCGGCCAGGGAAGCGTTTCGTTGCCGTATTTGGACCGCTGCGCGACCTGATCCGGCGTGCGGTTGTAAATCGTGCTGATGGTCACATAATTCTGCATCGTGCCGACGGGAACGACCGGGCCCGGATCGAGAAAGCTGCGCTTGTTGACCGTCAGCGGCGGGCGTTCGCCATTATAGGCCACGGCGACCGGCTGGGGATGACGCCGGACCTTGGTCTGCGCCGAGGCCGGCGCGATCGCGACGGCGAGCGTCACGGCGGCGAGAACGATCGAAATCGTCTTGATATTCATGACAAGGCCCTTCTGAAATCCTCTACAGCTGTGCATTTAACGCACAACTTACGCTTTCGTTCACGCTAGAGCGAAGAAAATCTGAATTTGGCGCATATTTCCCGGGAGGGATGGGCGCCGCCCTGCCTTTTCCGCCGCAACGCGGCTTTCGTTGCAGCCCGGCGGCGCATTGCTTATGTAAAAGTTGCGACGCATAAGGCTGGTTGCCGAGCCGAATGGCGGGCGCGCAATGGAGAATGAAATGGGTTTCAAGGTCGCAGTCGTCGGCGCGACAGGCAATGTTGGGCGCGAAATGCTCGATATTTTGGCCGAACGCCGGTTTCCGGTCGATGAGGTGGTCGCTTTGGCCTCTTCGCGCTCGATCGGCACGGAGGTTTCCTTCGGCGACAAGA
This sequence comes from Methylocella sp., assembly GCA_052146775.1. Lineage (GTDB taxonomy): Bacteria > Pseudomonadota > Alphaproteobacteria > Rhizobiales > Beijerinckiaceae > Methylocapsa. The sequence continues at coordinate 17,433 of JBKQMI010000040.1, read as the reverse complement.
CCCTGAAATGTAAAACGCTCGAAAATTATGATTTCAGCGGCGTCGACATCTGCCTGATGTCGGCGGGCGGCGCCGTATCGAAAGAGTGGTCGCCGCGGATCGGCGCGCAGGGCTGCGTCGTGATCGATAACTCCTCCGCCTGGCGCTACGACCAGGACGTGCCGCTGATCGTTCCGGAGGTCAACGCCGACGCGATAAGCGGGTTTTCGAAGAGGAATATCATCGCCAACCCGAATTGCTCGACCGCCCAGCTCGTCGTCGCACTGAAGCCCTTGCACGACAAGGCGAAAATCCTGCGCGTCGTCGTCTCGACCTATCAATCGGTGTCGGGCGCCGGCAAGGAGGCCATGGACGAACTCTTCGCCCAGACCCGCGCGATTTTCGTGTCCGATCCGGTGGAATCGAAGAAATTCCCCAAGCGCATGGCCTTCAACGTCATTCCTCAAATCGACGTCTTCATGGAGGACGGCTCGACCAAGGAGGAATGGAAGATGATGGTCGAGGTGAAAAAGATCCTCGATCCCAAAATCAGGCTCTCGGCGACCTGCGTCCGCGTGCCGGTGTTCATCGGCCATTCGGAGGCGGTGAACATCGAATTCGAGAACCCGATCAGCGCCGAGGAGGCGCGGGACATTTTGCGCGAGGCCCCCGGCTGTCTCGTCATCGACAAGCGCGAGGCCGGCGGCTACATCACCCCGCATGAGGCGGCGGGCGAGGATGCGACCTATATTTCGCGCATCAGAGAGGATCCGACGGTCGAGAACGGCCTCATCCTCTGGGTCGTCGCCGACAATCTGCGCAAAGGCGCGGCCTTGAATGCGGTCCAGATCGCGGAGGTGCTAATCAATCGCAAGCTGATCGCGCCGAAGCGGAAGGCGGCTTGAAGATTGGGCGAAGGCGCCGCCGGCGCTCTCGCATGCAGACTACTTCCGAAGACTTAAAATATAGGCGGTGACAGAGTCGATTTCTTCGGAACTCAGAATGAAGTTCGGCATGGTCGGATGCGAGGTGCGCAGAAAAACCTTGATGGCGAGTTCGCTCATTGACGGCATTCGGCTCATGTCGACAAAACTCGGAGCGTCGGGGTTCTTGCCTGGAGGCGAATCGGCTCCGACCCGATGGCACGCGCTGCAGACCGTCTCGGCGAGATGCCGGCCGGCGGAGGGATCGGCCGATTGCGCATCGGACGGCGTCAGACCCGCGCACATCAGGACGCCGATCAGTCCTGAAAGCGCAGTTACAATCCTCGGTTCGATCATTTGCCCAGTTCCGAAGGGGGGCCCAGCGCGGGGACGATTTCTGCGATCCGGGCGAAGAGTCTGATACGCGCCTTTCCAAGGTGCGCCAAGCCGCCGCGGGAGGCAAACCCAATTCGCGCCTTCCCCTGCGCTGAACTCGCCCTGCGCTGAACAGGAGCCGTGCGTCGTCGCAAATGCCCGGCGCGCGGCCGATGACGCCTACCGCCCCTGCCTGAAATCCTTTGGCGCGCAGCCGAACCGCTGCCTGAAGGCGCGGCTGAAATGCGAGGCGTCGCTGAAACCTTGGCGGAACGCGATTTCGGCTATTCGTTCGCCGGCGCGGCGGGGGTCCGCGAGATCTTTCGCGCAGCGCTCCAGCCTGCGCCGCCAGACGTAGCGCATGAGGGAGGTCCCGTCTTCGCCGAAGAGGCTGTTCAGATAGCGCGCCGACAGGCCCGCGCGGCGCGCGATCGACGCCGTGTCGAGCGCGAAGTCCGGCAGGCGCTCCTCGATCAGGGCCTTGACGCGCGCCATCGTGGCCGAGCGGCTTTGCGACAGGGAGAAGGCCGCTGGGCGCACCGAGGCCGCCGCCAGGGTCAGGAGATCGACGGCATGGTCGGCCAGCGCCGAACTCTCATGCGCCGCAAACGCGCCGGCGTTCAGGCTGCATGAGCGCACGAAGTTCGAGGCCACCGCGCCGATCCCCCCGGCGCCGGAAATGCGCAGGGCCGTGCAGCGTTCGACGCCCGCCATCCTCTCCCGCAGCGCCGGCCGCGGAACCGTCACGATGAGCTTTGCGAAATCGCGCGGGCAATGGATCCGGTGCGGCCGGGTCGCGTCGTAGAGCGTCATGTCTCCAGGCTGCAGGACGGCCTCCCTGCCATCCTGCTCCAGCATATAATCACCCGAGATAAGAACGACGGCGAAATAGGCGTCGTGGGCGGGAAGATCGGGCTCGAACCGCGGACTGTCGAGGCGGATGCCGCTCGATCTGATGACCGAGAGCCGCAGATCGTCCCACGGGTAGATCGTCAGCTCCTGCGACAGGGGTTGCCGCACCGGCGAGGTCACGTCGACATTGGCGTATTCTCGGCAGATCACCTCGCGCAGCCAGGCAGCCCGCTGGGCGCGCGGAATATCGCTGGTCGAAAGCTTCAGGGGCTGCGTTTCGCCCTTCTGCGCCGGTCCGGGCGGGGAGGGGAGCATGTCCATCGGATGTCCCGCTGTTTGAAGTTGAGGCGGGGCGAAGATTTGTCGCCGCGCCGGATCGCCGCCGCCGCGACAGCCGTCACAGCCAATCTTTTGTTCCGCCCCGTGCCTGCCGACCTTCGCGCATATCGCTATAGGGAGGCAATGGCCAAGGGTGGAGCCGCAATCCGCCAAAATTCGGGAGCGAACGCCCGAGAGCGGGGGGAAATCAATGAAGCAGGATCCAAGACACGCCGGCAATGTCGTTTTGCTGAGAGGCGCCTGCCTCTGGCTATTGGCCGCGCTGGTTCTGGCCTGGTGTCTCGTCGGACTGGATTTCGGCGTTCCCTTCGTCAAGGCGATCTTTCCGGGCAAATTCGTCCGCGTGCTTCAGGGGCATATCGATTTCCTGCTGATGACCGCGCTGATCCTCGGCGTTTATGCGACGAAGACGCCTCTGCCCCGGACCGTTCGCTGGGCGATGGTCATCGGCGCTTTCACCAATTCGAGTCTGTTCGTCCTGCAGGGCGCGTTTCCGGTTCTCGATGGGCCGACGCCAGCGCCGGGACTTCTTGGGCCCGTGTTTCTCATCTATCTGCTGACGAGCCTCCTCATCACCAGCTACGGCTTCGGCAAGGCGGCGGTCACCGTGCTGCGCTCGACATTCGAAGCGAAGCCCCCCGGCTGAGCGCGCGATCATCCCTCGGCCCGCTGGGCGTCACGGCAATCGCGGCGGCTTGTCCCAGAATTTTTCGGGCTTCGTCCAGAATTTCGTGATCCTGAAATTTTCCGCGGTCTGCACGGCGGTCGCGATCAGCTTGGCCTCGAGGCCGAGGGGGTCGGTTTCGATGGCGCGGAGGATCATGCGGCCCTGTGGCATCCAGAAAACATCGTCGTCCGGAAACCGGGCGCCGTATTTCTCGAACAATGTCTCCAGAATCGCTTTGGTCTCGGCCAATCGCCCCATGTGCAGGCAGCCCATTGCGATCCCGAATTCACCCCAGCTCGTGAAGTCGAGCTTCTTTTCGATGTAGCGCTTGAAATCCTCGCCGGTTGAGATCGCCTCCACATGCGGTGCGATTTCAGTCTCGAAAGCCCATTCGAATTCGGCGAGAAAATCATCCGCGTCGACATCCCAGCCCTCGCTTCCGGCGCGTGTGCGCAGGCGACCACACCAGCCGCCTTGGCCGCGTATGTAGGGCTCGAACAGGGGAATGACGAAGCGGTAGAGATAAATGGATTCGGCGCTGCGCGACTTGCCGAAGATGGACCCTCGAAAATACCAGCCGATCGGCTGGAAGAAGAGCTTCTTGTCAAAAAACACCAGATTGGGATGGCGCTCCATGACGGGCTTGATGAGCGACTTTAAGAGCCGTTCGGATGCCATCAAGGTCTGACCTCTAAAATGTAAATTCGTTGAGCGTATCCGAAGGCCCGTTTCGCTTCATTCCAATATTGATTGATTTGCTTCGATCCCAAACCACTCATTCTCGTCTTCACGTCGAAAATGCAAATCGTACCGTTGCCAACATCGTGCAACACATCGAGGAAAGACGATCCCGGTAGTCTGAGTCCATCAGGCAATTCAGTACCCCCGAGGAACCCCGCGTTCGTCTTGAATCCCGGCTGCCCTTTAAAGAACGCCTCGACCTCCTGATGAACCAGATTGCCGATCTGCTGCGGCGAGGCGTCCGGATTTTGCGCGCGGACATTCGCGTCCGACAAGGACGTTACGGCCTGAACCTTGGGATAGGCCGGACACGCGGCGTCCGTCTCCTCCTGCGAGAGCCTGCCGATGACCGGGCGTTCGTCGGCCGCCGCCCAGGACCCGCCGCGCACCGACAGCGCCAGAAGCCCGATCAATCCATCCGCCTGCAAGCCGGTCGCGCCGGCCTGCACGTAAGCATCGAATTTCAGTTCGCGCAGTTGCGCCGGGTCGGCGCCTTCGAAAATGTCGGGGATGAGCGTATCCGCGCGGCGTCAGGCGAGCGCGTCAGGCGCTCGTCACGCCGGCTGCGCGTTGGGCGGCCAGGGCAGCGCCTCAAAGGGCGCGAGGGCTTTGAGGATGTCGCGCGCGGCGGCGAGATGGGCCGGGTTGTCCACACTGAACGTTTCCGCCGTCGCCGCCATCAACAGCCCGCCCCCCGCTCGCCTCGACTTGTCGTGTGGCTTGATCAATCCAATCGCCTTTCAGGATGCGTAGGCCAAATTCTTTGTCCATCAAATCCTCATAATGTCCCTTGGCTTCGATCATCGCGCCATCCGCTTCGCGGCAATCGTCGAAGAAGACAGCGTCGCCCGTCGATGGATTGGGCAGGCTGAACGCGAGCCCCGCCGGCAGCGGGGGCTGGCGCTGCGGATTGACGATGCTCCTGACAAATTGCTCGTATTGAATATCGAACGCCTTGCGTCCGCCTCCCTTGTCTGGCTCGGGATCGGGACAAAGCTTCGGCTCCTCGCGCTTTGCTTCCGTCGTGGCTTCGGCGCCGGTCTTTACGCCCGCTGCTTCGCCGCCCTTCGCCTTGGCCGCCGCGCGCATGGCGTCGGGGTCGATGACAATGCTGCCTCCGACGGCGCGGGCGATCGGCCGGCCGGTCTCGTCGCGGAAGAGGCCATCTTGCCCGAGATGAGCGGCGACGACGATCCGGTCCGCCCGCGTGATCCGCAGCGTTCCTTCGTCGTGGTTGATCTGGTAGTTGAGGCCGCGTTCGCCCGGAACGGCGCAGGCGACGTTGCAGCGGCTGAACCGGCTCTAAGCGAGAAGAAACTCGCTCTTATCCCTCTTTTCTCCAAAATACGGTGTGGCGCGCTTTGTCCGTTGGTTTGATCGGGGTTGGGTAGTCGGCCCGGATGCAATGTTCGTAGACTTTATGATTGGGAAAACTTGCGGCGACCTCGCTCGCCGCAGCACTCATGTCTTCAGAATCGTCTTCCGATATGGCTCCATCAAAGAAGCAATATATGTTTATCTCATTATCTGCATATTCAACCTGCACCGAGCGCAGCGAAGGGGATACAGCACCCAATAGAGCGCGATTTACCGACAGGATGACAGATCCGTAATTAGCGATGTATGCCATGGTGTTTTCTCAATGCCTCTTTCTACGGGGCAATCCGTTTCAATCGTTGCCGAATTTGCTATTCCAGGCTTCAATGAGATTGCGGGCGGCCACTTGCGCGCCATCCCTGTAGAAGTCAGACTCAAGACATTTCTTTTCGATGTTGCTTAGATAGTCCGTTAATTGGTCGGTGGAGCAACCCTCTACCAATAGGTCAATCGCGCCGTGAACATAGTCATCATACTCGTCGGCAAGATGCCTGTTCTCGTTGACATCCGCAGGATCCCAGTCGCGAAACAGAATTTTGCGCACGAGGGTGAATTTGTCGCGATCATTCATTTGGGCTCCCTTTGGTAGTTCGGGGACAAACGAAGAGGAGACCATAGGGAGGCTCTGCCGCCTCGGCGCCGGCGGGGAATGCAGGGCGGAGGACAGTCTTCTATCGAGCAATTAAAGCGCAGAGCGCCTGCTCTTCCAGACGGCGATGAGATTGTTGGCGACAGAGGTCGCACGCGCTGGATTCGTCTCCACCTCCATGTAGTCTCTTTCGATATTCAGCAAATAGTTTGACAGCTGTTCTGCCGAACAATTCGAACCCAGTAGGTCGATAATTCCCGGAATGTAGGAATCATACTCGTCATCGGGTAGCAATTCATTACATATGATTGGCTCCCAATCTCTAAGTAGAACAGCTCTAACGGCCATAAACTCGGATGAGTGCTCCATTAATTGTCTCCTGAGTGTACGCGCTCAAGCATGTTGATTACGCCTTCCTTGAAATTTGAAGAGCCGTAGTCTGTAACGACCCTTCCGTAGTCGTCAACGACAACTGCTCCGTTATCGCTAAGATAGTAGAAACGACTATTTGATTGGCGCGTAACCAACAGGGGGTTCGCGACAATATCTCGCATTTCATCAAACGATAAGGCGCGCTCGGTCGCCCTCTTATTTGCGTGGTATGTCCAATAATCAATTTCTAAGCTCGGCTTGTCGACTCCAATGCCATACTTTCCAAAATCCACTCCGGCGAAATCGGATGGCTTTGGGCCGGCTAACGGAGCGGTCTTCGGGCTCGCTCCTGGAAATGGAAAGGGCGTTGGCCCCATCGGATCGATGGGTCGGCCATGCTCCAAATCCTCTTGCGGCGTAGTTTCGCCGAGCTTCGCTTTGAATTGGTCGAGCTTGTCATCCTCGCTCTCCTCGCCGCCGTGATGACCGCCGGGCGAAACGGAGCGGCCTTCCTGCACGTCTCCCGATGAGGCCGAGCCGAAATCGCTGCCGCTGGTCCAGCGCCCGCGCCCGTCGCGTGCCTGGTCCGGGCTGTATTTCCTGAGGCCGAAGGGCAGCGCGAAGCCCAATTGCTTGCAGAGTTCGCGCGGCGAAAAACCCGACGCCATCAGGCGGTCGGCGAGGAAGAGCCGGAACGCCTGCGGCTCGGCAAGCTCGGGCAGGCGCAGCTGCGTGAGATAAATCTGCGCGAGGCTCTTTTCGCCGCGCGACCAAAGGTCGGAGGCATGACGCAATTTGGTTAAAAACGCCGCGTCGACCGGCGCGAGGAAAGTCGCGGTCAGCGCCGCCAGAATGCGGTCCTCGCCGGAAAGATCGAGCGATTCCGCGCCCGCAGCATCGCGCCGCAATGGGGCGAGAACAGTGGCGCCGAGAACGAGGCCTGCGTCGGAAAACGCCAGCGACGCATGCAACGCGCGCCGCTTCCGCAGCGTCAGAAACTCGCCTTCAAACCGCTCGACGACGCCCACGAAAACCCCCGCCCGGATGATTCAGATCAGGGGCGAAGAGTCGGCGAACGCAGCTGGTTTATCAAAAACAAACCATGAACAAACTTGCGGGGCGACGCGGTAAGATGGCGCGTCGGCTGGCTTTCGCGGGGCGGATTCTCTGGGCGCGCCCGCGCGCTCAGCCTTTCGCCTCGGCCTTCGTGAACAGGAAAGGCGCGACGTCGCGCACGCCCGGCGCCCGGCCGACGGCGTAGGGCATGGGGCGGCAGACCGCCATGGCGGAGAGGCCGACGCGGGCCGTCAAAAGCCCGTTGAGCACGCCTTCGCCGAGGCGCGCGGAGAGCTTGGCGGCGATGCCATGGCCGAGAAACTGTTGCACGATGCTGTCGCCCGCCGCCATGCCTCCGGTGATCGCGATATGCGCGCCGATCGAGCGCAGCACTTTGAAAAAACCGAACAGGCCCGGCCGTCCGCCATAGATCACGGAGATGCGCCGGATCAGGCGGATCGCCTGCGCCACGACGAAGACCACGTCGATGATGGCGCGCGGCGCGATCGCCGTCACCATCGAAACGCGTTTGGCGGCGCTGGCGATCTCCTGCCGCACTTCGAGATCGAGCGGATGAACGAGGGTGCGCTCGGCGATGTCGATGAGGTCGCGGCCGTCGACGATCTCTTGCGCGAGGTCGTGCAACTGGTCCCGCGCGAGCGCGGTTTCCGCCCGCGCCGCGTAAAGTGCGCTGAGCTCCCGCACAAGGCGCCGCGCATCCTGGAAATCATCGTTCTCGCGCGCCCTGGCGAGGCCGCTATGAAGCTCGGCGATGCGCGACTGGCGCATGACCCCGGCGACCTCGCGGCCGGCCAGAACAAGGAGCGCGAATCCGGCGACGCCCGCAAGGACGAGGCCGGCGATCCCGAGGGCCGGCGCGCGGGCGAAAAGATCGTCGACGAGACGGTTGAGCCAGAGGCCGAAGCTGAGGGCGACGAGGCCGCCGGCGGCCGACCAGAAAATCCCGGCCCACGACAAAAACCAATGCCGGCCGAGGCCCTTCTTCTGGGCGACCTCGACGGCGGCTTCCTCCGCGTCGACGCCGCCGTCCGCCGCCATCGCCGCCTCGACCTCGGCCTCGTAAGGGTCCCGAGCGGGCTCGATCAGCACCGGCGCGCGGGGCTCCGCCTCGCCTGAGTCGAGATGAAGATCCCGCAGGCGAAACGCGCGGGGACGTCTTGGGTCAGCCATGACTGCGCCTCTTGAAGCAAAAAAACGGGTCACGTCATTTTATCGCCGATGAGAAATTGCAGCGCGCGATCCAGCCGGATATGAGGCGCGGGCAGCGTCGCTCCATCCGCCGCGCGGGTGGGGATCGGCGGACGAAAGCGCACGAAGCGGCAATCGATCGCATCGCGGGACCGCGCCGCCGCATCGCGAAACACGGCTCTCGGATCGGCCGGGAGTTCCCCCGGAAAAATCGCCGCCTCCGTCTTGCCGTCGAAGACTTCGCGGCCGATGCGCTCCCCCTCCAGCGGCGTCCCGATCACCGCTTCGAGCGCGGGGCCGCCATGGCCATTGACCCTGGCCTCGCGCGTCGCACGCACCGCCGCGAGGGCGATCACATCGACCTCGGCGCCGACATCCTCGACGCGGGTGATCGCCTTCGCTGTCAGATGGCGCAAGATCGCCTCGAGCCGGTCATGGCTGGTGTGGTGCAGATGATCGGCCTTTGTCGCCGCGAAAAGGATTCTGTCGATTTTGGGCCGGAACAGCGCCGACAGGACGTTGCTTCGTCCGGCGCGGAAAGCGGTCAGCACATCTGCGAGCGCGAGCTCGAGATCGCGCATTGCGGCGGGGCCGGCGTTGAGCGCGGCCAGCGCGTCGACGAGAACGATCTGCCGGTCGAGCCGCGAGAAATGATCGCGGAAGAAAGGTTTGACCACATGCGCCTTATAGGCCTCGAAGCGGCGCTCCATCATCGCGGCGAGCGAGTCCGGGGCGAATATGTCATAGGGCTCGACGGCGAGCGGCGCGAAGGTCAGCGCCGGCGAGCCGGCGAGATCGCCCGGCATGAGAAAGCGCCCAGGCGGCAGGCTGGAAAAAGCATATTCTTCGGCGCGGCAGGCGCCGAGATAGGCGGTGAACAGCTCGGCCGCCTGCCGCGCGTCGGATTCGTCGAATTTGGCTTTCGGGTCCTTCCCGGCGGCGAAGCCGCGCCATCGCGCGGCCAAAGACGCGCGCGCGGCGCTCGACGCGGCGGTGAAGGATTCCTTCGACCATTGCGCGAAAGATTTCGTCAGCAGCGGCAGGTCGAGCAGCCATTCGCCGGGATAATCGACGATATCAAGCGTCAGAAAATGCCGTCCGGGGCGCAGCCCGCCTTTCTGCTGGTAGGCGAGGCGAAGACGCAATTCGGAGATGCGCCGCGTCGATTGCGGCCAATGGCGGGCCTCCGGCCGCCCGCGCGGCCCCGCCAGCGCGTCGATATGGTCCTCAAAGGCGAAGCGCGGGACGTCGTCGTCGGGTTGCGGCGCAAGCGCGGCGCCGATGAGCCGCCCCTCGGCGTGAACGCGAAAGACCGGCAGGGTATTTTTGCGCCCGCGCAGGGGCGGGCTCGTCGCCTTGGTTAGCTGCTCGATCAGCGCGGTGATGAAGACCGTCTTGCCTGCGCGAGAGAGCCCGGTCACGCCAAGGCGGACATGCGCGCCCGCGGAATAGTCCATAAGGCTCCGCGCGACGGCGCGGGCTTCGAAAAGGAAATCCGGGATGAGGGGCAAGTGGAAGGTCCGGCTGGTTCTCGGATGGGGCGCCGGCACACCGCACGCCATCCGACAAACCAAAGGGAGCGGGCGAAATCAAGCTCTTTCGCAAGGGGAGAGGGTCATTTGGCGGCGCCGGTGAGTTGCGCGGCGCCGGATCGCCGCGACCTGTCTTGCTGCGTTTCCACTTCGATCGCGGCGGCGATGAGATCGCTCCGCGCGCCGAAGGGACCGATTTCAACCTTCGCCATGTTCTGCAGGACGGCGGATAGGTTGGCGCCGGGGGCGCCATCCGCCGCGAAAAGTCGCAGATCATCGTCGGGACCGGCGCCGACGCCTTCAACAGCGCGCAGCGCGTATTGGCGGATGCGCGCGCTTTCATCCGCGCAGGCGGCACGCGGCGCGGACGTCGCAAATATCGGCATCGCCTCCAGCGCAGCGATCGTCAAAGGGGTCTGCGGTGAGGAGTGCTCGCCCATGCCGACCGCGATTTCAGGCGCCGCCATCATCCTGATCGGATGATCGGCCACGACCGAACGATGCGGCTTGAATGCTGCCGGGCCGCCGAATCCCGGCCGATGCGAGGCAAGCCAGCGCGCCCGCAAGGTATTGGCGATTCCATGCGTCGCCAGTCCGTGGAGGCCCGAGGCGGGGAGACGGAAAGCGGGGCCTTGCCGGCCCGCCGCGGCGAGGGCGTCGCATTCCGCGGGCGCCCAATGCGACACGATCGCCTGCGCCGAGCGCCGATCATAGACGAGGTAATAGCGGCGCAGCAGCATGACTGCGACCGTGGCCCCCTCCAGCGCGGAGGCGAAAGCGACATGCCCGTCCGCGTCGGCGGCGATTTCGCCGGCCCAGCCGGCGCGTTTCACGCACCAGTAATTGTTGAGCTTTATGCAGCGCGGCGTCGCCGCTGAATCGACCGTGACGAGCTTCGCCAGGGACTGCGGCGTCGACGCCAGTCGTTGCGCGGCCTCAAGGCGCCAGTTCGTGACGACGCGCTCGTCGGGACGGAATGAGGCCCGCGCGGTCAATGCGGTGGGCGAAATTTCCTGAATCGCCGCCCATGCCCGCGCCGGCGCGGCGAGCGCGGCGTCGATTTCGGCGGGGGCCGCCGCGCCTACGGACAGAGCAAGGAGGCCGACGAGTTCCAGCAGCATGCCTTGGATCCAATAACAGGCCCCGCGTTCTTACCCGCCCCGCATCGAAATTGGCGTTGCGCGCGGCGGGTTCAAGCGCCTTCCGCCGATTTTTATAGCGCGGCGGGCGTTATGAAGCGATCGAGGCGGCCGCGTTCTCGACATGCTTTCCGCCAATCTGTCGCCTCGAATGCGATGATCGCGAGGCACGGCGCGGGAAACTGCGTGCGCAGCCGGGCGAGATCAGCGGCGGCGCCTCGTCTTGACAAAACATTGGCGGTCTCTGCGAGACCTGGATTGTGACCGATGATGAGAAGGTCGCGGACTGTTGCGGGCGTTTCGGCGAGCAGCGCGACAAGCGCGGTCATGCTGGCTTGATAAAGCGACAAGGCGACGGCGCGGGTCAAGCTTAGGCCAAGCGCGCGCTCGACCTCGTCCAGGGTTTCGATGGTCCTTTGGGCTGGCGAAACAAGCGCGAGGTCGGGTTTCTCGCGAGAGGCTTTCAGGTAGGCGCCCATTTTCCAAGCCGCCGTTCGTCCGCCTGGCGTCAGCTGCCTGTCGATGTCGGTTGCGCCCGCGGCAGGGACGGCCTCGGCATGGCGAAGGAGAAAAAGCCGAAGCATGAACGGAGCGCAACTCTGAGCGGAAGCCGAAAATCCAAGTTTGGCATGTCTTCACGACATGGAAAAGAGTTGATCTCGCCCCGCGCCCGCAACTATGCGCGGCGCGCGACAAGAGCGACGCGGCTACGGGAGGCGTCTGTGGCCCGTTTACGAACGCCGAAACGGTTGCGACAAGCGCTCAGTCTCCATCACCGCCCTCTCCCCTGCCTCCTCCGTCGTCGTGATCGCCGGTTTCACCGATTGCGACCAAACTTCGGCGTAGCTCTTGCTCAATTCGAGCGGGAAAGAAGTCATCAACTCGCTGAACCTGCGCGTGTGCTGCAGGACATGGTCGACCGCCTCGCGGATGTAGCTCGACTGTATCGCCAGGACTTCGGCAAAGCCGCGCGCATTGCGCAATTTCTCGATCGTCTCCGTCGCGTGATCGATCGATTGTCGCGACATCTCGTTGATTTCATCTGCGAAAGCCTGCAGATTTCGAGTCGCGGCCGAGACGCTGACGGCGTTTAAATCGGCGGCGGCGTTGGCGCCGCGCGCATTGATGTCAGACATCACAGTCTCCCTTGGGCTGAGTTCCCCACCGGAAACCTTTCAAACGCCGATGAGTTGCGTTGCGGGTGCGTGTTTTTGCGTCGCGGGGCGAGGGTCACGCTACGCTCAAGGTCGCGCGCAGCGCGTCGCCGATCGCCGCGATCGCGGCATCGACTCCGGCGCCGTCGGGGCCGCCCGCCTGCGCTAAATCGGGCCGGCCGCCGCCGCCTTTGCCGCCAAGCTTGGCCGCCGCCAGACGCACGAGCGCGACCGAATCGAAGCGATCGGTCAAGTCGGCGGTGACGCCGACGACGATGCCGGCCTTGCCGTCATCGTCGACGCTGGCGATGGCGACGACGCCAGAGCCGACGTTCTGCTTTGCTTCGTCAGCGAGCGATTTCAAATCCTTCAAATCCACGCCCGACACGGAGCGCCCCAGAAATTTAACGCCGCCGATTTCCTGGACGAGCTTTGAACCGGCCTCGTTCGCACCACCCATCGCCAGTTTTTTGCGGGCCTCAGTGAGGTCGCGCTCCATCTTGCGTCGATCCTCGATCAATGTGGCGAGACGCTTTGGCGCGTCGTCTTCGGGGCTCTTGAGCAAGGCCGCGACATCGCGCAACTGAGCGGCCCGCGCATTGAGGAAACGGCGCGCCTCAACCGCCGTCTTCGCTTCGATGCGCCGCACGCCGGCCGCGACCGCCCCTTCGGAAACGATTGTTATGAGGCCGATGTCGCCGGTGCGGGCGACATGCGTTCCGCCGCACAGCTCGACCGAAAAGGCGTGGCTGTCGCCGCTGTCATGCTGGTCCTGCGCATAACCCATCGATACGACGCGAACCTCGTCGCCGTATTTCTCGCCGAAAAGCGCGCGCGCGCCTGAGTTTTTGGCGTCTTCGGCGGCCATCAGCCGCGTGACGACGGGGGCGTTTTCGAGCACCGCGCGATTGGCGATATCCTCAATGCGCGTCAGTTCGTCTTCGGAGATCGGCTTCGGATGGGTGAAATCGAAGCGGAGTCGATCGCTGGCGACGAGGGAGCCTTTCTGCGCGACGTGATCGCCGAGGACTAGGCGCAGCGCTTCGTGCAGCAGATGCGTCGCCGAGTGATTGGCCCGGATCGCCGCGCGGCGCTCGTGATCGACGACGAGTTCGAGCGCCAGACCCGGGTGAAGCTCGCCGTGGTCGACTGTTCCTTCATGCACAAAAAGGTCGCCGAGCTTCTTTTGCGTGCTGGCGACGCGGAAGCGAACGCCTCTTGCGCTCATGACGCCCGTATCTCCGACCTGACCGCCGGACTCGCCATAGAACGGGGTTTGATTGAGGATGACGGCGCCAGTCTCGCCGGCGCAAAGACGATCCGCCTCCCGTCCATCCTTGACGATCGCCGCGACGACGCCTTCGGCGCGCTCCGCCTCATAGCCGAGGAAATCGGTCGCGCCCGCCTTTTCCCGGACCGGAAACCAGATGTTTTCCGTGGCGGCCTCGCCAGATCCCACCCATGCCTTGCGCGCGTCCGCGCGCTGGCGCGCCATGGCGGCCTCAAACCCTTCGACGTCGACGCCGAGCGAACGGGCGCGCAGCGCGTCTTGCGTCAGATCGAGCGGAAAGCCGAATGTATCATAAAGTCTGAAGGCGACCTGCCCTGGAAGGACGCCGCCGGCTGGAAGATCGCGCGCCGCCTCGTCGAGGATCGAGAGCCCGCGCGCCAGCGTATCGATGAAGCGCGTTTCCTCGAGCCGCAATGTTTCGACGATCAAAGGCTCGGCCCGGATCAGTTCCGGATAGGCTTGCCCCATTTCGCGCGAAAGAACCGGAACGAGGCGCCAGAGCAGAGGCTCTCGCGCGCCGAGAAGCTGCGCGTGACGCATCGCGCGGCGCATGATGCGACGCAGCACATAGCCGCGCCCCTCGTTCGAAGGCGTTACGCCGTCGGCGATGAGGAAGGCTGAGGCGCGCAGATGGTCGGCGATGACGCGAAGGCTGGCCTTTTGCGGGCCTGAGGGATCAGCCCCCGTCGCGTCCGCGATGGCGCCGATGAGGACGCGGAAGAGATCGATATCGTAATTCGACGTCGCGCCTTGAAGCAGCGCGGCGATCCGCTCGAGCCCCATCCCGGTATCGATGGAGGGACGCGGGAGATCGATGCGCTGGTCCGGCCCGACCTGCTCGAATTGCATGAAAACGAGGTTCCAGAATTCGAGGAACCGATCGCCGTCTTCATCGGGGCTGCCCGGCGGGCCGCCTTGAAGCTTGTCGCCCTGATCGTAGAAAATTTCAGAGCATGGGCCGCAGGGGCCGGTATCCCCCATCGCCCAGAAATTGTCGCTCGTCGCGATCCGGATAATCTTCGAATCCGGAAATCCGGCGATTTTCTTCCATAAGGAGAAAGCCTCGTCGTCCGTATGATAGACAGTGACCAGCAGCCGGTCCTTCGGCAGGGCGAACTCTTGCGTAATCAATCTCCACGCGAGTTCGATCGCGAGCGGCTTGAAATAATCGCCAAAGGAGAAATTGCCGAGCATTTCAAAGAACGTGTGGTGCCGCGCCGTATAGCCGACATTGTCGAGATCATTGTGTTTGCCGCCGGCCCGCACGCATTTTTGCGCGCTTGCCGCGCGCGCATAGGGTCGTTTTTCGAGGCCGGTGAAAAGGTTCTTGAACTGGACCATCCCGGCGTTGGTGAACATCAGGGTCGGGTCGTTGCGCGGAACGAGCGGCGCCGACGGCACAATTTCGTGGCCGTGCTTCTTGAAAAAATTGAGGAAACCCGAGCGGATCTCGTTGACGCCGTTCATCTGCTTTTCCGTCTTGCATCTCGCGCATCGAGGCCTGCGCGCAATCGCATATGGCGTTTCGGGCCCGCGTCCGCCAAATGCGATGATCTTTCATTTAAGGCCAAGGCGCTTGCGCCGCCTCGTCAATTGAGGCGGCTTTACGCTTCGTCCGGTCAAGCGCAAGCCTTGCAATTGCGCAAGCCTCTCGCGTAAGCGACCAAAATGCGTTCGGCGAACCCAAAACGCAAGCGTGGGCTTTGTCGCCGGCCGGCCGCCGGCTACCGCTTTTCTTGACGCGAAGGGCGCCCCGTCGGGCCGGTGAAAGCAGCTTCGGCGAAGCGAAGCCGCAGCGGTTTCACTCCTCGCCGGCGCCGTCGGCGACGTCGAGAATCTTGTCGGCGATCATGCCTGAGTTTTCGCGGATGGCGAGTTCGATCTTGTCGGCGATCAAGGGATTCGCTTTCAGGAAGGCTTTGGCGTTCTCGCGGCCCTGGCCAAGGCGCTGGCTATCATGGGAGAACCAGGCGCCGGATTTTTCGACGACGCCGGCTTTCACGCCAAGATCGATCAGTTCGCCGATTTTCGAGATGCCTTCGCCATACATGATGTCGAATTCGACCTGCTTGAACGGCGGCGCTACCTTGTTCTTCACGACCTTGACCCGCGTCTGATTGCCGGTCACCTCGTCATGGTCCTTGATGGAGCCGATGCGGCGAATGTCGAGCCGAACGGATGCGTAGAACTTCAAGGCGTTGCCGCCCGTCGTCGTTTCGGGACTTCCGTACATGACGCCGATCTTCATGCGGATTTGATTGATGAAGATGACCATCGTCTGCGAGCGCGAAATCGACGCGGTGAGCTTGCGCAGCGCCTGGCTCATGAGGCGGGCCTGAAGGCCCGGCTGGCTGTCGCCCATTTCGCCTTCGATTTCAGCGCGGGGGGTCAGAGCCGCGACCGAATCGATGACCAGCACGTCGACCGCCCCCGAGCGCACCAGCGTATCGGTGATCTCCAGCGCCTGCTCGCCGGTGTCGGGCTGCGAGACCAGAAGATCCTCGAGGTTGACGCCAAGCTTTCGGGCGTAAATCGTGTCGAGCGCATGTTCGGCGTCGATGAAGGCGCAGACGCCGCCTTTTTTCTGGGCTTCGGCGATCACATGCAAGGTGAGAGTCGTTTTCCCCGACGATTCAGGGCCATATATTTCGACCACGCGTCCGCGCGGCAGGCCGCCGACGCCAAGCGCGATGTCGAGTCCGAGCGAACCGGTCGGCACCGTTTCGATCTCGACGACTTTCTGATTCTTGCCAAGCCGCATGATCGAGCCTTTGCCGAAGGCGCGTTCGATTTGCGACAGGGCGGCGTCGAGGGCCTTGGTCTTGTCCACGGACGTTCCTTCAACAAGGCGGAGATTGGCTTGACTCATCGGTCTGATCCTTCTGGCACAGGCTTGACGCGCAGCGCAATGCGATCTGCGTTGACGTCAAATGTACCCCATTTGTTCTCTCCCGCAAGTTCTTTTTATGTTCTGATATCCCGGGCCATTCGTCAGGCTGGATCGCCTCGCCCCGAGGGGAACACATCCTATGCGAGCGCAATTCCGCAGGCGGAAATTGAAAAATAATCGAGATGCGCGAAGTGTCCGCGCCGAATCGACTCCTTGAAAATATTTATCATGGTTAATAGCGGACGCCGCCGCAAAACGGGCGGGAGCCGCATAGCGCAAAGATCGGCGAAGGCATGGGAATTGCTGCGGAGCGAAAATCCGGACCAATTCGAGATCCCGCGCGGCTCCATGTCAGAAACCGTCCACCCGTGGCAGCTTAGAACGAACAAAGTTGTCCAGATGGACAATCTGATCGATTTCGGCGACGTCCCACCCGAGGTCAACCAGATCCTGCAGCGCGGCGTGTCGCTTTACCGACATGATGCGATTGGCGCCGACGCCGCCTTTCGCGAGGCCCTTGAGCTGCGGCGCGACGCTTTGCCGACCTATCTTTGTCTTTATAAAATCCACACCTATCAGGGCAATCTCGACGAAGCGCTGGCGATCGCCGAGGCGGGACTCAAAGAGGCCGCGCGCCAAGCGGGGCTTGATCCCGATTGGACGGCCTGGACGAGCGGCCAGATTTCTTCGGACGTCAACGGGCCGGCGCATTTCGCGCTTTATACGTTGAAGGCGCTGTCCTTCATCCATCTGCGCCGGGACGAAAAGGCGAAATCGCAGCGCTATCTCGCCAAAATCTCGGAGTTGGGCGCGATGGAGCTTGTCGGGGGCCCTGTCATCGCCGCCTTGGCGGCTGGGGTGGATTAGAGCATGATTCCAGAATGTCGCGAGACTTCCTGGACCAGATCATGCGCGGACGAAGAAAGGGTGTGCGAAAACGATGCAAAC
>JBKQMI010000039.1:0-11519 GCA_052146775.1 Methylocella sp. | reverse complement strand
CTTAAAGAACAGGGTTGATTGCGACGAATCTTCGGAAGCCGCCACTTCTGTTTCTTCGTTTCTTCTTACGCTGAGCTTCTCTCCACCCGTAAATGTAAACTCTGCGCTCGTGAATGGAATATCAATGAAGTATGACAGTCGTTTTCGGAAGATCGCGTCAATAAATTTAAGACACACTGTTTTTCCGCGTCCGTTTGGCCCGATTATTATCGTAATGCGCTCTTTGGTATTGAGTGCAATGCGGTATGTGTAGAGGCCAAAAAGTCCTCGGATCTCGAATTCTGCCAATCGCGATGCCATTCAAAAGCTCCAGCGAACCTGTTCTTTGAAATTGAATCTTACTGTAGCAAAGCTAAAAAAGCTTGCGCCGAAATTCGAGTTGAAGGACCGTCACCATTTGTTTGGCGAGCCCTGCCTCCCCTATTCCCAAAACTCCGGCCGCGCCTCCGCGAGCCTGCCGCCAATGCGCACCGGCGCCACCTGCGTCGCCAGCCCCGCATCATCCAGCTCCACCGCGACGCCGCAGAGCGTCGCGGCGCCGAGGGCCGGCTCGAAGCGCGTCGAGGGCAGCTTGGTGGTGAAGCGGCGCACCGGCTCGTCCTTGTCCATGCCGATCACCGAATCATAATCGCCCGTCATCCCGGCGTCGGTCATATAGGCCGTGCGGCCCCGCAAAATCTGATAATCGGCGGTCGGCACATGGGTGTGCGTGCCGACGACGAGGGAGACCCTCCCGTCGACGAAATGGCCGAAGGCCTGCTTCTCGCTCGACGCCTCGGCGTGGAGATCGATCACCGCCGCGTCGCAGCCGGCGCCGAGCGGACAGGCTTCAAGCTCGCGCTCGATCGCGGCGAAAGGATCGTCGAGCGCATCCATGAAGACGCGGCCAAGCACATTGACGACGAGCACGCGCGCGC
Organism: Methylocella sp.; assembly: GCA_052146775.1. Classification (GTDB taxonomy): domain Bacteria; phylum Pseudomonadota; class Alphaproteobacteria; order Rhizobiales; family Beijerinckiaceae; genus Methylocapsa. The sequence continues at coordinate 10,602 of JBKQMI010000039.1, read as the reverse complement.
CGTTCTTCGCCTCGAACAGATTGGCGCCCCGGCCCGGCGTTCCGCGCGGATAATTGACGGGCCGGATCAGGCGCGGCTGGCGGGCGATGAAGACCAGCGCCTCGCGCTGGTCGAAGGCGTGATTGCCGAGCGTGACGCAATCGGCGCCGGCGGCGAGGAATTCGTCCGAGATCGCCTCGGTGATGCCAAAGCCGCCAGCGGCGTTCTCGCCATTGACCACGACGAAGTCGAGGCCCCAGGCGGCCCGCAGTTTCGGCAATTGCTCGGAAAGGACGGCGCGCCCCGCCCGGCCGACGACATCGCCAATGAAGAGAAGACGCATGAAAAATCCGTCGATAGCTTCCGCCGCCGCGGAAAGGCCATGCGACAGAAATCAAGGAAAAAGCGCGCCCAAGCCTCGCGCCGTCAGGGCGAGGGCGAAACGCTGCGGCAGTCGATCAATTCCTGCTCTGTTAGCACGAAATCGAGGCGCTGGTCATGGCTTTCATGCGGAATCTTCGCCGTTTCCTGGGCGGCGTAGGCGACGCCGACGGCGGTGATCTTCTTGCGCGCGCGCAACGCCGCGAGCGTACGGTCATAATAGCCGGCGCCATAGCCGATCCGGTGCCCGGTGCGGTCGAAGGCCGCAAGCGGCACGAAAAGGAGATCGGGCGCCACCTCGGCCGCCGCGGGAGACGGCTCGGAAATCCCCATCCTGCCCTCGACCAGCGCATCGCCGGGACGCCACAGCCGGAAGACGAGCGCCGTTCCCCGCGCGCCGGTGATCGGCAGAGCGGTGAGGACGCCCGCCTCGCTCAGCGTTTCGAGCAGCGGCATGGTGGAGGCCTCGTCGCGCAGGGAAAAATAGGCCGCGACGATGCCGGGCCTCAACTCCGCGACGAGATCGGCGCCGGCGGCGGCGAGATGCGCGGCGAAGGCGGCCGGATCGAGGCCCTGCGAGGCGCGGCGGCGCGCCAGCGCCTCGGAGCGCAGAACGGCTTTGGGATGAGGGGGGTGCATCGGGGGAATAGGCCGGAAATTCATGGCGTCATCAAGCGGAGAGTTGCGCATGACAATGCGATAAATCACAAAGATTAAAGAGACGCTTCCCGTATGGCTTGAGACGGGAGCGTGACAAGCGCGGGGCCGCGATGGCCGTGGGATATCGATCCCGGGTACCTACAACGTAGGTGGGCGCCATGTGGCCGAGCCCACGAGCAAGGCCAGGGACAGCTCCCTTTGAGATCGATAAGGCCCCGGGGTTACTGATCCAGCACGCACCCCGCAGCTCCGCTCGACGAACGTAGGACGCCTGACGGCGAATTACCAGCGCCAGTTCAAGCGAAGTCGCGGGGCGCCGAAGGATTATTCTTCGGATTATTCCTCGGGGCGCCCTGCCGCGTTCAGATCCTGCGCCGCCAGCTCGATGCGGGCGGCGGCCTCGCTGACCGAATCAGCGACGCGATCCAGCCATTCGTCCCGGCCGCGCAGGACGTTCGAGACATCGCCCTTGGCCGCCAGAAGTTCGGCTTCGAGTTCGCCGACGCGGCGGCGCGATTCGAACAATTCATCGGCGATGGTCACGGCGGCCATGACGGTGAGGCGCTGATCGCCCATCTCGCCGAATTGCTGCCGCATCCCCGCGATCTTGCCGTCGACCATTTTCGCGAGTTCGCCGAGATGGTCCTCCTCGCCCTCGTCGCAGGCGACCCGGTAAACCCGGCCCCCGATCGTTATGGCTGCCTGCGCCATCTAGCTCCCCCTTTCGAGCTCATTCACCACGGCCTTGACCGCAGTGCTGGCGTCGTCGAGACGCCGCGCCACCTCGTCATTGGTCGTCTCCAGCGACATCGACCGGGCGAGCGCGCCGTCGAGTTCGACGGCGAGGCGCGCGCGATCGTCCTGCATGACGGCCAGTTCTTCCTCGAGGTTGGCCCGCAGCGCCTCGGCCTTGAGCCGGCGCTCGGTCGCGGCCTCAAGCTTCTCGAGCGCGGCGGAGAGCCGCTTCAGCGCCGCGTCAAAGCGTTCGGGCGTGTCCATGATGCTTTCGAATCCCGCTTTGTAGTAAAATTATTTTCTTTGCGATCAAACCATCCGCGTCGCAACTACCTGGAAGGAGCGTCGACAGGGTGGACGGGCTTTCGCCTGAACATTGGATATTCCAGCATAGATGCGGAGTTTTTAGGACCGCCGTTCCCGCGCCGCGCGAGAAAAGGTGCGACCGAAAGAAACATGGTTCGAGCGTTGACTTTAGCATAGTAAGTGTTGTCAGAATATCACCGCCTGACGCTCCGAAATAAGCTTCGCCGCACGGGCCCGCGTTTGACGGATCGCCGCCCCTCGTCGGGCGCAACGAAATTAAGAGAGTTGAGGCGTAGCGCGAAACGCCCGCGGGAAGGATAGGTCGCCGTCGCGAAAGTCCCGACAGCCTTCGCGAGGATCGCTCTGGTCGCCAAGGCCGCAGGCGGCGTTCGCGAGACTTGACCATTTCGAGAACTGGCTGTTTGAAGCGATGACCGGCCGGTTCCGGGGAAGAGACAACGCAAAAGGAGCATATGGATGGCGGTCAAAGTCGCGATCAATGGATTTGGCCGCATCGGCCGCAACGTCTTGCGGGCGATCGCCGAGTCCGGACGCACGGACATCGAGGTCGTCGCCATCAATGACCTCGGTCCGGTCGAGACCAACGCCCATCTTCTGCGCTTCGATTCGGTTCACGGCCGGTTTCCGGGCGTCGTCAAGGTCGATGGCGATACGATCGACGTCGGCGCCGGCCCGATCAAGGTCACGGCGGTGAGGGATCCGCATGAACTGCCGCACGCGGCGCTCGGCGTCGACATCGCGCTCGAATGCACCGGCCTCTTCACTGCGCGGGAGAAGGCCGCCGCGCATCTGAAGGCGGGCGCCAAACGCGTGCTGATCTCCGCGCCCGGCGACAAGGCCGATCTGACGGTCGTTTTCGGCGTCAATCATTTGAAGCTGACGCCTGAACATCTCGTCGTCTCCAACGCCTCCTGCACCACCAATTGTCTCGCCCCGGTCGCGAAGGTGCTGAATGACGCCATCGGCATCGAGACCGGCTTCATGACGACGATCCATTCCTATACCGGCGACCAGCCGACGCTCGACACTTTTCACAAGGACCTTTACCGCGCCCGCGCCGCCGCGCTTTCGATGATCCCGACCTCGACCGGCGCCGCGAAAGCCGTCGGCCTCGTTCTGCCGGAGCTCAACGGCAAGCTCGACGGCGCGGCCATCCGCGTGCCGACTCCGAACGTCTCGGTGGTCGACTTCAAATTCGTCGCCAGCCGGGAAACCACCGCGGCCGAAATCACGGAAGCGATCAAACGGGCGGCGGCCGGCGAACTGCAGGGCATCCTCGGCTTCACGGAAAGCCCCAATGTTTCGGCCGATTTCAACCATGATTCGCATTCTTCGATCTTCCATGTCGATCAGACGCGGGTGATCGGCAAAACCTTCGTCCGCGTCGTCTCCTGGTATGACAACGAATGGGGTTTTTCGAACCGGATGATCGACACCTCCGTCGCTATGGGGAAGCTTCTATGACGAGATCTGGCTCTTCTTCGCCGTTTCCAACACTCGATGAGGCGGTTCTCGCCGGCAAGAGGGTTCTTGTCCGGGTCGACCTCAACGTGCCGATGGAGAACGGTCGGATCACGGATCTCACCCGCATCGACCGTATCCTCTCCAATATTCGCGAGATCTCCGAAAAGGGCGCGAAGGTCATCATTCTTTCGCATCTCGGGCGCCCCAAGAACGGGCCGGAGGCGGAGACGTCGCTGAAATCGGTGGCGGTGGCGCTGGAGCATGAACTCAATCATCTGGTTTTCTTCGCCTCCGACTGCGTCGGCCCCGTCGCCAAGAGCGCCGTCGCGGCCCTGCGCAATGGCGATATCCTGCTGCTCGAAAATACGCGCTTTCACGCCGGCGAAATCAAGAACGATCCGGCCTTCGTCGAACAGCTCGCCGAGCTCGGCGATCTTTACGTCAATGACGCCTTTTCGACCGCGCATCGCGCGCACGCCTCGACGGAAGGCATCGCACACAAACTGCCGGCCTATTGCGGCCGGACCATGCAGCGCGAACTCGAAATGCTCACAGGCATGTTGGCCTATCCGGAGCGGCCCATGGCGGCGATCGTCGGCGGCGCCAAGGTCTCGACCAAACTGGAGCTTCTCGGCAATCTCATGCGCCGCGTCGAATATCTGTTCATCGGCGGCGGCATGGCCAACACCTTCCTTTCCGCCAGCGGCAAGAACGTCGGCAAGTCGCTCTGCGAAACGCAGCTCGCCGAAACCGCGCGGAAAATCATGGCCGACGCCGACGCCGCCAATTGTCAACTCGTGCTGCCGATCGACGCCATCGTCTCGACACGGTTCGAAGCCAATGCGCAAACCCGCGCCGTCGACGTCGACCAGGTCGGCGAAAACGACATGATCCTCGATATCGGACCGCGCACGATCGCCAAGGTCGTCGGCGTCCTCGCCGCCTCCCGCACCGTGGTGTGGAACGGCCCCGTCGGCGCCTTCGAGACGCCTCCGTTCCAAATGGGAACGGTGGCGATCGCGCGGGTCGCGGCGGAGCTGACGCGGGTTCACTCGATCCAGACCATCGCCGGCGGCGGCGACACCATCGCGGCGCTGAACCAGGCCGAGGTCTTCAACGATTTCACCTATGTCTCGACCGCCGGCGGCGCCTTCCTCGAATGGCTCGAAGGAAAGCTGCTTCCCGGCGTCGAGGCGCTGCGGGGACAGAAGGCGGCCTGAAGCGCGCCGGCGCGAGCCGCATTTCTACCGCGCGTAAACCGCGCTGCGCTCTTGCCGGCTGATCGCGAAATGCTGTCTCGCGAGTTCGAGGCAGCGGATAAATCCATAGAGATCCGCGAAGCGGTTGGCTGCCGAAGCGCGATGCCTGACCAGCGGATGCCCCTGCTCCACGAGGCAGGCATCGAGCATGAGATTGTCGGCGTTTCCGAAGTGCTCGATCGCCATCCCCGAGGCGTCAAGCCATTGTTGTGACGCCTCGTTGAAGGCGGCTTGTCCGTCGCGCCTCATGCGGTCGAGCAAGTCCTCGTCTTCGTTGCTGTAGCCAAACGCCGGCTTTCCAAACCCGGTGAGAAGACCCAATTCGAAAACGGTCCCGACGTCTGCGTGCGGGCCTCGAAACGGCGTGAGATTAAAGATGCCGCAATCGGCCTGCTGGATCATGGCGACATTGGCGCGGTAGATCGATAAATCGCGGTTTGGTTCTGCCGGAGGGGCCTCGTTATCGAACGGGAAAAGCCCATCGAAGCCATATTCGGCGCAAAGCTCTTTCTTGCGCCGGCCAACATCTATTGCATCAGCCAAAAACGCTTCGGGACCGGCAAGGTATATTTTTGCCCGCTCATTCATCGCGTCCCCCGGCGGCGTCAGCGCGGTCGAGGCCTCACGCCCGGCCAGTGCGCGATAGCCCTTCTTTCGCGAGTTGATTGGCTGGGTCGAACACCAGCGCGCGCTGGTAGGATTCGATGGCCTTGGCGCGATTGCCGGATTTCTCATAGGCGAGGCCAAGACCCGCCCAGGCGTCGCCGTTCTTGTTGTTGACATTGAGCGCGGCGTTGAAATCCTCGATCGCCTTGTCGTATTGGCCGATGGCGATGAGGCTCTGGCCGCGGGCCTGATAGGGCGCGCCGGCGAACGGATCGCGATCGATGGCGTTGTCGAAATCGGTGATCGCCAGCGGGTGATTGCCTTCGCGCTGATAGATGAGGCCGCGCGCGTGGAAAGCCTGGGCGCTCTCCGGATTGAGCCTGATCGCGGAGTCGAGATCGGTGCGGGCGGCGTCGAGATTGCCCTGCACCCGCTCCAGATTGGCGCGGCCGAGGTAGGCCGGCGCATGATTGGGATCGGCGGCGATTGCGGCGTTGAAATCGGTCATGGCCGCGTCATTGCTGCCGACTTGACGATAGGCCAGCGCGCGATTTGTGAGCGTCGCCGCATTGGGGGAGATTTTGATCGCCTGGCTGAAATCGGCGATCGCCTCGGGAAACTTGCCGATTTTGGCGTAGGCGACGCCGCGCGTGCTGTAGGCCTCGGCGCTGTTCGGATTGCGCTGCACGACCTCCGTCAGCGAGGCGAGATTGGCCTGCGCCTCCTGCGGCGACTGATTCGCGACCTCGGCGACGCCGGCCCCGCTCTTGATGACGTTGTTTGTCGATTCGCAACCGGCGAGCGAGAAAGCGGCGAGCGCCGCCAGCGCATAAGGGGCTGCGCGCAAAGGCATCGCGCGTTTGGCGGATTTCGCGATAGCCATCATTCGGTCATCCTCGCCCGCGCGTCGGGCGGTTTTCACGCCCCATCCCGGCTTCATGCGTCAATGATCGGACTGGATCACAATGATTTCGGAGTGAATCAATCCAAAATCATGAACGCGATCAATTCTTAGGAACCTAGAGCGGGATGCCGGCGGAAAAGTGGTTTCCACTTTTCCTCATCTCGCTCGGGAGCATTTTTGAGCGAAACAAACCCCGGTTCGCGTCGAGAAAATGCGCCAAAAAGTCAGCGAACGCCCATAACAGGCTTGGGCTTCATCGGCAACAGGCCCTCGCGCTGCATCTTCTTGCGGGCGAGCTTGCGAGCCCGGCGGATGGCCTCGGCTTTCTCGCGCGCGCGCTTCTCGGAGGGCTTTTCGTAATGGCCGCGGAGCTTCATCTCGCGGAAAATGCCCTCGCGCTGCATCTTCTTCTTTAGCGCCTTCAGGGCCTGATCGACATTATTGTCGCGAACGAGAACTTGCACGCAAAAGTCCTTGAGTGTGCGTCAAGCTATCGCTCAAGCGCGACGAACCCGACTGCAATGATGGAACGGGACATCGGGCGCTCAAAAGCGCCTCAACCTCGAAGGGTAGGCGAATAGCAGCATCAAGCCGCGCTGTCCAGAGCTTCGCGCCGGCGCCGGCGGCGAAAAACACTCGGCTCCCTAAGCCGGTGTTGACGGCGCGATGCGCGTGACATGGCCCATCTTGCGCCCAGGCCGCGCCTCGGCCTTACCGTAAAGCTGAAGGCTTGATCCTGGCTCGCGGAGATATTGCTCGAAGGCGAAAACCTCTTCGCCGATCAGATTCTCCATCTCGACCTCCGCGCCTTGCCGCAATGTGCCGCCGAGCGGCCAACCGGCGATCGCCCGGATGTGTTGTTCGAACTGCGACGTTTGCGCCCCACCCAGCGTCCAATGGCCCGAATTATGAACGCGCGGCGCGATTTCGTTGACGCGCAGCGTTTGCGGCCCCGCACCCACCCCGCCCCGCGGATCGACGACGAACATCTCCACGGCGAGCACGCCGACATGTTCGAGCGCGTCGGCGATGACGCGGGCGAGCTCCACCGCCGCGGCGGCGGTCTCCGGCGCCACGCGCGCGGGCGCGCGGGTGAATTTCAGAATGTGGTTCTCGTGCCAGTTTTCGCAGACGTCATAGGCTGCGAATGCGCCGTCCGCCCCGCGCGCGGCGACAACCGAAATCTCAGTCGAAAAAGGCACGACGGATTCGAGAATCGCCGGTCCGCCGCCGAGCGAGCGGAAGATGACGGCGAGATCGCCGCCTTCGCGAACGAGCGCCTGGCCTTTGCCGTCGTAGCCGAAACGCCGCGTCTTGAGGATCGAGGGGCGCCCCAGTTGCGCCACGGCTCTGGCCATCGCGCCAGCGTCGTCGACCCGCGCATAGGCTGCGACCGGGATTCGGAGCCCCGTCAGAAACTCCTTCTCGACGAGGCGATCCTGGCACGCCGCGAGCGCCGCGGGGCTCGGCCGCACGAGGCGGAGGTCCGACAGGAGCGCCGCCGTCCGCGCTGGCACATTCTCAAACTCATAGGTGATCACGTCGACGCTGGCCCCGAAGGCGGCCAACGCCTCTTCGTCCTCATAGGCGGCGTTGGTCCGCTCAGCGCAGACGTCGAAGGCCGGACTATCCGCATCGGGCGCAAAAACATGGGTCTTGAGGCCGAGGCCGCCCGCGGCCAGCGCCAGCATCCGTCCCAATTGCCCCCCGCCGAGGATGCCGATCCTCGCGCCGGGCGCGAGAGCGCCGGGGGAGAGCGTGAAACTCATGAGCGTTCCGCCCCCTCGGTCGGCTCATCGGCCACCGCGGCCGTCTGCGCCGCCCGCCAGGCGAAAAGGCGCGCGTCGAGCGCCGAATCGAAAAGAGCGAGGATCGCCGCCGAAAGCAGCGCCGCGTTGGTCGCGCCGGCGCGGCCGATGGCGAGAGCGCCGACCGGCACGCCGGCCGGCATCTGGACGATCGACAACAGCGAATCCTGCCCGTGCAGCGCTTTCGTCTCGATCGGAACGCCAAGCACCGGAAGCGCCGTCAAGGACGCGACCATTCCGGGCAGATGCGCCGCGCCGCCGGCGCCCGCGATGATCACCTTGAAGCCCGCGGCCTTGGCGCCCTTGGCGAAATTGAAAAGCCGTTCCGGCGTGCGATGAGCGGACACGATCTTCGCCTCAAAGCCGATCTCAAGCTCCTCAAGCAGCGCGGCGGCGTGGCGCATCGTCTCCCAGTCGGATTGACTGCCCATAATGATGGCCACTGGTTTTGAGGGGACGAACAAAAGGGAAGCTCTGGATTTTGGCGAAGGCAGCGGCATAGACCAAGGGGAGGCGAGGCGCAAGGCTGAGCCGGAGGTGCGCGCGGCGGCCTTCCGCGAACGCGGAGAAGCCCCATTGTCCCTGAGTCCGCGTCAACCGGCATCCCCGACGCGTCCCCAACGCATTCCCGGTGCGCGCCCAACGCATGCCGCGCGCCCAATTTTAGCCTCAATACTCGCAAGGGTGGCGATCCGCATCGTCGATCACGCGCCAAGAAGCGTCAGAAGCATTAAGGGATACGAATGATCCGGAATTTGACACGCGCCGTCGTCTTGCTCGCCGCATTGAGCGGGCCTCCGGCTTTGGCGCTCGACAACCCCTTGAGCGGTGTGCTGACGCAGGGGCCGGTCGCCGACTTCCTGAATATTTTTCAAGAGCAGGCGACGGCGCGCCGCGTGATCGAATGGAACGCCGATTATCCGAAGGGCACGGTGGTCATCTCGACGAGCCAGCGCCGGCTCTACTACATTCTCGGGAATGAACAGGCGATCGAATACGGCGTCGGCGTCGGCCGCGAAGGATTCGCCTGGTCCGGCGAGAAGCATGTCACGATGATTCGTGAATGGCCGGGCTGGACCCCGCCGCCGCAAATGCTGAAGCGCCGCCCGGAGCTGCCCCGCTACATGCCGGGCGGAATCGAGAACCCGCTCGGGGCGCGGGCGATCTATCTCGGATCGAGCCTCTACCGGATTCACGGATCGAACGAGCCGGAGACGATCGGCGCCGCGGTGTCTTCCGGATGCATCCGGATGACCAACAGCGACGTCATTGACCTCGCCGACCGGGTCAAGGTGGGCACGAAAGTGGTCGTGCTTCGCTAACAGCGCGCGAAGCTCATCAAGGCGTTAGAGGCGTTTGCGTTTCGCCAGACGCCGGCGGCGCCTCACGCCTTGAGCGCGACCACCTCCATGCAAGCGCGGTAGCGCTCGCTGACGCCATACTCCACCGGCTGAAATCCGTGCTCCTCCAGCAGCGCGTAGAGACGCCGGCGGCTGAAATTATGGTAGTGCTCGATCTCGCCCCAATAGGGATTAACCTTGTTGGCGTGCAACAGGCGCCACACCATCGTGTCCATGTTCGGCATGGAGAGAAAGAGCGCGCCGCCGGGGTGCAACAGCCGGCGCGCCGCGAGGAGGCCGGTCTTCGGAAAAGGCATGTGCTCCAGCACATCGGCCATGCTGACGACGCTGTAGCGCCCGTCGCCATCGAGCGCCTCGATCGGCAGGCAATGCGCCTCATAGCCAAGCGACTGAAGCACCGCGACATTATCCTTACGCAGATCAAGGCCGACCGGCGTAAAGCCCCATTCCTCGGCGGCGAACAGCAGCGAGCCATTGCCGAACCCGACGTCGAGCCAAGGTCCGTTCGAAGCGCGACGCGCGACGCGCTCGACCATGCGCGCGGAAACCGGGCGCTGGCGCTCCATGTCGTGGCCGACCGTTTGGTTCTGATGTGTTTTGGCGAATATGACGCCCAGCGCCGCATCGTCGAAATAGCCTTCCGTGAAGACATGGCCGCAGCTGGCGCATTCATGCCAGTTCATCACCGGCGGCAACGCCGGCTGATAGAGCGCATGTTTCGTGCAATCGGCGGCGAGCGTCGCGGGAATATCTTCGCCGCCGCACAGCGGACAGCAAACATAGCGCACTCTCTGGATCGAGGGCGCGGCTGGAGCTTGCGCCGTCTCGTCCCGCACGGCGAAGGCTGCAGGCTCTTGGCCGGCGCGATAAATCTCCCACATCTGATGCAAGGCCGCCTCGAAATTTCGCGCATAGCGCGTGCTGTCGAAAAGAGGCGAGGCCAGCCTCTGCCCGAGAAGTTTGTGACGAAGCTCCTGCAGGAGGCCCGGATCGCCGCACGAAAGCCGCCGCGCGAAATTCTCGTATTCCTCCGGCGACGTCGTCACGAGTTCCGGCAGCCCCACGGCGTGAAGCAGGCTGCCCGCGACGCGTCCGGCGAATGTATCGCCGACGCAGGT
>JBKQMI010000038.1:0-5610 GCA_052146775.1 Methylocella sp. | reverse complement strand
CCGATCCGTCCCTCGCCGCTGACGAGAGGGCGGCAACCCTCTCCCAGCGGTTCCTTCTCGCCCAAGCGGCGCGAAAAGTCATAAGACAAGCATATTTCGATCAGATTGAATCAATCTGATCGACAAGAATATGCTCAAGCTTTTGAATCTGGAGCGATTTCTTGTCGACCGAATGGTCCATTCGGTCGGAAAGCGCTCTAACGATAACTTAAATTATACTATCTTAAATTCAACTTTACAGTAACGTTGCGGAACTATGACGTTTGATCGCGAGTTGGTCGGGCGGGGCGCCTATCGCCCGGCGATTCGGGGCCAACATATTGGGGACATGCGATGAAACGTTTAGGTGCAGCAGCGAGCGCAGCGGCTCTGCTTGGAGCGCTCGCGATCAGCAGTCCGGCCTTGGCGTTCGGCGGCTTTTGGGGCCACGGATGGAATGGCGGCGGCTGGCAGGTTGACGGCTGGCATGGCGGCTGGTGTCTCCCCCCGCTTGACCTCGGCTATGGACGGGCCAACGGCTGGAATTGTGATGATTACGATGGTTATCCCGGTTACGCCTACGCGCCGGGATACTACGAGACCGCGCCTCAGGTCGCGACGACGGCGCCTCTCGCCTCCGGGCGCAGTGTCGCCGAGGGCGTCGGCGATTTCTGCTCGACCCCGGTTAAGACCTGCCAGCTCATCCATGCATCTTACGTGGGCGGCGGGTGTTCGTGCCGGGTTCCGGGCGGCCACGCCAGAGGATCGGTCACGCCCTGAAATATGCGCGGTACCAGTCGACGAAAGCCTGGACGCCCTCGGATAGGGGCGTACCCGGCCTATAGCCGGTTAATTGAAACAGAAGCTGCGTGTTGGCGAAAGTGATCGGCACGTCGCCCTGCTGCATGTCGAGGAAATTGCAGGTCGCGCGAAGGCCCGTCGCGGCCTCGACCGCCGCGATGAAGTCCATCAGTCCGACGGGCCTCTCGGCGCCGATATTCACGACGCGCCACGGCGCGACCGGCGAAAGGCTGTCATGGTCCAGCACGGGGGTGAGCCGCCGCGCTGGGAGCGGCGGAGCCTGCGGCAGCAGGCGCGCCATGGCCTCGACGAGATCACTGACGAAGGTGAAATCGCGCTTCATATTTCCGTGATTATAGACGTCGATCGGGCGCCCTTCGAACAGCGCCGCCGCGAATTTGAACAGCGCCATATCCGGCCGGCCCCAAGGGCCGTAGACCGTGAAGAATCGCAGCATGGTGACCGGAATTTGAAACAGATGGCTATAGGCGTGCGCCATCTCCTCATTTGCTTTTTTCGTGGCTGCGTAAAGGGTTAGCGGATGATCGGCGCGGTCTGTCTCGCGAAACGGGATCGCGGCGTTGGCGCCGTAGACGGAGGAGGTCGAGGCCATCAGCGCGTGTTTCGGCGGCGCATGGCGCATCAGCTCCAGAAGATTGAATGTCCCGGCGAGATTGGAGTCGAGATAGGCGCGCGGATTTTCGAGGCTGTAGCGCACCCCCGCCTGCGCCGCGAAATGATAAACCGCGTCGAACCCCGCCCCATAAATCTCGGTCAGCCCCGCGACATCCTCGAGCATCAGACTGTGGCCGCAAAAGAACTGATTCTGCTCCAGAATCGCATGGCGGCGGCGCTTCAGCCCAGGGTCGTAATAGGGCGTGAAGCCGTCGAGTCCAACGACCTCGTGGCCGTCGGCTAGAAGCCGCGCGGCCATGTGGAATCCGATGAATCCGGCGCTGCCGGTGACAAGAATGCGCATGGCGCTCAAGGTTTGGAGGCGAAACGGATTTGACCGCCGCTCGGAAGGTGACTAAATCTCGGGCGTGCAAAAGGAAAATCCCTCGCATGTTTTTCGCCCGATTGGCAATCTTGATCCAGCGCATTCCGCCGGAGGCCGAAAACCGCGAGAATTTGATCCGAGAATTTGACCCGAGAATTTGACCCGAGAATTTGACCTACGTAAAAGCCCGATGAGACTTTCTGTCACTTCCGTGTCAGGTTTTGAAGGATTACAAGGCCATCACAGCAGCTTCAAGCCGCTAAAAGTGGCTTCCATCGCAAAAGGCGGCTTCCGTCGCCAGCCGGGAAAAACCTTGAGCGGGCGTGTTCCGCCCATTGGGATTTTGGATCTGGATCGCATTTGGGTCCAGAATCACGAGGGAATGTTTTGATGCAGTATCGGCGCTTCTTCGACGACGCGATCTCGAAGTTGAAGGAGGAGCGGCGCTATCGCGTCTTCGCCGATCTCGCGCGGGACGCCGCGGCCTATCCCAGCGCCCTCTGGCGGCGCGGCGCGGATGCGCACGCCCCCGTCCAAGCCCCGGTGGACGTCGTCGTCTGGTGCTCCAACGATTATTTGTGCATGGGGCGTCACCCGGAGGTCATCGGGGCCATGACGCGCGCCGCCGAGGCGCATGGCGTCGGCTCCGGCGGAACCCGCAATATTTCCGGCAATAGTCACCCGCTGGTCGAACTCGAGGCCGAACTCGCGGATCTGCACGGCAAAGAGGCGGGCCTCGTCTTCACCTCCGGCTGGATCTCGAACCTCGCCGCGATCTCGACCATCGGCGACATTCTGCCGAACTGCCTGATTCTCTCCGACCAGCTCAACCATAATTCGATGATCGAGGGCGTGCGCCGCTCGAAGGCCGAGCGCAAGGTGTTCCGCCACAACGATCTCGCCCATTTGGAGGAGCTTCTGGCCGAGGCCGGCCCCGAGCGGGCGAAGCTCATCGTCTTCGAGAGCCTCTATTCGATGAACGGCGACATCGCCCCGATCAATGCGATCGCCGACCTCGCCGAGCGCTATAACGCCATGACCTATGTGGACGAGGTCCATGCCGTCGGCCTTTATGGCGCGCGCGGCGGCGGCATCGCCGAGCGCGACGGTGCCATGGCGCGCATCGACGTCATCGAGGGTACGCTGGCCAAGGGGTTCGGCACGCTGGGCGGCTACATCACCGGCGATTCGGCGATCATCGACGCGGTGCGCTCCTATGCGCCCTCCTTCATTTTCACGACCTCGCTGCCGCCCGCCATCGCGACCGCCGCGCGCACGGCCGTCAGCATTTTAAAGCGCGGCGAGGGCGCTGAGCTGCGCGCGCGCCATCAGCGCCAGTCCATGCTGACGAAGCATGCGCTTTCCGCCGCCGGCCTGCCGGTGATGGCGAACCCGTCTCATATCGTGCCGGTCCACGTCGGCGACGCGGAACGGTGCAAGATGGCGAGCGACATGCTGCTCGATCGCCATTCGATCTATATCCAGCCGATCAACTATCCGACAGTCGCCAAGGGCACGGAGCGGCTGCGGATCACGCCGAGCCCGCTGCATTCGGACGCTCATGTCGCCCATCTCGTCGAGGCCATGGTGGACGTGTGGGAAAGCTTGAAGCTGCCCTTCGTCGAAGAGCCGAACATCGTCGAGTTCAAGCGCGCGGCGCATGCCGCGGCCGAGCCGCGCTGCGCCTTCCCGGAATTCAAGAAGGCGGCGGAGTAGAGGGCGTCAATCGGGCGGAAGCAATCCGGCGATATGCGCCACGAATTGCTTTCCTTCATCGACGGCGCGGGCGGCGCGTTCCGCTGAGACTTCCGAACCGGGGCCGGTTTCGTAATCGGCGATGGCTTTGAGATTGTAGGTCTGGGATAGAAAAACCCTGTGATCCGACGCAAAGCGCGGATCGTCCTTGGTCAGGTGCAAGAATTCCTTTTGAACGCCGTTGTGGGATTTGAACACTTTGCCGGTGGTCTCGAAAAGGAAAGCCTGCGCGGCATGAAATCCGGCGAGATAGGCGGTGCGGCCCGCGTCCTCGGTCAGATCGACTCTCAGCATGATCGCCGCGTGTTCGAGGAGCTTTTGCGCTTTATCGAGAAACCGGCTTGCCTCCGGGGTCACAGCTCAAGCCCCTGCCGCCGGATTTCATGCATGAGCGGAGAAGGCTCGCGATAGGCTGCGGCCAGATAGGGCTTTGCGTCGAAGAACGCGCCCGTCTCGTCGATAAATTCGACGCGCAGCTGCGCCAGCCTGTCCAACTCCGTCCACCGATCGGGAAGCGATTTCAGGAAAACGGCGACGTCGTAATCCGAATCCGGGCGCGCGTCCCCCCGGGCGTGCGAACCAAACAGCACGACGCGGTCAAGCCGGGCGCCATATATTTCATCCAGCGCCGTCCGGAAGCGTTTGAGGATCGGATCGTCTGGCGCCTTGGTGATCATCGTCCAGCAAGTAGCATATTTTGGCCGCAAATTCTCCTGTCGGACTGCGCCTGCGCCAGATTCTCTACTCGCCCAGCCCGTTCTGCTCCGCGAGTTGCGCCAGATCCTTCTGCGGCCGCGCGCCGATGTGCTGGATGATCTCGGCCGCGGCAAGCGCCCCGAGCTTCGCGCAGGTCACGAGATCGCGCCCCTTTGTGTAGCCCGCCAAAAATCCGGCGGCGAAAAGATCGCCGGCGCCTGTGGTGTCAACCACTTCTTCGACCGGAAAGGCCGGCGCGGTCAGCACCTCCTCGCCCTTGGCGATGACGCAGCCATGCTCCGACCTTGTGACGACGCCGAGAATGTTCTCGGCCTGAAGCTGGGCGAGCGCCGTGTCGAAATCGGAAGTCTGGTAGAGCGAATGCAATTCGCTCTCATTGGCGAAGACGATCTGCACCGCGCCAGAGCGGATCAGCCCCAGGAATTCGTCGCGGTAGCGGTCGACGCAAAAGGAATCGGAAAGGGACAAGGCGACTTCGCGTCCGGCGGCGCGGGCGATTTTCGAGGCCTTGACGAAGGCGGCCTTGGCGGCGGGCGGATCCCACAGATAGCCTTCGAGATAGATCACCGCCGAGTCTTTGACGAGGTCCTCGTCGACGTCGGCTTCGGTCAGGCCTTGGCAGGCGCCGAGATAGGTGCTCATGGTGCGCTGGCCGTCGGGCGTGACGACGATGAGGCAGCGCGCGCTGGCCGCTCCGTCGGCGGCGGGCGCGGTCGAAAATCGGACCTTGGCGGCGCGGATATCATGGGCGAACAGGGCGCCGAGTTCGTCGGCCTTGACCTTGCCGATGAAGGCGCCTTCGCCGCCAAGACTGGCGAGTCCGATGATCGTATTGGCCGCCGAGCCGCCCGAGATGATGGTCGCTTGCCCCATCGCCTTGAAGAGGTGTTCGGCGCGCGCTTCGTCGATCAGTGTCATGCCGCCCTTGCGCAACCCCTGCGCGATCAGAAAATCATCGTCGGCGCGGCTGATGACGTCGACGATGGCGTCGCCAAGACCCAGAACATCGTAGCGGTGGGAGGACATGAGGCGTTTCTCAAGGTTGGGAACGGCGCCAATCTAGCGAAAGCGCCGCCAGAGTCTACCGCTCGAGCGCGCTCTCATGCCAGCGGCCGAGGAGACAGGCGGAAAGAGTGGCGAGGCTCGCGAAGATGGCGATCCCGGCCAGCGAGATCAGCGCCAGCGCGGCGAACATGCGCGGAATGTTCAGCCGGTAGCCTGCCTCGATGATGCGGAAGGCGAGCCCGGCGCCCTTGCCCGCCGCGCCCGCCGCAAGCTCGGCGGCGATGGCGCCGACCAGCGCGAGGCCCCCCGCGATGCGAAGGCCGCCAAGAAAATAGGGCAGCGCGGCGGGCGCC
>JBKQMI010000037.1:0-2908 GCA_052146775.1 Methylocella sp. | reverse complement strand
AGGCGCCCGGATTGGGCGCGATCAGCCGGCGCGTCAATGGCGAGAGGCGCGCGAGCGTCCCCGCCGGCGCGGCGAAAGAGAGATCGAAGACGGGGGCGAGGCTGTCGGAGGACATCTGTTCCTGGTCCGCTGTCGTCGCGCGGTCAGCCCGGCGCTTTGTGGATGCTCGGATGGTTATATGTCAGCATGAAGGAAAAGCCCGATTCGCGGTGTTGTTTCGCTCTCCCGACTGACGTTGATTGAAAACGCGGCCCGACTCATGATCACTCGCCTCGCCATTTCCGGCTATCGCTCGCTCCGCGACTTAAGACTTGCCTTGTCGCCGCTGACGATTGTCACTGGAGCCAATGGCAGCGGCAAATCCAGTCTTTATCGCGCCATTGCTCGCCGACGTCGCTCAGGGCCGGGCCGTGCAATCGCTGGCGGCGGAGGGCGGATTGCAATCGACGCTCTGGGCCGGTCCCGAAAGTTTTTCGCGCGAGGTGAAGGCGGGCGTTCATCCGGTTCAGGGGCTCGCGCGGAAAAACCCGATAGCTTTGAAACTTGGATTTTCAGGACCATTGTACGGTTTCGCCATCGCACTCGGGCTGCCGCTTCCCTCCTCCTCGGCTTTTTCGTTGGATCCGCAAATCAAAATCGAGAGCTTGTGGACCGGCGAGCTTCTCGGCCGGGGCAATCTTTTCGCCGAGCGGCGCGGTCCGGGCGTTCGCATAAAGGATAATAATGGCACGTGGCGGCAGGCCATGACCAGCCTCGCTTCCTTCGACAGCATGATGACCCATTGCGCCGATCCGCGCGACGGTCTTGAATTGCTGCGATTGCGTGAGACCATGCGCGACTGGCGCTTTTACGATTATTTTCGCACCGATCGCGAGGCTCCGGCGCGCCGCCCTCGGATCGGCACCTATACGCCGGTGCTGGCCAGCGACGGCGGCGATCTCGCGGCGGCGGTGCAAACCATCCAGGAAATCGGAGACGCCGCCGCGCTAGAGGATGCGGTGTCGGACGCTTTTCCGCGTTCGAAGCTGGATGTCGCTCAATCCGAGGGCTATTTCGAACTTGAAATGCGCCAACACGGGCTGCTGCGTCCCTTGAGGTCGGCCGAGCTTTCCGACGGCACGCTGCGTTATCTGCTGTTGATCGCCGCTCTTCTGACGCCGAGACCGCCGACGGTGATGATCCTCAACGAGCCGGAAGTCAGCCTGCATCCCGATCTTCTCGCGCCGTTGGCGCGCCTTGTCGCGGCCGCCGCGACGCGCACGCAAATCATCCTCGTTTCCCATTCCGCCGCTTTGGTCGCGGCGTGTCTGGAGGCGCCGGAAGCGCGGGAAATTCTGCTCGAAAAACGGTTCGGCGAGACGCTCGCGCCCGAGGCGAGCGCGCCCAAATGGATTTGGCCAGCGCGGTGAGAGCCCACCCCTTCAACAAAAATTCCGCGCCCTCGGCGTCGCCGCGCTCGCCCTTCCGATCTTGCGCAGATCGGCGGAAATATCCTCGACCTTGCGGGCGATGAGATGGACGACGCCCGATTCCACTTGCGCCTCTCCGGCGATGGCGACGAGCCGCGCGCCGAGCACTTCCGCGCGCTGCTTCTCGAAAATCTTGGGCCAGACGATGATATTGGCCGCGCCGGTCTCGTCCTCGATGGTCATGAAGATGACGCCCTTCGCCGTGGCGGGGCGCTGGCGCATCAGCACCAGCCCGGCGACCGTGACGCGCGAAGGCAGCACGCCGCGCGAGCGCGCCAGTTCGGCGCAGGGCAAGATTCCCTTCGCCGCCAGCCCCGCGCGCAAAAAACCGACGGGATGGCCTTTGAGCGACAGCGACAGCGCGCGATAATCCTCGATCACCTCTTCGCCCGGCGGCATCGGCGGCAGTCTGGCGTCCGGCTCCAGCGGCGCGAAGGCGAGGGCGCGCAGCAGCGGCAGATCGTCCTTGTCGCCGGCGCGGTTAAGTCCCGCCGCCGCCCAAAGCGCCTCGCGGCGCGTCAGGCCAAGGCTGGCGAAGGCGTCGGCCTGCGCCAGTTTTTCCAGCACGGCGGGGGCGAGGCCGGTGCGCAGCCATAAATCGCGCACGGAATCGTATCCAGAACCGCGCCGGGCCGCCAGCAGGCGCATATCGTCCTCGGCCACGCCGTGGACCTGGCGAAAGCCCAGCCGCAGCGCGCGGCGGCCCAAAATATCCTCGGCCATTTCGGCGTGGCGCGGATGCGCGGGCCCAAGCTCCCCCGCCGGCTCCAGCGTGCAATCCCATTGGGAGGCGTTCACGTCGACCTCGCGCGCCTCGATTCCATGTTCGCGCGCGTCGCGCAAAATCTGCGCGGGCGCGTAAAAGCCCATCGGCTGGGAGTTCAGCAGCGCGCAGGCGAAAACGTCGGGGTAGTGGCATTTCAGCCAGGCGGAGGCGTAGACCAGCAGCGCGAAGGAGGCCGCGTGGCTTTCGGGAAAGCCATAGGAGCCAAAGCCTTCGATCTGCTTGAAGCAGCGCTCGGCGAAGTCGCGCTCATAGCCGCGCGAAACCATGCCGGAAATCATCTTGTCGCGAAATCCGCCGACGAGTCCGGCGCGTTTGAACGTCGCCATGGCGCGGCGCAATTGATCGGCCTCGCCGGGAGAAAAACCCGCCGCGACAATGGCGATCTTCATCGCCTGCTCCTGAAACAGCGGCACGCCGAGCGTCTTGCCGAGGACGTCTTCCAGCTCCTTCGAGGGATAGTCGACCTTCTCCTTATTCATGCGGCGGCGCAGATAAGGATGCACCATATCGCCCTGAATGGGGCCGGGCCGCACAATCGCCACCTCGATGACGAGATCATAGAAACATCGCGGCTTCAGTCGCGGCAGCATCGACATTTGCGCGCGGCTTTCGATCTGGAACACGCCGACCGTGTCGGCGCGCGAGACCATGG
>JBKQMI010000036.1:0-3088 GCA_052146775.1 Methylocella sp. | reverse complement strand
TTTTGACGATAGACCTTTCTTCCTCGCTGAAGTGTCCATCCGGTTCCGTTTCTGACCAACTCGGCCTCTTGGGAATAACTCGCTTTGCCGTTGAACTCGCCTATCAACGTGATACGGTCGTCCGCGTCCCAGCGAGTGAACTCCCAAGTCTCATATTGCTTCGCTACGTATTTGAATTCAAGCTTGGGAGGGTTAGTTTGCATGGACCAGATTGCGATGTCGTATTTGCGGTCGCATGCTTCATTTTGATCAATCGAAAGGAGAAAGCTTCCACTCGGTGAGAGGACCGGGATATCCCCCCGCATCACCGTCTCGCTTCCGGAATGACGGCTGACAAGCAGTTGGTCGCCGCACTCATAGTACCCACTTTCGATTAAATAAAATTGAGCCCTTTGCAAAACCCATGAATCCGTGATTCTCTGCGGCTTTCCGGGGAGGCGAATCGTCAATGTCGCGCCGTTGCTTCAACCAACCTTCGCTCGCCGACGCTTTCGTCAAGGCCTATTCTCGGGCTGGTGGGTTCTTGGATGAAATCGCCAAGACCTTCGATTGGTCGGCTTTCGACGTGATCATGCGGCCGCTGCATTCGTCCTGCGACGGGGCGCCGGCCTATCCGCCGCTGGTTATGTTCAAGATCGTGCTGTTGCAGCAGTGGTATTCGCTATCCGACCCGGCCGCTGAGGAAGCCGTGCGCGACCGCCTGTCGTTTCGGCGCTTTTGTGGCGTTCCGCTCGACGAGGAGACGCCGGACCCTTCGTCGATCTGGCGGTTTCGCCAGCGGCTCGCGAAGCTCGGACTGGATGAAGCGCTACTTGCCGAGGTCAACCGGCAGCTCGACGCGCGCGGTCTGATCGTGAAGCGCGGGACGCTGGTCGACGCGACGATCATCGCGGCGGCGGTGAAGCCGCCGGCTTTCGAGGAAGGCCAGGTCAATCCGCGCGATCCGGACGCGAGCTTCACCAAGAAGAACGGCGAGACCTACTTCGGCTACAAGGCGAATCTCGCCGTGGACGAAGAGAGCGGCGTCGTGCGCCAAGCGGAAATGACCAGCGCCGATCTGCACGATAGCCAGCGCGGGCTGGCGATGATCCAAGGCGACGAGGAGGCCTATTACGGCGACAAGGCTTATGACAGCCAAGCGCTGCGCGACAAGCTGAAGGAGAAGGGGATCGACGACAAGATCGCCTACAAGGCCAAGCGCGGCAAGGCGCAGCCCGACTGGCAAAAATGGTTCAACAAGACGGCGTCGAGCGTGCGGGTTGGGGTCGAGCGCGCCAATGCGACGATGAAGAACTGGTATGGGATGGCGAAAGTCCGCTATCGCAGCCTGGAGCGCAACAACTGCCATCTTCAGTTCGTCGCGATGGCGATGAACATGAAGCGGGCGCGGGTTCTCATGGCGGCGGCTTGAGCCGCCGCGACGGCAGAAGTGTGTCGCCAAGCCGAGGAAAGGCGCGAAAATGACCGGCTGACAGCGTTGAAGACGGCGTCAAACGGCGCGTAGGCTTCCTCTAAGCCCACAAATCGCGGAGGCGAGACCGCGAACGTAACGGCGTCAGCCATTCTGCAAAGCGCTCCTTTATATAGTTCTCCAGCAACGCTATCCCGGGTAGCTTGAAGTCTAATCCTTAAGGGAGGTGTCATGAACAAGTTCGGATCGTCTCTGATATTCACAATTGCCTTGTTCGTCCTTGTCCCCGCCGCCGCCTTCGCGACGGAACTCAAGGATCTGCCCAAGGAGATCGCCGTTCCGGGCGCTTCCGTTGTCGCCTCGGTTCAAGCAATGGGCGCGCAAATTTACGCATGTTCGAAAAACGCCAAGGGCTCTTTGGAATGGGCTTTCCGCGAGCCGGTCGCAAGCCTGTTTCAAGACGGCAAAACCGTCGGACGCCATTTCGTCGGCCCGACCTGGGAATTCTCCGATTCGACCCATGTCGTTGGCAAGGGCGCCGGAAAGGCGCCTGGCAAGACCGTAAGGGATGTTCCCTTGCTAAAGCTCGTCGTCGCCGAACCCGCGAAGGCAGGCCCCGTCGCCGGCGCCACCACGATTTTGCGAATAGACACCAGAGGCGGCGCTTTCGAGGGCGCCTGCGCGCAAGAGGGCGAACTTCACGCCGAGCCCTATGCGGCGACTTATGTGTTTGTGAAATAGTCCGGCGGTCGCGACTCACTTCATGATGAGTTTGCCTCTTCCGATGCTCGCGTCGATGAACGTCGTGTCAACTCCGGAATCTCAGAAACGGTCGCCTCACAGTTTCGCAGCGAGAACTCGGCGCTTTATTGAATGCGGCCTCTTGCCGGGCGAAAAGCTTCCGAGCCCAAAAGCGGCCTAATCAAAAAAAGAATCTCATCGCGAAAAGAGTTCGAAATGCGGAACGATGCCGAGACGGCTTCTCTCATGGCCCACTTGTCGTCCGACCGACGTTATCTGGCGATGCTGGGGCTCGGCTTCAGTGCGGGAATTCCTTTTCTTCTCGTCTATGTCACACAATCGGCGTGGCTATCGGAGGCCAAGGTTCCGATCGAGACGATCGGACTGATGAGCGAACTCACCATCGCATACAAGTTCAAATTCATTTGGGCGCCGTTTCTCGACAAATATGATGCGCCCGTTTTCAGCGCGCTGCTCGGGCGGCGACGCGGTTGGATCGTGCTTTCGCAGATCGCGGTCATGCTGGCGCTTGCCGGCGTCGCCTTTGGCGACCCCGCCCACTGGCTGGCGTGGACAGTCGCATTCTCCATAGCGTTGGGCGTCGCCGGGGCGACACAGGATGTGACGATCGACGGCTGGCGCATCACTGCCGTTCCGGTCGACAAGCAGTCGATCCTGACGGCCATCTCGGAGATGGGGTATCGCGTCGGCACGCTTGCCGCCGGCGCAGGGGCGCTGCTCCTTGCCGACCGATACGGCTGGCGGTCGGCGTATCTCTGCATGGCGGCGCTCATGCTGGTGGGCGGGATTTCCGCTTTCATCGCGCCGGAGCCAGAGTCCGACTACATCGTGGGTCAGGAGCATCCGGGTTTCGTCGCCCTAATCCTCGCGCCGATCAAGGAACTGTGGACGCGACTGGGACCGCTGGCCGTTCCC
>JBKQMI010000035.1:0-3546 GCA_052146775.1 Methylocella sp. | reverse complement strand
CCTCACCTTAACTTCCCCTTGAACGCCCGCGTGCCGCCCTTCCCCGCCGCGCTGCGGGGCGCGGGCCGTGCGCCCGCCCTTGGCTTGGCTTCGCCGCCGCCGAAATTATGCGGCCCCATTTCGTCGTCGGTCGGCTTGTGCGGGCGGTTCGCCGGTAGATTGGCCGCGCTGCCATATTTGCGCGCGCCCTTATAGGCGCCGGCCTCGGACTCGACCTCGCGCTGGCTCGCCAGCGGATCGTCGGCGATGGCGAGTTCCACCGCCTGCAGCCGCTTCAGTTCGTCGCGCAGACGCGCGGCCGTCTCGAAATCGAGATCGGCGGCGGCCGCGCGCATGCGCTTTTCGAGATCGGCGATGGTCGCCTTGAAGTTGTGGCCGACCAGCCCATCCGCCGCCGCGAAGCCCGCATCCACGGTGACATGATCCTGCTCATAGACGGAGCCGAGAATGTCCTGAATGCCCCGCTTGATCGATTCCGGCGTGATGCCGTGCTCGGTATTGTAGGCGACCTGCTTCTCGCGCCGGCGGTTGGTTTCGGCGATGGCCCGGCTCATCGAGCCGGTCATCTGATCGGCGTAGAGAATGACCCTGCCGTCGACGTTGCGCGCCGCGCGGCCGATGGTCTGCACCAGCGAGGTTTCGCTACGCAAAAACCCTTCCTTGTCGGCGTCGAGAATGGCGACGAGCGCGCATTCGGGGATGTCGAGCCCCTCGCGCAGGAGGTTGATGCCGACGAGCGCGTCGAAGGCGCCGAGGCGCAGATCGCGAATGATCTCGATGCGCTCGATGGTGTCGATGTCGGAATGCATGTAGCGCACGCGCACGCCATGTTCGTGCAGGTATTCTGTCAGATCCTCGGCCATGCGTTTGGTCAACACCGTGACGAGGCTGCGATACCCTCGCAAGGCGACCTCGCGCACTTCGCCAAGCAAATCGTCGACCTGCGCGCGTGCAGGGCGGATCTCGACCGGCGGATCGATGAGGCCCGTCGGGCGAATGACCTGCTCGACGAAGACGCCGCCGGTGCGCTCCATCTCCCAGCTACCCGGCGTCGCGGAGACATGCACCGTCTGCGGACGCATCGCCTCCCATTCCTCGAAACGGAGCGGCCTGTTGTCAAGGCAGGACGGCAGGCGAAAGCCGTATTCGGCAAGCGTCGCCTTGCGCCGGAAGTCGCCGCGATACATGGCGCCGATCTGCGGCACGGTGACGTGCGACTCATCGGCGAACACCAGCGCATTGTCGGGCAGATATTCAAATAGCGTCGGCGGCGGCTCGCCCGGACGCCGGCCGGTCAGATAACGCGAATAATTCTCGATGCCGGCGCAGGAGCCCGTCGCCTCCAGCATTTCGAAATCGAACAGCGTGCGCTGCTCCAGCCGCTGCGCCTCAAGCAGGCGCCCGCCCGCGTAGAGTTCGGCGAGGCGTTGCTTCAGCTCCTCCTTGATGCCCTTGATCGATTGCAACAGCGTCGGACGCGGCGTCACATAATGCGAATTGGCGTAGATTTTTACGAATTCGAGATCCTGCGTCTTCTTGCCGGTCAAGGGATCGAATTCGGAGATCGTCTCGATCGAATCGCCGAAGAAATTGATGCGCCAGGCGCGATCTTCATAGTGCGCCGGAAAGAGGTCGATCGTATCGCCGCGCACGCGGAAGACGCCGCGCGAGAAATCGCCCGCCGAGCGCTTGTATTGCAGCGCGACGAGATCGGCGATGAGCTGGCGCTGGTCGATCCGCTCGCCGGCTTTCACGGAGAACGTCATCGCCGTGTAGGTTTCGACCGAGCCGATGCCGTAGATGCAGGAGACGGAGGCGACGATGATGACGTCGTCGCGCTCCAGCAGCGCGCGCGTCGCCGCGTGGCGCATGCGGTCGATCTGCTCGTTGATCGAGCTTTCCTTCTCGATATAGGTGTCGGAGCGCGGCACATAGGCTTCGGGCTGGTAGTAATCGTAATAGGAGACGAAATACTCCACCGCATTATCGGGAAAGAAGCTCTTGAACTCGCCGTAGAGCTGCGCGGCCAGCGTCTTGTTGGGCGCAAGCACCAGCGCCGGACGATTCGTTCGCTCGATCACCTGCGCCATGGTGAAGGTCTTGCCCGAGCCGGTGACGCCGAGCAGCACCTGATCGCGCTCATGGGCCGTTATACCCTTGACCAGTTCGTCGATGGCGGCCGGCTGGTCGCCTTTCGGCTCGAACTCGGAGGTGATCTTGAACGGAACGCCGCCCTCGCTCTTGTCGGGGCGCATCGGGCGGTGCGGCGTCCAGGGCTTTGTCGCCCGCAGGTTCGGGTCGCCGCGTTCAAGCAGATCCTTCAGCGAATCGACCGTCGCCTGGACGCCGAGGACTCCCGGCGGCTGGTACAATGGCGCGGAGGGCGCATTCCCCGCGCGCGCATCGTCAACGCCGAGCGCGTCGGCGAGCTTCGCGTCGATGCGCGAGGCCGGGCCAGCGTCGTAGGCGGCGCCCGGCGCCTCGGCAAAGCCGGCGGGGCGCTGGTTCAGCGCCGGATTGAGCAGGGCGGCCAGATGCTCGCCGAGCGGATGCACGTCGGGACGCGACGCTTTCGAGCGCGGCGTTTTAAGCTGCTTCGCCGAAGGCGTCGCGGGAGTGCGGGGAGGTTTCGCCATGCAGGCAATATGGGACGAATCCGGCCTCGATAAAAGAGCGGCTCGGCGGCCCGCCAGCCCCGCGCAAGCTACAGCCCGTCCACGACGACCCCGAGAAAGAGGACGGCATAAGCCGCGGCCAGCACCCAGAAACGATGCGCGCCGACATAATGGCCGATAATCGGAACCCGCGTGTAAAGCGTCGCTATTGCGCTCGCCGCAAGGGCGAAGGAGATCAGAAAGGCGGGCAAGCCCGGCGGAGACAATTTGAAACGCATATCTTGGGGGTCCGAATCGCTGCGAGAGCCGAAGCTTATCCTCTGGCGGGCAATTCTGGCGAATTGCGGGTTGGCCGAAGGAGTGAGGCCGGTGAGAAGTGACGCCCGAGGCGTCGCGCGCTATCGTCAGGCGTCGATCACCCGGACCCCTCGGAGCCGCGGCGCATGTTTTTCCTTCGGCTGGTCTCGCTCCTCGCCTTGCTTCCTCTGGCGCTCCTCCCAGGCCGGCAGGCTTACGCGGCGCACGGCGATTGCTGGGGCGTAACGCTGTCCGCGAATGAAGAGCTGGCGCTCGCGCGCCTCGCCTCGACGACGGCGGGGCGGGTCAATTTTCTCGCCAACCCCGCGCAGAGGCCGGGCTGTCCCTCCGCTGCAACCGCCTGCGGCCTGAAGGCCTTCCTTGTGCCGGGCGACGAAGTTCTCGCGATTGCAGGAGACGGCCCCTATGTGTGCGCGGCCTTCAAATCGCCGCGCGGGGCGGAGACGAACGGCTGGCTGCCGCGCGCGGCGCTTTCCTTTGCGCCGCCAAAACCGACGACGGCTCAAGAGTGGGCCGGCCAGTGGCGGCGCGACGGCGAGGCCGAAATCGTCCTGCGAAACCGCGGCGACGAAGTGGAGGCCTCGGGACAGGCGACCTGGGGCGGGAGCGACCC
>JBKQMI010000034.1:0-6112 GCA_052146775.1 Methylocella sp. | reverse complement strand
TGTTACGTAAATGTCATATTAATCCTATATGCCGGGTGTGACCTTACGATAAGCAAATAGATAGCGATAGGCGTGGCCTCACAAAACAAACTATATTTGCGAGTGCTATCCGGATGATTTAATGGTTTGTAAATATGGTAATATACTAATTTATGTAAAGTACGCGCTCGGCGCACACCGATCGTTGCCAGTCTGGATCTGCCGGCGCGAAGCCATCATTCGGCGCGGATCTGGTTCCTTTCCAGCCTCTCGGGCTGCGCCAGTCGTGCGCGACGAAATATCGATGCAGTCATCAGTTCAAAACCTCGCCCGAGGGGACGCGGATTGGGAGGGGCGGCGCAGGCGCGGCGTCCCGGTGGAGCGCGTTCGGCGTTGCGAGCGCGACTTTGTTGCTCTACAAGGAGCAAGACTTTGGGAGCGACCATGGCTGACGAAAAAGACGAGCCTTTCGGAAAGGCGCCCACCGGCGAAACGGCGGCGCAGCCGGGAGCCGCGGAGAAGCTTGATGGCGGCCCCCCCTTGGGCGCGCAAGATCCCGAAGAAGCCGCGGGAGCCTTCACCGGCGAGACCGCGCCTGGCCCGCCGAAGATCGGGAAAGTCAAAAACCCGTCCCGAGCGCCGGCCCTGGCTGCCGCCTTGATCGCCGGGGTCGTCGGCGGCTTCGGCGGGGCTTTCGCGCTGCGCTACGTCGATACGCTGCAGGGTCCCGCTCCTGTCGACCGCGTCGCCGAACTCAACGCGCGCGCCGATGCGCTGGAACGCAAGAGCGAGGCCTCCGCCGCCGTTCTCGCGGCGCTGGAGAGCCGCGTCGCCGCGGTCCAAAGCGGCGCAGCGAAAGCGGCCGCCTCTACCGATGCGGCCCTGAGCGGCCTGCGTGCGGCCTTCGCGGCGCGGCCCGCCGCGACCACGGGCGCCGGGCAGGCCGAAGCGCCGGATCTTGGACCGGTCGAGGAAAAAATCGACGCGCTGGAAAAAAAGCTCGGATCGCTAGACGCGGTCCAGCAGAAGCTCGCGGCGATAGAGACGTCGCTCGCGGGGGCGAAGGCGGACCCGCGCGCCAAAGACATGTCCGCGGCCCACTCGAAAGGCGTCGTCGCGGCCAGCCTGGTGCAACTCGTCAGCCGCGGCGAGCCCTTCGCCAATGACGTCGATGCGCTGGAAAATCTCGGCGTCGATCCGGCCAAGCTCGCGCCCCTGCGCGCGGCGGCGGCGACAGGCGTCGCCAGCATCAGCAATCTCTCGGACGAGTTTGCAGGGCTCGCGCCATCGCTCGATACGCCTGAGGCGCCGGCCCCGGATTCCAGCATTCTGGAGCGCCTCGCGCGCGATGCGTCGAGCCTTGTTCGCATTCGCCGCGCGGGCGACCCCCATGATACGGATATTCCCGGGCGCATCGCCGCGATCGAGGGCGCTCTCGCCCGCCTCGACGTAGCCAAGGCCTATGCCGTCTGGTTGCAGTTGCCGGACGCCGCAAGGGTGAAATCGGCGAAATGGGGCGCCGCCGCGAAAGCGCGCCTCGATGCGCTGTCCGCGGCGAGCGCGATCGAGGCCGATGCGGTGACGGCTTTGGGTAAGCCGAAATCCTAGAGCGCGATCCTTGAGCGCGCGCGCAGACTTTTTGGCTTGGATCACGCAGTATAGCTTTAAGAGTTCGAGAGCATGACGATGCGGATTTTGAATCGTCATGCTCCAGGGACAAGCCGTCCGGGGACGCGCCAAGAATCGCGACGACCTTTGCAGCAACGCCTTTTTTTGACAGGAAACACATGATCCGCGTCCTCCTGTTCTTCGCCATTCTCATCGCTTTGGCTTTCGCCGAGACCTGGCTGGTCGACAGGCCAGGCGAACTCGTCCTCGACTGGAACGGCTATCACATCGAGACCTCTGTGCTGGTGGCGATCGGCGCGGTGATTGTGGCGGCGGCGGCGCTCCTCGCCGTTTGGAGCCTCATCCGGTTCGTTTTCAAGATCCCGTCCCTGATGGCCGTCGCGACGCGCGGCCAGCGGCATGAAAAGGGTTACGCCGCCCTTTCGCGCGGGATGATCGCGGTTGGCGCCGGCGATGCGCAGCTCGCCCGCAAATCCGCTGTCGAGGCGCATAGGCTGCTCCGCAACGAGCCCCTGGCGCTGCTTCTCAAGGCGCAGGCCGCCCAGCTTTCGGGCGAGACGGGCCAGGCCGAGGCGGCGTTTCAGGAAATGACCAAGCGAAACGATACGCGGCTGCTTGGCCTGCGCGGGCTTCATGTCGAGGCGCAGCGCCAGGGCGACGTCGAGAAGGCGCAGCAATATGCGGAGACGGCGCGCGAGATCGCGCCTCTGCCGTGGGCGGCGAAGGCGGATTTCGAACATAAGGTGGCCGCCGGCGACTGGAAGGGCGCGCTGGCGCTTCTCGACAGCCCAGCCGGCGCCAAATTCCTCGACAAGACGCTGCGCGAGCGCCACCGCGCTGTGCTGGAGACGGCGCTCGCGCTCGACAATGCGGAGACGGACCCGGCCGGCGCGCTGGCGCTCGCCCGCGCCGCGCTGAAGCGTGCGCCGGCTTTCACGCCTGCGGCCGCCCTCGCCGCCCGGCTCGTCGCCAGTGCGGGCGATGCGCGTAAGGCGGCGAAATTAATCGAGTCAGCCTGGGCGGAGGCGCCGCATCCAGATCTCGCTAAGATTTATCTTGGCCTCTATCCCGGCGAATCGAGCGCCGCCCGTCTCGGCCGGGCGCTGGCCTTGGCGCGGCTCGCGCCGCGCGAGGCGGAGAGCAAGATCGCGGTGGCCCAGGCGGCGATCGCGGCCGGCGACTTCAATGCCGCGCGGGAGGCCGTGCAGCCGCTGATCGACGGGCCGGAGCGGCCGACCGCGCGCATATGCCGGTTGATGGCGGAGCTTGAAGAGAAGCAGCATGGCGCCGGCGGCTACATTCGCGAATGGCTGACCAGGGCCTCGCACGCGCCGCGCGATCCGACATGGGTGGCGGATGGCGTCGTCTCCGACCGCTGGCGTCCGATCTCGCCGGTCACCGGCAGGCTTGACGCCTTCGTGTGGCAAAAGCCGATCGAGCGCCTGAGTTCGGGTGATGAGGCGGAAGACGCGGTCTTCGCGCAGGTGCTTCCGCCCGCGCCGCGGCTGCTGATTGAAGAGGCGCAAACGGCCTCTGCATCCCCGGCGCCGGGGAGCCCGCCAGCGGCTGAGGTTTCAGTGGCCGAGGCTCCGTCCGCGTCAGATGCCGACTCAAATCCGGCGCCCGCCCCTTTCCAACCCCAGGCGTCGGCGGCGGTGGCGGCGGACGACGAGGCCACGCCCGCGGCGCAGCAGGATGAAGCGCCGACCAGGCCAAAGCCCTGGGGAATCGAGCACATCCTCGGGCGTACTCGGGCGTAAATGAAACCGCTTGTTTCAGGAGCTCGGCAGAACGACGGAAGCCTGGTTGCGAAGCGCGGCGGTTGCCGGTAAGAAGCAAATCAGGTCCGGCCGCTTCGATTGCCGCCGGGACGCGCCGCAATAGCTCAGCTGGTAGAGCACCTCATTCGTAATGAGGGGGTCGGGGGTTCGAATCCCTCTTGCGGCACCAAATCACTGTCCGGCACGGTCCGAATACATCCAGAACTCGCTGAAATCATGGAGATTTACTCCGGAAGACGTCCAGGGGCGTCCGTTTCGGTCCGTTGACATCCGCTCTTTTTGTTGGCCTCATTGTTGGCCTTGAGGGGTGGGCAACAGGTCAAGGCCAACAAATGGCTCTTACGGACACGGCGATTCGGGGCGCAAGAGCGCCGACGGGGCGCACGATCAAGCTCTCCGACGGCGTCGGTCTTCAATTCTGGGTCACGCCGACGGGTTCAAAGCTCTGGACCGTCGCTTATCGGTTCAACGGCAGGCAATTGAAGCTCAGCCTTGGCCCTTATCCTGCGGTGGGCCTCAAGGACGCGCGGGCGCAGCGCGACGCC
Source organism: Methylocella sp. (assembly GCA_052146775.1). GTDB lineage: Bacteria > Pseudomonadota > Alphaproteobacteria > Rhizobiales > Beijerinckiaceae > Methylocapsa. The sequence goes on along the minus strand of JBKQMI010000034.1, from coordinate 2,178 downwards.
GCCAAGCGGCTGTTGGCCTCCGGCATCGATCCAGGCCAACAAAAAAAGACGGCTGCGCTGACCAAGGCCAACGCCGAGGCCAACACATTCGACGCCATCGCCGCCGAGTTTCTGGACAAGAAGCGGCGGGAGGCGAAGGCCGACCGGACCTTGGGCAAGCTGGAATGGCTCCTGAGCCGCACCAGTCCCGCAATCGGAAGCCGTCCAATCGCCGGCATCGCCGCGCCGGAAGTCTTGGGCGTCCTGCGCGGCGTCGAGGCGCGCGGCCGACATGAGACGGCGCGACGCCTCCGCGCGACCATCGGTCAGGTTTTCCGATACGCCGTCGCGATCGACCGCGCCGAGGCCGATCCGACGAGCGCTCTCAAGGGCGCCTTGATCGCGCCGACGGTCCAGCATCGCGCCGCCCTTATCGAGCCCAAGGCGTTCGGCGGGGTGCTTCGCGCCATTGCGGCTTATGAGGGCGCACCGGAAAGACGGGCGGCGCTCGAACTGGCCGCTCTCACATTTGTCCACCCCGGTGAGCTTCGTGCGGCGGAATGGGCCGAATTTGATCTCGATGCGGCCGTCTGGTCGATACCGGGCGAGAAAATGAAGATGAAGCGCCCGCATCGCGTTCCACTCGCCCCGCGCGGCGTCGCCATCTTGCGGGAGCTCCGAACCCTTAGGGGCTGTTAGGAATCAATTGCTTTGATTGGTGGGCTTGATGGCGCTATCGCATAGTTCCATTCGCCGTGGAAATCGGCGCGCTGGATGTTGAGTCTTTGCATTTGCTCGTCCGACACGACGATTCCCTTGGGATAGTGTTTGTCGTCGAGTTCGCATCGCACCGACAAGCCGGTTTGGTTCGTCGTCGCGCCGATCAGTTCGACGATGACGCGGTAGCTGAGCAGCGGTTTGGCGCGCCAGTTTTGAGTGATGAACGAGAATACGCGGTGTTCGATCCCCGCCTTCGCGGGGACAAGCCTTGTTCCACTTGCTGGTTCCTCGCGGGAGATGATGAACCTCGATGGATAGGCCCAGTTCATCGGCGAGGCGCTGCAATTCGAGTTTCCACAATCGCACGCGGGAGCCGTTCGATCCGCCGCCGTCGGCGCTAATGACCAGACGGCGCGCGAGCGGGTAGCGAATGCGCCCGACCTCTTGCCACCATCGGCGGATCGTCTGAACCGCGAAGCTCGCCGTGTCGTTGTCCACGCCGACGTTGACCCAGCCGGCGTTGGCGGCCAGATCATAAATTCCATAAGGCACGGCGCGGCCGAGGTCCTTGATCAGGAAATCATGCACACGCACCTCTTCCGGATCGCCTTGTCGGCGCCATTCGCGGCCGGCGTTCTTGAAATCGCCGACCAGTTCCTTCTTCTTCGTATCGACGGAGCAGCAGCTGGGCAAGCTCGGCCGGGAGATGCGCCAGCGCCTCGACCGACTCGCCAAGAGCGGCGGCCAGCCGGTGCGGCATCTGAAGGTCGGAACGGTGATGGTGCGCGAACACAAGGGGACACTGCACGAAGTGATGGTCGTGCCCAGCGGCTTCTCGTGGCGGAACAAGACCTATCCGAGCCTCTCGGCGATCGCGCTTGCTATCACCGGCACGTCGTGGAACGGACCGCGCTTCTTCGGCCTGCGCGGGGAAAAACGCGGCATGGAGGCCCCGGTCGCGGAACCTCGCGTCGAGAAGAATCCGCCGCGTCCCTCGACACGCGGCTCCGTCCGTTCGATCAGCGTCGCTACAGCAGGTAGGGCGGCGCAGGGTAGGGCGGAGGCCCGACCATGAAGCCGATGGCGCTGAAGACCTCGCGTTGCGCGATCTACACCCGCAAATCGACCGAGCATAACCTCGACCTCGCCTTCAACTCGCTCGATGCGCAACGCGAGGCCTGCGAGGCCTATGTGAAGAGCCAGGCCCACGAAGGCTGGCGGCTCGCGCCCGAGCGCTATGACGATGGCGGACTGTCCGGCGCATCGCTGGATCGCCCGGCCTTGCAACTTCTCCTCGCCGAGGTGAGGCAGGACTCATGACCTCATGAGCTTCACCGGGCCTCAAGTCGCCTCCGCATCCCGATCAAATGCGATGACGACATGATAGGTCACAGGCAATGTCAGGTCGGCTTCAATTTGTCCGCCGAGGATTTGCCGGTGCGTCTGTCGGCGACGACTTCGTAGGCGATCTTCTGCCCT
>JBKQMI010000033.1:0-10609 GCA_052146775.1 Methylocella sp. | reverse complement strand
ATGAGAGCGGCTGACAGACTCAGCGCGATGATCCTTTTCATATGACTTCCTCGTGAGTTACTCAGACACATCGTCAGGAGCTTCTTTAACAAGCCGCGTCAAGCTCTAGCAACTATCCTATTGGTTTCATAGCAACGATCTCGTGTACCGCGCGAGTCGATCATCGCCCCGCCGCGGCGGGCCAAGCTACCTCTCCACCTGGCTCACATCGCGCACGGCGCCGCGCGCGGCGCTTGTGGTCATCGCGGCGTAGGCTCTGAGCGCCGGCGAGACTTTTCGCGGCCGATGATGGGCCGGCTTCCAGGCGGATTTGCCCTTCGCCGCCATGGCCGCGCGGCGATGCGCCAGCGTTTCGTCGTCGACCGCGAGGTGGAGGCGCCGGTTGGGGATGTCGATCTCGATCATATCGCCTTCTTCGACGAGGCCGATGGCGCCGCCTTCCGCCGCTTCCGGCGAGACATGGCCGATCGAAAGCCCCGAAGTGCCGCCCGAAAAGCGCCCGTCGGTGATGAGCGCGCAGGCCTTGCCGAGGCCTTTCGATTTCAGATAGCTCGTCGGGTACAGCATCTCCTGCATGCCGGGGCCGCCGCGCGGTCCCTCATAGCGGATGACGAGGACGTCGCCGGGCCGGACTTTGTCGCTGAGGATGCCCTCGACGGCGCCCTCCTGGCTCTCGAAAATCCGGGCGAAGCCGGAAAAGACGAGGATCGAGGGATCGACGCCGGCCGTATTCACGATGGCCCCGTCCTCGGCGAGATTGCCATAGAGTACGGCGAGGCCGCCATCCTTCGAGAAGGCGTGGTCGGCATCGCGGATGACGCCCGTCTCGCGATCGAGATCGAGTTCGGCGGAGCGCGCGTTCTGGCTGAAGGCGGTCTGGGTCGGCACGCCGCCGGGCGCGGCCCGGTAGAACTCCGCCGCGGCGGCGCTTTGCGTGCGCCGCACGTCCCAGCGCTCCAGCGCATCGAGAAGGCTCGCCGCGTGGACGACGGGCGCGCGGGTGTGAATGAGGCCCGCGCGGTCGAGTTCGCCGAGGATCGCCATGACGCCGCCGGCGCGATGTACGTCTTCAAGATGCACGTCGGCTTTGGCCGGCGCGACCTTGCAGAGCACCGGCGCCCGCCGCGACAGCCGGTCGATGTCGCGCATGGTGAAGTCGATCCCGCCCTCATGGGCGGCGGCGAGGAGATGCAGCACGGTGTTGGTCGAGCCGCCCATTGATATGTCGAGCGTCATCGCATTCTCGAACGCCTTGAAGCTGGCGATCGCGCGGGGCAGGACCGTCACGTCGTCCTCGTCGTAATGGCGCCGCGCGAGATCGACGATGAGGTGGCCGGCCTCGACGAAGAGGCGCTTGCGGTCGGTGTGCGTCGCCAGCATCGAGCCATTGCCGGGCAGCGCAAGGCCAAGCGCTTCGGTGAGGCAGTTCATCGAATTGGCGGTGAACATGCCCGAGCACGAGCCGCAGGTCGGGCACGCCGAGCGCTCGATCGCCGCGACCTCCTCGGCCGAGACATGATCGTCGGCGGCGGCGACCATGGCGTCGACGAGGTCGAGCGCCTGCATCTTGCCGCCGATGAGGGCCTTGCCCGCCTCCATCGGGCCGCCCGAGACGAACACCGTGGGGATGTTGAGGCGCAGCGCCGCCATCAGCATGCCGGGCGTGATCTTGTCGCAATTCGAGATGCAGACGAGCGCGTCCGCGCAATGGGCGTTGACCATATATTCGACGCTGTCGGCGATGAGGTCGCGCGAGGGCAGGCTGTAGAGCATGCCGTCATGGCCCATGGCGATGCCGTCGTCGACCGCGATGGTGTCGAACTCCTTGGCGACGCCGCCGGCCGCCTCGATCTCGCGCGCGACGAGCTGACCGAGGTCTTTCAGATGCACATGGCCCGGCACGAATTGCGTGAAGGAATTGGCGATCGCGATGATCGGCTTGCCGAAGTCGGAGTCCTTCATGCCGGTGGCGCGCCAGAGGCCGCGCGCGCCGGCCATGTTGCGTCCATGCGTCGTCGTGCGGGAGCGATAGGGAGGCATCGGTTAAGTCCACGCTTCTGGAAGGCTAGCGAGCCGCTAGGAACGCGCATCTATAGGGGACCGCGCGCGGCGCGTCATCTTTTTCGCGCGGCCGCGGAGGCGCTTGCGGCGACGGTTCCGAGGTGGATCGCGGCTGTTTCGGCTCGCCGGGACGCTTTCTTACAGGTTCGCCTCGAAGATATGTTCACTCTATGTTCTTCATGATTCCGCAGCTTGGCTTTACAGTCCTGACCAAATTGATCCGCTCGAGCATCGGAGTTTTTGGTGGGCCAAGCAGAAGAGATTTTGGACCTTTGGGCCGAGCGGACGCGCGCGCATAAAATCCACGCCGCGCTGGAGATCACAGCAGAGGGTCTCGTGATCGGCGCGGGCACGCTTCTCGCCAAAGCGAAGGCTGACAGGAACGGCCGGGTGAGGCTGCGTCTCGACGACGAGCCGCGCGCGATGGCGCTGCTCGCCACCGGCTATGAGCGGCTGATTGGCGTTCATGTCGTCGCTAGGCTCCGGCGCGCCTGCGAGCTTTGGAGCGAGGGCGAAAAGGCGCTCGCCCATATTCATCTTGCTTTCGCGGCGCTGCCGCCCTGCATGCCGGACGAGGGGTTGCGTATCTTCGCAGCCGACAGGCTGATCAAAAAGGGCGTTACGCCGATCGCGCTTATGAAGGCGCAAGGGTTTGAGCCGCTCGCCCTGGCGTATAATGAAGCTGAGCTGCGCGATAGGGGCGGCCGTTGGACGACCGGCGGCGGCGCGGGCGTGAATGTTGCGGTCGGCTCGGAAGATAACGACAAGGACCGCATCGAGCGGGAGCGGCGCCTGCGGGGCCAGGAGACGCCCAAGGACGCGATCGAGCATGGCCGGGGCATTCCGCTCTTTCCCGAAGGTCCGCTGGGGCTGCCGCCGCCATCATCGGGCGCGCTGGAGCCAGGGCCTGCTACTGAGGTCGATCTGAATAAATTGCATCATATCTTTCGAAAGGTCCGGCATGATCTCGATAGTTTCGTATCCGAATTCGGCTCCGAAGAGCGAGCGTTCAGGGCAATCGAAGCCGCTACGCGTCAGGCTGTGAAAGGCCAGAAAATCACCGGGGAATACAAAATACAAATTGATGTCGGCGGACATCGTATAGGTGTTTCAGGTAATGTACTGGAAGATGGAACCGTTAAGATTGGTACCGCATATCGCCCCAAAGTTGAAAAATAGGAATATGTCGATGGAAACAATGACGGGGCTTGAACGGGCCGTTGTAAATAAATTGCTGGCGGGGAAGGCGGAGGTATTTCGGATCCTTCGGCAGCAGTTTTCGGCGGCTCAGGTAGCCGAGAGGGAGCTGACCGGTGTCGGATTCTTCACCGAATTTTCAGTCGCTCCTGAGGCGCCGAGACTTCCCGGAAGCCCTACGTTCCGCTTTGGCGACGTCGGCGCTGAGATAAAGGGACTTCAACACGGGGCCGGATTTCTGCTGCTGATCGAAGATGGATGCCTGAAGATGCTGGAAGGCTTTTCTTACGACGAGCCCTGGCCCGACGACGCGAGCAGTTTTACGCTCCACTATCATAAAGGTCCTGATCGCAATGAAGACGAGGTAATCAAGTCGTTCGATTAAGGCTGACCCTTTGGCGCCGCGACGGTTTCGACAATGAGCGGCGAAGGGACGGACTGACGAAACTGGAGAGGGCGGTTCTCGAAAAGCTGCCGGCGGGACAATCCGAAACGTTTAGGATCCTGCGCGAGCAGCTTGGCTCGCTTCAGGTCACGAGCAGGGAACTGACCGGGGTCGGCTTCTGGACCAATTTCGCCATCGGCCGCGGGGCGGAGAAACTTCCGGGCGGGCCGTCGTTCCGGTTTGGCGACGTTGTCGCCGATCTCGATGGTCTCAAGCATGGAGCGGGCTTTGAACTCCTCGTGGAAGATGGGAGTCTGCGAATGCTTGAAGGCTATTCTTTCGACGAACCATGGCCAGATAAAGCGGACAAATTTGCGCTCCGCTACGAAAGCGGGACCATCCGGGACGAACAAGCGGTCCTCAGGTCGTTTACTCCTGCTTGAATCCCGCGTTGGCAAAAAGGACGCAGACATGGCGGAGGGTAAGGATCAGGGATCCTTGTGGTATCGGTTTTCGCGACTGCTCCCTTTTAAGGTGAGGGCCGTTTGCCGAAAGATGCTGCTGAAATTTTGGGTCGGGGAGGACGACGCCGAGGCGGTGCGGGAGATCCTCTTCGAAGACTGGGATCCGGTTGGCTTCGCCCCGCTGCTTCCCCGCGACGAATATGATCATTACATCCCGGCGATTGTCTGGCTGCTCAGGCGGCGGCGAGGTGCGGGGTGGCTCGAAGCGCATCTCGCGGACGTGGACCGGTATTGGTTTGTCGGCGATACGCCTGTCGAAAAGGCGCGGCGTACGGCGGAAAATCTCATCGCCTGCTGAAACGCGCGCGACGCGGCGCAAGGCCGAAAACCGGTGCCAGGGCCTTAATCCCGCCCGCCCGGCCGCGCCTGCCCGATGAGGGCGAGCAGCGCTTCCGCCGCGCGGCTGCGGCGGCGCTCGCAGTGGCTTAGCGCGTAAAACCCGCGGTCGGGCAGGCGCAGCGGCAGCTCATGCAGGAGGCCCGCTTCAAGGCTTGGCGCGGCGACCGAGGCCGAAAGCGCGCTCGCGCCCATGCCGGCCTCCACCGCCGCCCGCACGGCCTCGTTCGAGGGCATCTCCATGACGACGCGCAGGCGCGCGGGATTGAGGCCGAGTCCGCGCAGCGCGGCCTCGAAAGCCGAGCGCGTGCCGGAGCCTTCCTCGCGCAGCACCCATTCGCCGGCGAGAAGGTCGCCTGGCGCGAGCTTATGGCGCTCGGCCCAAGGGTGGCAGGCGCCGACGATCAACGCGAGCTGGTCGCGCGCAACTGGCAGGGCGGCAAGATGCGGGTTCTCGACAGCGCCCTCGATGAAGCCGAGTTCGACTTTCCCCTGCAGCACCGCCTCGGCGACCTCCGCCGTATTGCCGATGCCGAGGCGAATGTCGATCAGGGGATGGGCGCGGCGGAAGGCGACGAGATGGCGCGGCAGCCAGTAGCTGGCGATGGTCTGGCTCGCTTCGACGCTGAGCGAGCCGCGCGCGAGCCCGCCGATCTCGCGCAAGCTCCGCTCCGCCGCCTCGGCCGCCGCCAGCACCGCGCGCGCCTCGGGAAGGAAGATGCGGCCGGCCTCGGTGAGTTCGATCCCGCGTCCGACTCGGTCGAACAATTGCGCGCCGTGCCGCGTCTCCAGCGCCGCGATTGCGTGTGAGGCCGCCGATTGCGCGAGATTGAGGGCGCGCGCCGCCTGCGTCACGTTGAGGCGCTCGGCGACGGCCACGAAAATGCGAAGCTGCTCCAAAGTCATCCGTGATCCGTTCCAATCAATCTAAAAATGAGATTAGTATAATATAATTAATGAGTTTTTCAGATTAAATCCAGCGCGCTAAAACGGCTCCGGAAATCGTTGGAGACGAATGATGGCGCAGACCCAGTTTTTGACCCCTGACACCTTTGCGGCGGGCCGCGCCGCGCCGCCCTCGCGCCTGCGCGAAACGGTGCGCCATTTTACGCCGAGCTGGTTCGCCGCCACCATGGGCACCGGCGGGCTGGCGCTGGCGCTGAACCAGTTTCCGCTTTCCGTTCCCGGCCTGCATGAGGCCGCGCAAGGGTTGTGGCTGTTCAATATCGGGCTGTTCTGCCTTTTCAGTCTCCTATATGCGGCGCGCTGGATCTTCTTTTTCGACGAGGCGCGGCGCATCTTCGCCCATTCGGCGGCGCCGATGTTCTTCGGCTGCGTGCCGATGGGGCTCGCGACCATCGCCAATGGCTTCATTCTGTTCGGAATGACGCTGTTCGGCCCGCGCGCGCTCGACGTCGCCGACGCGCTCTGGCGAATCGACGTCGCCCTGTCGCTCGCAAGCGGCCTCGTCATTCCCTTCCTGATGTTCACCCGGCAGGAGCACAGCCTTGAGAAAATGACCGCCGTCTGGCTGTTGCCGGTGGTGGCGGCCGAGGTGGCGGCTTCGAGCGGTGCGCTGCTCGCGGCGCATCTGCCGGCCGCCGAGGCCTTTCCCGTCGTCGTCGTCAGCTATGCATTGTGGGGTTTTTCGGTGCCGCTGGCGATGAGCTTTCTCGTCATCCTGCTGTTGCGCCTCGCCCTGCACAAGCTGCCGGGGCGCGACATGGCCGCCTCGGGCTGGCTGGCGCTGGGGCCGATCGGCACGGGCGCGCTCGGGCTTCTCGCGCTCGGCGCCGCGGCGCCCCGCGTCTTCGCGGCTGCCGGCCTGTCGAGCGTCGGCGACGTCGCCTTCGGCTGCGGAATCCTCGGCGGCGCGGCGCTGTGGGGCTACGGTTTCTGGTGGCTGCTGCTCGCGCTCTTGAAGACCGCGCATTATTTGCGCCGCGGCATGCCCTTCAACATGGGCTGGTGGGGCTTCACCTTCCCGCTCGCCGTCTACACGCTGTCGACGCTGGCGCTCGCCAATGCGACGCATCTTGCCTTCCTGTCGGCGATCGGCGGCGTGCTGGTCGCCGCCCTTGCGACGTTCTGGCTGATCGTCGCGGCCCGCACCCTCGCCGGCGCCTGGAGCGGCGCGCTCTTTGCCGCGCCCTGCCTGCAGCCGACGATCCGCCGCGGCTTCGACGCGGGCGCGGGGATCTGACCCGCAGCGCACAAGGCGGGCGCCCGGCATCGATCGTCGGCGCCGCAAGGTTCACGATACTGAAGCTGGAAATACCGTTGGATTCGATGGAATCGGACGCCGCCTCCAGCTTTTTGCCGCATTTTCTACACGAAACTGCTGTCGCATCGGCATTTATGGAATTTTTATGAATTGGGGCAAAACTTTTCCGTTCGTTGGTCGTTAAATTTGCTGCTGGGGGGCGACCAGTCGGACTTCTCGGCAAGTGGACGACTACGAGGGCGATCCGACGGGCGGGAGCTTTCGATGGATGTTCCGACGCGCTCACAGGGCAGCTTTTGTGGAGAGGAATGCCGTTATTTCTTTCGACGGGCGAAGATCGCATTCGACGCCGGGGCGCCGAAAATCGCGCAACGCCGCGTCGAGGAAGGCCTCAACGTCATCAACAATTGCCAGGCCCGCGAAGCTCAAAGGCAAGCCCGTCTCTCAAGCAGCGAAGAGACGGCCGGCGAAGCCGCGACCGAGCTTCCGTGCGAAGCCGACACGGATGCCCTCGCCGCGAGCGCATCCGACCGATTCGCGGAATTTCTCGTCCTGCTCGGGCGGTTCCTGGAAGAAGAGGAGCGCAAGACGGCCCCCGAACTGGCGGCTTTTCGGATGGCGTTGCTGCTTGAAATCGACGAGGTCGGAGGCGCGGCCAAGGCCTAAATTGTGGGGCGCCCGGAGGCCAGCGCCTCCTGCGGGGTCCCTATATTGGCGCCCCAATAGATCTCTACGCTCCCGCTCTCGATCGAGGCGAACGTCTCTTCGCCGTCGAGCATCACCATGACGCTGTCGGCTCCATCAGGAAATCCTTCGGCGAGCTTGCGCCCCGCCGGCTCAGCATGTCGGCGAAGGTCGCCGGCGCCGGCATGGCCCGCTGCATCATCGCCCACGGCGGGCAGTCGGCGCCGCCGATCGTCCACCAGAATGTCGCCGTCTCGGCTGGGCAATCCAGTTCCGCGCGCATGGCGGCGAACGGTTCGGCGGAGGCGTTCCGATCTTGCGCCCGAATATCCGCGGCAATTGATTGTGCGCAAATATTTTGTGTGCATATAACTTTGGCGCCAAGCTCTTGCGCGCCACATTTGTCGAGCCGGGCGGCAATCGCCTCGAAGGGCGCGTGTGGATCGAGAGCGTCCAGCAGAAGATCCTCGACTTGAGCGAACCAGGCCTCGCGCGGATCGGCGTCTGGCGGCGCAAAGTCATCGCCGGACGCGATCAGCGTCAGGGGAAACATTCGCCCGAGCGCATCGACGGAGGGCATGAAGGCGCCGGCGGTCGCCTGCCCGCAGAGCGCTGGCCCGAGCCAGAAACGCCAGATCGGCGCCGTGGCGAAGGCGTGCGCGAAATCGCTCCCGGCCTCGCTCGCCCGCAACGCGGCGAGGCCCTTCTCCAGCCAGGGCTCCCACAGGCGCAGGAACGCGCGGGGCGTCGAGACCGCGACGAAATCGCGTTTGGCCGGCAGTTTTCCAAACAGGCCGCAGCGCATCTGCTCAGGCTCCGCCGGGACAATGGAAATTGCGCAACCGCGCAAGGTCCAGCGGCTTCAGGCCTGCGCCCGGCGTCGCGGGCGCGGCGGCGAAGCGCCAGGCGAGTTCACGTCCGCCGAGCGAGAAGGTGGCGCCGCCATCGCCGCTAAGCTTGGCCGCGTCGAGCAGGCGGAAGAGCGACCAAACGCCGGATTGCTGCAGTACCGGGCCGCCCTCAGCGCGAAGCGCCAGCAGGGCGCGATGGCGCTCGCCGGCTCTCGGCCATTGCAGGGTCACGGGGCCGGAGCCGCTCGTGATGACGGTCGCATCGATCTCAAGCCGCCCGCCGCCGGCGGCGGGGGGCGTCACCGTGTAGGAAAAGCCGGGCGCCGCCTGGGCGGGGCTGAAGAATGCGGCGCGGATCTCGGCGGCGAGCGCGAAATCGGCGAGGGAGCCTGGCGTCAGCCTGGCGGCGAGGGGGCTGTCGTCGCGCCATTTCCACTGCGGCCCCGAGGCGTCGACGCTCGCGAGCACATAGGCGCCGACGAACTGATCGATGAGGCCCTCCGGTCCGAACATGCGGGCGAAATCGTCGAGTTCGACGTCGCGCTCGGCGCCTTTGGCGAAAGGATAGCGGTTCACGATCTTTTCCTGGCAGGCGAGGGTGACCTTTTCGCGCAGCGCCAAAAGGGCGCCCGCCACGTTGGAATCGGCGATCTCACGGAGAACGCTGGCGCCCGCATCGTCCATCATGCGCGCGAAGGGCTGCGGCAGGCCGGCTGCGTCGGCGCGCAGATTGGCGACGCCGCCCGCGATGCGCGGGACAAGCTCCTCGGCCGGCGCGCCCTTCGCCGCGAGGCGGCTCAGATTGGCGCGGATGTCGTTCAGTTGCGACAGCATCTGATCGATCGGGCGGCGCCCCGGATCCCCTTCAATCAGCTTGTGATAGGGCGCGAGCGCCGCGTCGATGATCGCCGCCGGCGTCTCAACCTTCGCGGCCCCGGGCTCAGTCGCGTTCGAGTCCGCGCTCACGGGCTCCGCGAGCAAAGTCTCGTCGCGGATTGATTCGAGGAGGCGGATCAACGGCGAGGCGACGGAGGACGCGGCGGCGAGCAGCGGATAGGAGGGCCTGTCCGTCGTGAGGCGGCGCAGCTTCAGCTGGCCGATGGCCTCGCGCCAGGCGTCGACGAAGGCCGTGGCGTAGGCCTCGCCGAGATTTTCGCTCAAATGATCGTATTGCGCCGAGATCGCCGGGGTTTGCCCGGCGGCGCCGAGCACCCAGCGATCGCGCGCCGCCTCATCCACGGCGCTGGGCGCCGCGGCGTTGAAATCCGCAAAGCCCGATTTGGTCAGGAACCAGGGAACTTTGATGTTCTCGATCGACGGCTCGAACACGGTGAGCGCGCCCGCGCCGCCGGCCTTGCCGGCGGTCCAGTCCGGCCGGGCGTTCGCCTTCGCCCGCGCCGCGAGCATATTCAACGCCCGCGTCGCGACGTTCTGGCGCGCGAGAATCGCCTGCGCCTTTTCGACCAGCGGGCCGTTCAGCTGGATGAGCGGACCATGTCCGGTTTCGAGATCGAGCATGGCGGAAAGATGCTGCGCCAGCTCGTCGCGCCCTTCGGCGTTGCGCGGACCCGGATAAAGATTCTCCGACCAGTCGCGCTTCATATAGTCGATGAGCGATTGCCGGTCCGCGGTCTTGAGGCCGCCGAGCATCAGATAGGCTTTCAGCGCGTTGAAGAGCGCGGGCGGGTCGTTGACGCTGGCCTCGATCTGCTCTTCGAGGCGATAGATGAGGCGCGGGCGCAGCATGCGCTCCAGTCCGACGCCATAGGCGGTGTTCGCCGCCGATTTCAGCCGGGCCGACTGGTTCAGCCCGAGTTCCGCGGTCGCGCCGGCGGCGGTCGCGCCTTGATCCTGGTCGCCGTAGCCGCCCGGCAGGAAGCGCAAGGCGTGCAGCGCCGGCAGCACCTTGCTGAGATCGCGGTCGCTGACGACATTGGCCTGCCCGACCCCGCGCGAGGCCTCGGCGTATTTCCGCGCAGCCTCCTCGCTGTCGCGAATGCGATCGGCGTTGCGCGCATAGCTCAGCCACCACGCGCCCGCGAGGAGCGGCGCGGCGACGATGAGGCTCGCGAGCGCCGCGATCTTGACGAGACGAAAGCGGCGCCGCGTCGACACCCAGCCGGCCTCGCCGATGATGACCTTCCGGATGAGGTCGGTGAGGAAGAAGCTCTTGCCCTGTCCGGAAAAGGCCGGCGTTGCGATCGCCTCGGCGCTGAAGCCCTTGGCGAGCGCGCCGAGCAGCTGGTCGATCGGCGTTCCCTGCTGCGTGCCCGATGTGAAATAGAAGCCGCGTAGGGCCGCCTTGATCTTGTAATGGGCGGGATCGAAAATGGCGTTGAGAAAGCCG
>JBKQMI010000032.1:0-15653 GCA_052146775.1 Methylocella sp. | reverse complement strand
GTCGAGGGAACGACCTCGACGAGGGACGGATCGAGGGCGTAATAGGGCAGGTCGCCGCCGCCGAAATCGATGATGAAGCGGCGCGATCCGGGCGCGACGGGTTCGACCGAGCCAAGCGCCGCCGCCGTCGTCTGATAGGTGTTGATGACCCGCCCGTTCGGGGAAAGCCGCGTCAGATTGAGGCTTGCCGTGAGACGATAGGCATAGCTGAAGGGCTTGTTCGGCTCCGGCGAGTCTTTCGGCGCGAAGGAGGCGACGATATTGTCGTTGGTCTCGTTTTGCGTCGGCAATTCGACGAGGTCGACATGGCCTTCGCCCCAGCTGTCCCTCGGCTCGACGAAATAGCTCGGCCGCAGCTCATAGGCGAGGTCGAGATCCTGATAGTGTTCGTAGTCGCGGTCGCGCTGGAGCAGCCCGAATCCCTTGAGATCGTGGTCAAAAAAGGACGACGTTTCGGGCTTCACCGGATTTCGCAGGGGGCGCCAGATCCACTCCCCCGTGCCGGAATGGATGATCAGCCCATCCGAATCATGCAGTTCGGGGCGGAAATCATCGTTGAAGCGGTGATCGTTCTCGCCAAGGAAAAACATGGAGGACAGCGGGGCGAGGCCGAATTTGACGCCCGCCTTGCGCGGGAACAGCGTCGTCGAAACTTCGATCGCGGTCTCCTCGCCGGGATAGAGATCGAACCTGTAGGCGCCCGTGGTCGATGGGCTATCGAGCAGGGCGTAGATCGTTGCGCGGTCGGCGCCCGGCTCCGGCGCGTCGATCCAGAATTCGCGAAAGAAGGGGAATTCTTCCTGGTCGCTTCCGGCGTCGATCGCCAACGCCCGCGCCGACATGCCGTAGCGCTGGTCGCGGCCGAGGAAGCGGAAATAGCTCGCGCCCAGAAAAGCGATCACCTCGTCAAAAACCTTGGGCGAGTTGAGGGGATAGTGAAGTCGAAACCCGGCGAAGCCGAGATTGACCGGAATCGGCTTCTCCGGCTTGGTGCGGCCATAATCGAAAAGGCTCGTCGTAAAGGGGATCGGCGTCGGGATGCCGTCCCTGATGATGTTGATCGTCACAGGCCGTTTGAAGAGATGGCCGAGATGGAACAGCTGCAGCCGGAACTGACTGCCGTTCGCGGTGAGAAAGGCCTTGTCCGGCCGGAATCTGATGTCGCGCCAGGCGTCGAAATCGAGCTTGTTCAGAGCTTCTGGAAGCGGCGCGATCGCTGCGTCGAAGGGGGCGGTGGCGAGATCGCGCGCGCGCCGCACGACATCTTCGAAATCGAATTTCGCCGGCGCGGGCGCCGCCGCCGGCTGAGCCGCCGCCGGCGCGGCGAATCTTAAGGGCGCGGTCGCGGCGCTGGACATGACAAGGCATTTGACGAGCGTGCGGCGATTGAGATCGGTCATCAGGGTTCTGGATTTGAGAGGACGCCGAACGCGCGGCGGGAAGCTTGGCCGGCGGCTTGATTTCAATGGCGTAATGACCTTTTTAGACGGCGGCAAGGCAGACAGCGTATTTTCGCGCGAAGTGGGACTTTGCGCCGCGTTAGGGAAGTGCGTCGAGACTAGACATCGAGCATTTTCGCGCGAAGCGGGCTCTCCGTGAGGCTCTCGTCGTTGTGCGCGTCACAGGCGAGGCGCGCACGGGGCGCGCGCAATTTTTTCAAAAAAACGCTTGTGTTCCGGGCGAATCGCCCTATTTCTGCACTTGCCCATTTTCGCACGTGCCTGTGGTCGTGTGTCGGTTGGCGGGGATCCGGACAAGAGGCCGGTTAACCGCCTGTTAAGGACCGACAGCCGGAGGCGAACCGGCGAACCCCGCCAAACGGGGGACGCGACTTAAAGCAACGACGGACCGGGCTTTTTCGTCTCTGCCAGCCTCCAAAGCTGGCTTACCGAAGAGGCTAGTCTATCTTGCCGGGCGTGCGGAGGGGAATTTCCCACTCCAAGCGAAGGCCACGAACATTTTGGACGGCGCCATTGCGTCGTGTCCATTGTGCGCGTGTCCAACGGCGCAGCATCAGACCGGATGCGATCCGCGAGGCTTTGTCTCGTGGGCTCGCGGCCGGTCGCGATTGGCGGGTTGACGGAACCTTTCGCGTCTCCAAAGCGCGGCGGCTCCTTCGCATCGCCCTTCACCCCGAAGCTTGTTCGTTTCGGCGCGGGAGACCCGCGCCCTTCGAAGGGATGCCGCGATGACCGATCGTATTCTGGAGTTTCTCCGTAACCGCCGCGAAGACGGCCCGTGCCTCGTCCTCGACCTTGACGTCGTGCGCGAGAACTACACGTCCTTCGCCAGCGCGATGCCGGACACCCGCGTCTTCTATGCCGTGAAGGCCAATCCCGATCCACGCGTTCTGGCGCTGCTCGCCGATCTCGGCTCCTGCTTCGACGCGGCGTCCGTCGCGGAGATCGAGATGGCGCTGGCGAGCGGGGCGACGGCCGAGCGCATCAGCTACGGCAATACGATCAAGAAGGAGCGCGACATCGCGCGCGCCTTTGCGCTCGGCGTTCGCCTGTTCGCCGTCGATTGCGAGGCCGAGGTCGAGAAGGTCGCGCGCGCCGCGCCCGGCTCGAAAGTCTTCTGCCGACTCCTTTGCGACGGCGCCGGCGCCGAATGGCCGCTGTCGCGCAAGTTCGGCTGCGACGTCGAACTCGCGCCGCGCGTGCTCGAACATGCGCATCGGCTGGGCCTCCTCGCCCATGGCCTGTCGTTCCATGTCGGATCGCAGCAGCGCAATCCGGCCATGTGGGACGGCGCGCTGAAGGCCGCGGCCGCGATCTTCCGCGATCTCGCCGATCGCGGAATCGCCCTGCAGATGGTCAATCTCGGCGGCGGATTTCCGACGCGCTATCTGAAGCGCGTTCCGGCTGTCAAGGCCTATGCGCAATCGATCATGGGGTCGCTGCACAAGCATTTCGGCAATCATATTCCCGAGACGATCATTGAGCCTGGCCGCGGCATGGTCGGCAACGCCGGCGTCATCGAGGCCGAGGTCGTGCTGATTTCGCGGAAGTCCGACGACGATCCGGTGAAGTGGGTCTATCTCGACATCGGCAAGTTCAACGGCCTCGCCGAGACGATGGACGAGATGATCCGCTATCCGATCCGAACGGCCTTCGACGGCGATGCGACGGAGCCTTGCGTCCTCGCCGGGCCAAGCTGCGATTCAGTCGACGTCCTCTACGAGAAGGACCCTTATCACCTTCCCGTCAGTCTGGAGATCGGAG
This sequence comes from Methylocella sp., assembly GCA_052146775.1. GTDB lineage: Bacteria > Pseudomonadota > Alphaproteobacteria > Rhizobiales > Beijerinckiaceae > Methylocapsa. The sequence goes on along the minus strand of JBKQMI010000032.1, from coordinate 12,429 downwards.
CCAAAGTGTTGATCGAGGGAACGGGCGCCTATACGACGACCTATTCCACCGTCGGCTTCAACGGCTTCCCGCCGCTCAAATCCTACGTGATCTGAGCCGGACCGCTTCACCATTCCTTTGTCCCGTACGGCCGGCAGGCGCTCGGTAATCGAGCGCTTGCGCGGTGCGAGGGTCGTCGCGCATCCCGGCCGTGGCCGGCGGAGGCTCAGATGACCTTGATCCAGAACGATTTTCGCCCAAATGATTTTCGCACAGACATCGTCGCGCCCTTCATCGGCGTCGTCAGCGAACCCGAAATCTACATCGCCGACGAGGCGCCGCAGGATTTCTTCGCGCGCGAGACGCTGCTCGACGCGGCCTTCGGCCCGGGCCGTTACGAGAAGACATCCGAGCGGCTGCGCGAGGGGCGCCTGCCGGCCGAAGGGCTGGCGCTCGTCATGAAGCATGGGGCTTTCCTGATGGGCACGCTGCGCCTGTGGCATGTCGACGCCGGCGGCGCGGACGCCTTGATGCTGGGTCCGCTCGCCATCGCGAAGCCTTATCGCTCGCGCGGGTTCGGCCGCCGGCTGATGGCCGAGGCGCTGTTTCGCGCCTTCGCCGCGGGACATCGGGCCGTGCTGCTCGTTGGCGATGCGCCTTATTACGAGGCCTTCGGCTTTTCGCGGCGCGCGACGCGCGGCCTCACGCTGCCGGGACCCGTCGACGAGGCGCGCTTTCTCGGCCTCGAACTCGCCGCCGGCGCCTTGCAAGGCGCGAAGGGGCTCGTCGCGCCGACCGGGCTTTTTGCCCTCAACGCGCTGCGCGCCGCCGCCTGAGGCGATTTTTCCGTCATCGAGCCGTCGCCGTCGATCACCAACGGCGACGTAGCGCAATCCACAGCCTCTCCGCGGTAGCTTCATACCCGCCGCTCGAGCTATGCTTTTTGCATGAAAGAACCCATGTCGATCGATTTCCCTCTGCGAGGAGAGTGGGCCTGCCTATCGCCGCCAGGTCACCACCCGCTCGCGCGGGACTTCGTGGCCGTTGGAGAAGATCGAGCCCGGTGCATGTCGGCGAACAAAGTCCGCTTCATGATCGGCGGAATTGCCGCGGACCGCTTTTATGCGTGGGGACGACCAATTCATGCGCCGTTCTCAGGCGATGTCGTCCGAGCTAGCGATGGCTGGCCGGATCATCTGAAGGTCAGCCTGCTTGGAACCGCGTGCATCTGGATACAAGCAACATTTCTGTTCCGTCCGAAGGTGACCGCACATGATATCGACATCCGGCCCAACGTTGGCAACCACGTGATGCTTAGGCATTCGTCGGGAGGGGTGGTCTTTTTCGCGCATTTGCAATCCGGCTCTGTGCGCGTGAAGGTGGGGCAGCGGATTAACGAGGGCGAGATTCTCGGGGGCGTCGGCAATTCCGGCAACTCGACAGCGCCCCACCTGCACTTGAATGTGTTTGACCAGGTCGATGATCTGCTGCGGGCCTCCGTCTCGCCATTTGTCCTGCGCCGCTACGCGCGCTGGGATGGAGCCGGGTGGGTTAGCCTGGAAAACCGTCTGCCGGACAAGGGAGACGTCGTGCGCTGGCGCCCTGAACGCGAAACTGCGCTCTCGCAGCGATCGGGCGGGCATTCCGCGCCTTGAATTTCTGGTATGGCCGAAGCTGTCGTACAAAGAGTCATAACGGCGACACGCGATCATGCTGAATTTTGTTCCCGCGTTTCGACATGTCGCATTGCGCGACGTTGACTTTACTCAATTGCTTGTCACGCATGGTCGTGGCGGCAGGCGTCGCAGCGCTGCCGCGCGAAATCCCCTTCCTCGATGTGTTCGGAGATAAATGAATGTCGCAATGGCCCGTGCATGGCGCGATTACAGGTCCTGTCGTCCTCATCGGCTTCGGCTCGATCGGGCGCGGGATATTGCCCCTTCTCGAGCGCCATTTCACCTTCGACAAATCGCGCTTCACCGTCATCGATCCGGAGGACAAGGATCGCCATCTGTTAGACGAGCGCGGCATCGCTTTCGTTCATGAGGCGGTCCGGCGCGACAATTTCGTCGACCTTCTGAAGCCTCTCCTCACCAAAGGCGAGGGTCAGCCCTTCATCGTCAATCTCTCCGTCGATGTCTCCTCCGTCGCGATCATGCGCCTCGCCCATGAACTCGGCGCGCTTTATATCGACACCGTGGCCGAGCCCTGGGTCGGCTTCTATACCGATTCGCGCCTGACCCAGTCCGAGCGCTCCAATTACGCGCTGCGCGAGGCCGTGCTTGATCTGCGCCGCGCCATCGGCCCCGGCCCGACCGCAATCTCCTGCTGCGGCGCCAATCCCGGCATGGTGTCCTGGTTCGTCAAGCAGGCGCTGCTCAATGTCGCTGCGGATTGCGGCGTCGACGCCGGCGCGCCAAAGACGCGGGAGGATTGGGCGGAGCTTGCCCGCAAGACCGGCGTCGTGGGCATTCATATCGCCGAGCGCGACACGCAGCGCGCGCGCTCGCCAAAGCCGATGGGCGTTTTCGTCAACACCTGGTCCGTCGAGGGCTTCATCTCGGAAGGACTGCAGCCGGCCGAACTCGGCTGGGGGACGCATGAGAAGCATCTGCCGCCGGAGGGCAAAAGGCATGCCTTCGGCCCCGATTGCGCGATCTATCTGATGCGCCCCGGCGCCGGCACGCGGGTGCGCTCCTGGACGCCGACCGCCCAGGCGCAGCATGGCTGGCTCATCACGCATAATGAGGCGATCTCGATCGCGGATTATTTCACCGTGCGCGAGTTTGGCAACGTGGTCTACCGGCCGACCTGCCACTACGCCTATCGCCCGGCCGACGACGCCGTGCTGTCGCTCGACGAGATGGCCGGCGCGCAATGGAAGCCGCAGGAGGATTCGCACATTCTGGAGGAGGACGAGATCGTCGACGGCATCGACGAACTCGGCGTGCTTCTCTACGGCCACGCGAAAAACGCCTATTGGTACGGCTCGCAGCTCTCGGTCGAGGAGACGCGCCGGATCGCGCCCTATCAGAATGCGACCGGCATGCAGGTCAGCTCCGCCGTTCTCGCCGGCATGGTCTGGGCGCTGGAGAACCCGCGCGCGGGCATCGTCGAGGCCGACGAACTCGATTTCCGCCGCTGCCTCGAAATCCAGAGTCCTTATCTTGGGCCGGTCGTCGGCGAATACACCGACTGGACGCCGCTCAAGGATCGCGGCGTCCTCTTCGCCGAGGATCTCGATACGGAAAGCCCGTGGCAGTTCAAGAACGTGATCGTGCGCTAGGATCCCAACTTGGCCTTGGCGGCGGGCCGATCGGAGGTATAGTCAGGCAGGGCGCGGGACCCTTCGATCGAATAAATGGTGATTTCAAATGAGCGATCCATCCGACTACTCCGCCGTGGGTCCGCGACTTGCCTCCCTGCTCGCCCAACGTCAGGCTGATGTCGACAACGCCAAAGCCAAGCGCTCCGCCGGCAGTCTGACCGGCGCCATCGGCGAAGCGACCAGGACGGCCGGATTTCGCGCCGCCCTGTTCCATCATTTCGCGACGACGGGCCGACCCGGCGTCATCGCCGAAATCGCCGGGGCCTCGCCCCTGACCAAAGTGACGCGCTCACGCCTCGACGTCAGAGATCTCGCGGAGGATTTCCGGGACGCCGGCGCGACATGCGTTTCAGCCTGTCAGGATCGGCGTCTTTTCCGTGGCAGCCTCGCCGATTTCAAGTCGGCGAAGGCGGCCAATCTGCCGATCCTCGCCAATGACGTCGTCGTCGATCAATATCAGATCCTCGAAGCCCGTCATGCGGGGGCGGACGCTGTCCTGCTGATCGTCGGCATTCTAGGGCGTCAGACAGGGGATTTCCTGGCGCGCGCCGAATCGATCATGCTCGATTCGATCGTCGAAGTGCGGAACGAGATCGAGCTTGAGATCGCGATCGAGGCGGGGGCCAATCTCATCGGGGTCAATAGTCGCGATCTGGAGACCCTGGAGCTTGATCCCGGCATTTGCGAAAGGCTCATTCCGCAAATCCCGCTCGACCGCGTTCTTGTGGTCGCGGCGGGCGACATCCGGTCTCTTGAGGATATCGACAAGATGAAAGCGCTGGGCGCGAAGGCCGTTCGCGTTTCGGACGTGCTGATGGAGGCGAGGGACCCTTACGAGACGCTTCACAAGGTGCTCGGCACCACCCCGCCCGAGGATCTTGAGGATGCGGCGGAAGAAGGCTGACCGGCTCTTCGTCGGCCTATTCCGCCGCGAGCTTCATCGATCGCGTCTCGCCACGAAACTGATCAAGCAGAAGCTGGCCTTCCACCTTGACGTCTTCGAACGCGCGCAGCTTCACATGGCCAAAGCCCCGGACTTTTTCCGGGAGCTCGGCGAGCGCAACCGCGAGGGCGTGATTTTCTGGCGTCAGCCGATCTGCGATTTCATTTAGCAGAATTTCATAGTCCACAATCAGTTTGCGCTCCAGATAGCGTTCTTTCGTATAGCCAAAGATATCGAACGGCGTCTCCCGCAACACCTTCAGCGGCGCGAGCAATCTGAATACACGCATCATCCAGGGGCCGAAGCTCGCTTTGAGCGCTTCGCCCTTTTCGTTTTTGCGCCTCAGGAAGGGCGGGGCGAGGTGGAATTCGAAGCGCAACTCGCCGTCGAACGCCGCAGCGACCTGTTTGGCGAAGACCCCATCCGCATAAAGCCGGGCCACCTCATATTCGTCCTTGATCGCCATCAGCCTGAAAAGCCCGCGCGCAGCGGTTGCCGCCAGATCGTCGCTTCCCGGCGTCTTGTTGCGCTCGGCCTCTCGAACGCGCCGCACGACGGCGACATAACGGCGGGCGTAGGCGGCGTTGTCATAATCGGTCAGGAACGCCGTGCGCCGCTCGATGAGTTCGTCGAGGGTCTGCGCTTTTTCCGGCTTCGCTGCGGCAGGGCGAAGCTTCGCCACGATTGCGGCGACGGCGGCGGGATCGGCGGCGGCGCGGCGGCCCCATAAAAAGGCTCGACGGTTCATCTCGACCGCCTCGCCATTGAGTTCGATCGCGCGGAGGATCGAGGAATCGTCAAGGGGCAGGAGACCCTGCTGCCAGGCATGACCGAGCATGAACATATTGGCTGCGATCGAATTGCCAAGCAGCGTCGTCGCCGTCGCGGTCGCGTCGATGAAGCGCGCGTCTTCGCCCGCGGCCTGCCGGATCGCGCGCTTGATGTCTTCGCCCGGCAGCGCGAAGTCCGCGTCGCGCGTGAATTCGCCCGGATAGACTTCGGCGGTGTTGACGAGGACGCCCGTGTCGCCCTTGCGGATCGCCGCGCGAACCTGCGCCGAGCCTGCGACGACGAGATCGCAGCCGAGAATGAGGTCGGCCTCGCCCGCGGCGATGCGGATGGCGTGAATGTCGCCGGGCTCGGCAGCAATCTTGACATGGCTCAAGACCGCGCCGCCCTTCTGGGCGAGGCCGGCCATGTCCATCGAGCCGCAACCCTTGCCTTCAATGTGGGCGGCCATGCCGAGAATGGCGCCGATGGTGACGACGCCCGTGCCGCCGACGCCGGTCACGAGAACGCCGTAGGGCCGCGTCCCGATTTTGGCGATCTGCGGCCGCGGCGGATCAGGCGGGTCGACGTCAGGCTGGGCGGGCGCCTTCTTCGGCTTTGCGCCGTGAACTGTCACGAAAGAGGGGCAAAAGCCGTCGGCGCAGGAAAAATCCTTGTTGCAGCTCGATTGATCGATCACGCGCTTGCGGCCGAATTCGGTTTCGAGCGGCTGGATCGATACGCAGTTTGACTGGACGCCGCAATCGCCGCAGCCTTCGCAGACGCGTTCGTTGATGATGACGCGCTTGTCGGGATCAGGATATTCGCCGCGTTTGCGGCGGCGGCGTTTCTCGGTGGCGCAGGTCTGGTCGTAGATGAGGACTGTGACGCCGGCCGTCGCCGCGAGTTCGCGCTGCACGCCATCGAGTTCGTGACGGTCGTGGATCGTGAGGCCGGCGGGCCATTGCAGGCTGGCGGGATATTTCGCCGGCTCGTCCGTCACGACGACGATGCGGGCGACATTCTCGGCGGCGACCTGACGCGCGATGCGGTCGACCGAGAGGCCGCCTTCGAGACGCTGGCCGCCGGTCATCGCGATCGCGTCGTTGAACAGGATTTTATAGGTGATGTCGACGCCCGCCGTGACGGCGAAGCGAAGGGCCAGAATGCCGGAATGATTATAGGTGCCGTCGCCGAGATTCTGGAAAATGTGCGGACGCTTCGAGAAGGGCGCTTCGCCGACCCAATTGGCGCCTTCGCCGCCCATCTGGGTGAAGCCTTCGGTGGCGCGGTCCATCGACTGCGCCATGTAATGGCAGCCGATCCCGGCGAAGGCGCGCATTCCGTCTGGCACCTTGGTCGAAACGTTGTGCGGACAGCCGGAACAGAAATAGGGCGTTCTAGGCGCAAACGTCTCGCCGCCGGCAAGCAGGGCCTCGGCCTCCTCGAGCGCCTTCAGCCGCTGCTCCAGTTTCACTCTTGGATTGCCACGCGCCAGCCGCCGCCCGATTGCGATCGCGATTGCGTTGGCGTCGAGAGCGCCGGCGGCGGGGAACAGCCAGCCGCCGGCCTCGTCCTTCTTGCCGATCACCGTCGGTTGGCTCGGCGATCCGTAGAGCTGTTCGCGCAGCTGCGATTCGATCAGCGAACGCTTCTCCTCGACAACGATGATGAGATCGAGGCCTTGCGCGAATTCCCTCACGCCGGCGGGCTCAAGAGGCCAGACGCAGCCGAGCTTCAGGATGCGCAGGCCAAGCGCGTTCGCGTCGGCCTCGTCGAGACCCAACTCGTCCATCGCCTGGCGAACGTCGAGATAGGACTTGCCCGCCGCGATGACGCCGATTCTGGCGCTGGGGCCGCCCGACGTGATGATCCTGTTCAGCCGGTTGGCGCGTAGCCAGGCGAGAACTGCGTCGATCTTGAAGCTGTGCAGGCGCTTTTCCTGATCGAGGACGATATCCCGCGCGCGAATATTGAGGCCGCCCGGAGGCATTGCGAAATCGGCGGGCGTCAGCGGCGGCGCCCGGTCGAGCGGGGCCTCGATCGAAGCGGTCGATTCGACCGTATCCTTGAGGCATTTGAGGCCGACCCAGACGCCGGCGAAGCGGCTCATCGCGAAGCCCAAAAGCCCATAGTCGACGATCTCCTGCACGCCGGCAGGCGAGAAAATCGGCATCATCGCATCGATGAAGTTGAATTCGGACTGATGCGCGGTCGTCGAGGATTCGGCGGTATGGTCGTCGCCCATCAGGGCGATGACGCCGCCATGGCGCGAGGACCCGGCGAGGTTGACGTGGCGGAAAACGTCGCCGCTGCGGTCGACGCCGGGGCCTTTGCCGTACCAGAGCGCGAAAACGCCGTCGAAACGGCCTTCGCCGCGCATCTCGGGCTGTTGCGAGCCCCAGATGGCGGTCGCCGCGAGATCCTCGTTGAGGCCGGGCTGGAACAGGATGTCGTTGGCTGCGAAAACATCCCGTGCGCGAATGAAATTATGATCGAGGCCGCCGAGCGGAGAGCCGGGATAGCCCGAGATGAACCCCGCCGTATTCAGCCCGGCGCGGCGGTCGAGCGCCTTCTGCATGAGGAGAAGCCGCGCCACGGCCTGCGGGCCGGAGACGTAGACGCGCCGTTTGGCGAGGTCGTATTTGTCGGCCAGTGAAACGTCGGGAAATGAAGTGGATGTGCGGTCGAGCGTGCCTTTCACCACGTCCGCCATCGCTTTCTCTCCTGCCGGCGCGCCCGCCGGCTCTCGCGCCGCTCGACTGCGGGCGGTGCCGCCAGGCGCGAGCCCAGCCGATCCGCCCAATCTATCCCTATAGGACGGGACGGCCCGAATGCCAAGATTCTAGACTATCGCGGCGCAAAGGGGCAGCGCCTTGAGGTGGATTCAGGGTGGGATGACGGCTTGTTGACGGAGTTTTCCACCGCGGCGCTGATCCGCGGGGCTGGCGGGGGCGGGACGACGCGCTCTACTCGGCCGGCAGCGGCGCCTTGACGGCGGCGCGATAGACATAGGCTGGCTCGCCGGCGGCGTCTTCTTCGGCGGCGTGCCGCACGATCGCGGCCACCTTGTCGTGATGGGGCGAGAGGTGGCAGACGGGGTCAGCCGCGCAGGCGTCGCCGGTGAGGGCGAAAGCCTGACAGCGGCAGCCGCCATAGTCGACGTCCTTGCGGTCGCAGGAGCGGCAGGGCTCCTTCATCCACTCTGTGCCGCGGAAGGCGTTGAACCCCGGCGAGCGGAACCAGATGTCCCCCAGCGAATGATCGCGCACGTTCCAGAAGTCGAGCCCCGGAATGCTCTCCGCCGCATGGCAGGGCAGGCCCTTGCCGGACGGCGTGACGTTCAAGGTCCGTTTCGCCCAACCGCCCATGCAGGCCTTGGGATAACGCGCGTGATAGTCGGGGACAACGTGATCGATGACGATGATTCCGGCATAGGTCTCGCGCAGGGCCTCGACCTCGGCAATCGCCGCCGCCGCCTGCGCCTCGGTCGGCATCAGGGCGGCGCGATTGACGATGCCCCAGCCGTAATATTGCGTGTGCGCGATCTCGACGCGCCTTGCGCCCAGCGCGACGGAAAGCTTCACCATTTCGCCGGCGCGCGCGACATTGGCGCGATGAATGACGGCGTTGACGGTCAGCGGCAGACCGGCCTCGATGGTCCATTTCGCGGCCGCCATCTTGCGCTGGAAAGCGCCCGGATAGCCGACGATGCGGTCGCAGGAGGCCGCCTCCGAATCCTGGATCGAGAGCTGGATATGATCGAGGCCGGCGTCGGCCAGCGCCTTCACGCGCTCCTGCGTCAGGCCGATCCCGGAGGTGATCAGATTGGTGTAAAGGCCGACCGAAGCGCAATGGGCGACGATGTCGTCGAGATCGCGCCGCGCGGCCGGCTCGCCGCCGGAAAGATGCGCATGCAGCACGCCGAGCGCGGCGGCCTCGGAGAACACTTTCTTCCAGGTCTCGGTGTCGAGCTCCGTCGTGCGGGACTCAAGCTCGAGCGGATTGGAGCAATAAGGGCAGCCGAGCGGGCAGCGATGGGTGAGTTCGGCCAGAAGCCCGACGGGATTTGGCGTTTTGACAGGGGCGTTCACAGGTCCACCATCCGTTTGGCGGCAAGTCCGTTGAGCAGCGCGCGCACGTCCTCGTCGATTCTGGCGCGATCGGCCGCATAGGTCGCCGCCAGATTGTCGACGATCGCTTCGATCGTCGCCGCGCCGTCGCAGCGCTCAAGGATCGCGACGGCGATGGCGTCGAGCTTGACGACGCGCTCGGGCGCAAGCAACAGCCATTCGCCCCGCGTCTCGTCCAGCTTCAGCCTGACGCCGCGCGGCAGGCGCGGGATCACGCCTGACGCCTGCGCCATTTCGCTCACGCCGCTTCTCCGCGCGCGCCGAAAAGGGTTTTGGGCGCCCACGGAGCAGGCGCCCAAGCGCCGGGCGGTACGGCCCGGTCCACATAGGCGCTCCACAGAGCGTCGAGCTGCGCCCATAAAACCGCGCATTTGAATTCCAGCGCCTTGACCACAAGTTCCTGCTCGCCGCGCGTTTTCGCGTGCGAGATAGCGTATTTCAGCGCGAAATCGGCGTCGCGCTTGGCCTGCGGCGGGCGCTGCGAGAAATAGGCGAGCGCATCCTTGCTGACGAAATCATAATGGGCGAGCATGCCCGCGACCCGCTCGCCGATGATGTTCGGCGAGAACAATTCCGTCAGGGACGAGGCGACCGCTTCGGTCGGGCTGCGCGCGCGGCAGAACTCCACATAGGCGTCGGCGGCGAAACGCGTGCCGGGCAAGATGCCTTCGGTCGAGACGACATAGGCGCGCGAAAAGCCGAGACTGTCGGTCAGCTTGAGCCAGCGTTCGATGCCGCCATCGCCTTCGCGCAGGCCATCATGATCCTCGATGCGCTTGCGCCATTGGCGGCGGTCTTCCGGGTCGGCGAGGCGGGTCAGCACCGTCGCATCCTTGATCGGAATCATCGACTGGTAATAATAGCGATTGAGCGCCCAGGCCTGAACTTCCTCGTAAGAGCAGCCGCCGCTGTGCAGGCGGCGATGGAAGCGATGCAGATTATGATAGCGCTCTGCACCAATCTGGCGCAGACGGGCCTCAAGCTCCCCGGCGCTGAGCAACGCGGCGTCATCAATCATAGGATGACCTCCATGCCGTCAAAGCCGACGTCCCACCCGGCCTTTTCGACGCTTGCGCGCTCTTTCGAATCCTCAATCAGAACAGGATTCGTGTTGTTGATGTGGACATAAATCTTTCGGCCGATTCCGCTCTCCGCGAAGCGCGCGACCGAACCGTTTTCGCCGCTCATCGCGACATGGCCCATGCGATGGGCGGTCTTATGCGAAAGGCCGAGCGCGACCATTTCATCGTCGGTGTAGGTGGTGCCGTCAAAAAACAGAAGATCCGCGCCGCGCAGCCGCTTCGAGACGCGCTCATTGATGTCGGAGCAGCCGGGCACGTAAAAAAACTTTTTGACGCCGTCGGTGATTTCGAGGCCGACGGTCGATTCGCCTTCCGCGCCGACATCGACGACGTCGCCTTCAAGATAAAGTGCGACCTTGCCGGGCACGGGAAAGGCCGTGACCTTGAGGCCGATGCCCGTATCGACGGTCTCTTCGAGATCGATGGCCCGTGTCTTGACCAGATCCTTGTTCAACACGCCGAAAACGCTCGCGCCGGCGACCTGAGCAAGCGTGGCGCGGCTGCCGAACAGCGTAAACGCCTGCTGCTCCCGCAAGGTCAAAAGCCCGACGAGATGGTCGATATCCGCGTTGGTGACGAACACCGCTTCAATTGGCGATTGCCGGCTCTTGCCGCGCGGATGCAGGATCGGCTGGTCTATGATCTGCTGCCGCAAATCCGGCGAGGCGTTCAGAAGAAGCCAGCGCTCGCCATCTGCGCTCACCGCCAGACTTGACTGGCTGCGCGCCTTGACGCGAGCATCGCCGCTCCATGCGAGCTGGCAGACCGGGCAGTTGCAATTCCATTGCGGAAAGCCACCGCCCGCCGCCGAACCGAGAACGAGAATGCGCAAAGCGCGAGCCGATCAAAGGTTGCAGAGAAAGCTTCAGATCTCGGCGGAAGCGTAGCTGGTGACTTCCATGCCGACGCAAACTTCGGTGGTGACGGGGGTTGTCCAGGCCATATTTTCTCTCCTTGAGATTAGCGGCGTTCGAGCGCGGCTGATTTTTCCTACCTTCGAACCGGGTCTCAGCCTCGTTCGTGACCTGCATATAGCATCGCCCCTTTCGCGCCGCTATGCCTTTTTTTATGACATTTCCGGGAGCAAGTCCGTAGCGATTTGATTCTTAAGGGCTAAGGGGAGTCCGGTCCGGCGCTACGTTAGATCCGATGAAAACCATAGTCGCCGCCGATGGACATGCGGAGCGCGATTGTCATGATCTATCGGCCCTCGCGCCCGATTCCAAAAGTTTAGAGCCAGGCGCGCTTTTGCGCCGCCGCGCTCTCGTAGGCGTCGATGCGTTCGCCCTTCTCCAGGGTGAGGCCGATATCGTCGAGGCCATTGATGAGGCAATGTTTGCGGAAGGGGTCTATCTCGAACCTGACCACGCCGCCATCGGGTCCGCGAATCTCCTGCGAGGCGAGATCGACCGACAGGGTGGCGTTGGCGCCGCGCTCGGCGTCGTCCATCAGCTTTGCGAGATCGTCCGACGAGACGACGATCGGCAGGATGCCGTTCTTGAAGCAATTATTGTAAAAAATATCGGCGAAGCTCGTCGAGATCACGCAGCGGATGCCGAAATCGAGCAAAGCCCAGGGCGCATGCTCGCGCGACGAGCCGCAGCCGAAATTGTCTTCGGCGACAAGAATCTTCGCATGGCGATAGGCGGGCTTGTTCAGGACGAAATCGGCGTTTTCCGAACCATCGGCGTGATAGCGCATTTCGGCGAACAGGCCGCCGCCGAGGCCGGTGCGCTTGATCGTCTTCAGATATTGTTTCGGAATGATCATGTCCGTGTCGACGTTGTCGATCGGCAGAGGGGCCGCCACTCCGGTCAAAGTCGTGAACTTGTCCATTCTTTCAAAGGTCTCGCATCTCGGGATCAAGGACGGCCGGCAAGGCTGTTGACGGAGGCTCTATCAAATGACGGACCGGCCGGCAAACGGTCAGAGATGATCCATGAGCTCCTTGGCGGTCTCCTCCGGGGCGCGGTCCAGGTTCAGCGCTTCGACGAAGCCGCCGTTCTTGTCCATGAGATACACGATCGAGCTGTGATCCATGGAATACCCGCCGTCGGACTGGATCGGCCCTTTCCTGGCGAAGACGCGAAACGCCTTCTCCGCCGCGCCGATCGCCTGCGGGCTGCCCGAGAGACCCGTGATCGACGGCCCGAAGCTGCTCGCGTAGTCCTGCATGACCTTCGGCGTGTCCCGCTC
>JBKQMI010000031.1:0-19029 GCA_052146775.1 Methylocella sp. | reverse complement strand
GCTCGCGTCAAGGCCGAGGAAGAAGCTCGCGTCAAGGCCGAGGAAGAAGCTCGCGTCAAGGCCGAGGAAGAAGCTCGCGTCAAGGCCGAGGAAGAGGGTCGGGTCAGGACCGAGGAAGAGGCTCGGGTCAGGGCCGAGAAAGAAATCGCCAATGTCCACGAATTCCGCGAGGCATCGCCCGTGGCGGCTGCCGTCCTAGCCACATGCTTCCAGCGCATTGCCGCCGAAACGACAGATTACTCGAAAAAATCAATAGAAAACAGCTCTGCATTCGTCGAAAAGCTGCTCGGAGCCAAGTCTCTCGAAAGTGCTATCCGGATCCAGTCCGAATATGCCAACGTGTCTTACGCGGGGTTCGTCGCGCATCTGACGAAAATCAGCGAGCTCTATTCCAAGCTTGCAAAAGAAGGTCTCAGGCGGCGTTATTACTTTTCATGATGGCGAACTCTCGCCGTGAGACGCAAAGGCCTCAAAACCGGAGCGCCAGATCCAAGGGGCTGGCGCGACCGAAACAGCACTAAAGAAATTAACACCATAAAAGAAAAATGGTGCCCTGGAGAGGACTCGAACCTCCACGGCTTTCACCACAGGTACCTGAAACCTGCGCGTCTACCAATTCCGCCACCAGGGCCCACGCGCTCTGATACGTGCCGCGCTTCCCCTTTGTCAATCGGCAAGCGGAGATGGCCGAACCAACGGCCGCAATCGCGCAGGCCTCCCGGCGAAAAACTTCGCTCGGTCGTCCCGCCATTTACGCGCGCGAGCACGTCTGTCCCCGGCCGCCTCACTCGTGTAAATCATGCGCGCCGCGGCGCCTCCCCTCGGCCCCAACCGACTGGCCCGAAACTCGACCCCCTCCCTCAACCCCGGACAAGGCCATGACCAGCATGAACATCATTCGCGCCGCATTGGCCGGAAGCCTGCTCCTCGCAGGGTCCATCGCCGCCCCTCTGCAGGCGCAAAGCGCCGCACCGGCCGTGACCGCGGACGAGGCGCATGCGATCGGCGTCGACGCCTATATTTATCTCTATCCGCTGATCACGATGGACATCACGCGAAAGCAATTGACCAATTCGGACGCCTTCGGCCGCGGCCCGATGAACGAATTCCACAATGTCCCGGCCTATCCGCCCGCGACCGACACCTCGGTGGTGCGGACCAATTACGACACCCTCTATTCGATCGCCTATCTCGACCTTTCCAGCGAGCCGATGGTCGTCTCCGCGCCCGATACGAATGGGCGCTATTACATGCTGCCGATGCTCGACATGTGGACCGATGTGTTCGCCTCGCCCGGCTCGCGCACAACGGGGACGAAGGCCGTGCATTTCCTGGTGACGCCGCAAGGCTGGCGGCCGGATCTGCGCGAAAAATTCGCCGAAGAGTTCAAGCTGCCCAAAGATACCCAGCGGATCGAGGCGCCGACGCCTTACGTCTGGATCATCGGGCGCACCAAGACCGATGGGCCGGCCGATTACGAAGCGGTCCGAAAGATTCAGGCGGGCTACGCCATCACGCCGCTGTCGCAATGGGGCAAGACCCCCTCGCCCATCCCGCTGAAGGTCGATCCGACCGTCGACATGAAGACCGCGCCAAAGGCGCAGGTCGATGCGATGCCGGTCGGTGAATTCTTCGCCTATGGCGCGGATCTCATGAAAACGCAGCCGCCGCATGTGACGGACCAGCCGACCCTCGCCGAAATGAAGAAAATCGGCATCGAGCCGGGCAAGGCTTTCGACATCGCCGCGCTCGATCCCCAGATCGCCAAGGGGCTCGGAAGCGTTTCGGCGGACGCACAGGCGCTGATGGCGTGGAAGGTCAAGACCCTCGCCCGCGTCGTCAACGGCTGGTCGATGAACACCGACACGATGGGCGTTTACGGCAACTACTATCTGAAGCGGGCGATGGTCGCCCAAATAGGGCTCGGCGCCAATCTGCCCGAAGACGCGGTCTATCCGCTCAATCTTTTTGACAAATCCGGCGAGCCGCTCGATGGCGCGAATAAATATGCGATCCATTTCGACAAGGCGGACCTGCCGCCGGTCGACGCCTTCTGGTCGATCACGCTTTACGATCCGGCCGGCAACGCCTATCCGAACAGCCTCAATCGGCAGGCCGTCAGCTCATGGATGCCGTTTGTCTACAACGCTGACGGATCGCTCGATCTCTATTTCCAAAACGAAAATCCCGGCGCCGCGCATGAAGCCAACTGGCTGCCCGCGCCGCGGGGCAGCTTCAATCTGACCATGCGGCTTTATGCGCCGCGCAACGAAATCCTCGTCGGCAAGTGGAATCCGCCGCCGGTCGCGAAAATCGGCGCTTCGGCCGAATAGGCGCCGGCGCATATGCCACAAGAGCAAAGCGCCTCCGGCCTGTACAGCGGGGGCCTTAGTCCTTAAAAACGATCAAGCCCTTCAAAATTCGAGGACGCGCGAAAATGGCGGATGCTTTGGTGAAGACAGGCCGGCTCGTGACGCTGTTCGGCGGTTCGGGTTTCATCGGCCGGCATGTGGTGCGGGCGCTCGCGCGCGCGGGCTGGCGGGTCAGGGTCGCCTCGCGCCGCCCGGACCTCGCCTTTCATTTGCAGCCGCTCGGAAAAGTCGGCCAGATCCACGCGGTCCAGGCCAATCTGCGCTATCCCGATTCCATCGTTCATGCGCTGCGCGACGCGGAAGCCGTCGTCAATCTTGTCGGCATCCTCAGCGAAACCGGCGAGCAGACATTCGAATCGGTGCAGGCGGCGGGCGCCGAGGCCCTTGCGAAGGCGGCGAAAGCCGCGGGCGCCGGCGTTTTCGTTCAGCTTTCGGCGATCGGGGCGGACGCGGGCAGCGCGTCGGCCTACGCGCGCAGCAAGGCGCGAGGCGAGGCGCTGGTCGAGGCGGCCTTTCCCGGCGCCATCGTGCTGCGTCCTTCCGTGGTTTTCGGCCCGGAAGATCAATTCTTCAATCGCTTCGCCGCGATGGCGCGCTACCTGCCCGCGCTGCCCCTCATCGGCGGCGGCGGGACGAAGCTGCAGCCGGTGTTCGTTGGCGACGTGGCGAAGGCCGCGGCGCTCGCCGTCGAGGGCAAGGCGAAAGCCGGAACGATCTACGAATTGGGCGGCCCGGAAGTCGCCACCCTGCGGCGCATCATGGAGTTCGTCCTGAAGACGACAGAGCGCAAGCGGCCTCTCGCGCCGCTCTCCTTCGGGCAGGCGAAAATAATTGGAGCCATCAGCGAAGCGGCGACGAAGCTCTCCTTCGGCCTGTTTCCGCAAACATTCGCCATTACAAGGGATCAGGTCGAACTCCTGAAGACCGACAATGTCGTCTCGGCGGCGGCCATCGCCGAAGCGCGCACCTTGCAGGGCCTCGGCATCGCGCCGGAATCATTCGAAGCCTTCGCGCCGACCTATCTCGCCCGCTATCGCGCGACCGGCCAGTTCGCCGACCGCCGCTTCGCGTGAGGCGAATTTAGGCGAGCCGCCCGCGCGGCTTTCGCATGACGGCGCCGGCGATGCGCACCATGAAGGCGGCTCCAAACAGCGGCGTCAGCAAATTGACGAAGGGAATGGCGAGCATTCCCGCCATGACGAGGCCGGCGATGAAGAGCTGCGGCTCGTTCGCCCTGCGCAGGCGCGCGACCTCGCGCGGCGGCAGATGGCGCAGGGCCGCAAGCTCGAAATAGCCGCGGCCGAAGAGATAGGCGTTGGCGCCGAAGAAGGCGATCGCATTGACGCCCGGTACAAAAAGCAGCAGGAGCGCGATCAGATTGACGACGAGCGCCAGCGCGGCGAATTGCACGGCGACCCAGGCGGCGTCGCCGAGCGGCATCGCTCTCCCCGCCCCATTCGGATCAAGCTCGATTTCGACATGTTCAGCGAGCTCATCGAAGAAAAAGCCCGCGACGAGAAACGAGACCGGCGTCACGAGAAAGGCGAGGCCAATGAACAGCCCGACGCCGCCGACGAAAGACAGGATCGCCGTCACAAAAGGGTAAGGCGCGGCGATCGGCAGGGCGAGCGCGGCCACCAGCAGCTTTTCGAGGCCGACCCAGACGAGCGCCAGCATCGCCAGCGTCAGGGCCAGCGTCTTGAACAGAGCCTTGCGGAATGGCGGCGTAAAAATCTGGGCGGCCGCGGCGATGGCAGCGTCGAACACGTTTAGCCTTTCGGTGAAGATCGAGACCGGCGCAAACGCGGCTCACCAGCCGCGAAGCGCGCGGATTTTCTCGTCGGTCCTGTATTGGCTCAAGGCGTAGACCGCCCAGAGCGCCGCCGGAATCCAGCCGACCAGCGTCACCTGCAAAATGAGGCAGATGATCCCGGCAAACGGCCGCCCGATGGTGAAAAACAAAAGCCAGGGCAAGAAAATCGCAATCAAGAGACGCATGTATAATCCTTCGGACAGACCTTGCGGACAAACCCCGCGAATAGACGCCGCCCCTCAGAAGATGCGCATCGCCGCGCGTTTCGCAAGGCTTGGCGCGAATTCAGCGCAGGCGTGGCGGCTTCAGGCATCGAAGCCGCCACGCAGCCTGAGGCTCCGCGCGAAGATTGCCAAAAGGCCGCGCACGGTCCATTTTGCCGCGCGAACGCCGCGCCCACAAGCGAGCGGCGTCGACGGCCTTTCGAAAGCAAATGCATGACACCTAACGGCGCCTTCACCCGGCATGACTGGACGCTCGACGAAATCATCGCCATCCACGATTCGCCGCTGCTCGATCTGATTGCGCGCGCGAACGCCGTCCATCGCGCGTTTCACGACGTCGACGACGTGCAGAAAGCGAGCCTGCTCAGCATCAAGACGGGAGGCTGCCCGGAAGATTGCGGCTATTGCTCGCAATCGGCGCATCACAAAGAGGTCCATCTCGATCGCATCAATATGATGCAGACGGACGAAGTGCTCGCCGTCGCGGCCCGCGCGAAGGCGGCCGGCGCCGACCGCTTCTGCATGGGCGCCGCCTGGCGCAGCGCGCGCGACGGCGCGCAGTTCGATTCCGTGCTCGACATGGTGCGCGGCGTCCGGGCGCTTGGCATGGAGGCCTGCGTCACGCTCGGGATGCTGACGGCGCCGCAAGCGGCCCGCCTCAAGGAGGCGGGACTGACCGCCTATAATCACAATCTCGATACCGGACCCGACTATTACAAGAATATCGTGACGACGCGCACCTATGAGGAGCGGCTCGACACTTTGAAGGCGGTGCGCGGCGCCGGCATCGAAATGTGCTGCGGCGGCATCCTCGGCATGGGCGAGAGCGTCAAGGACCGCGCCGCCATGCTGAAGGTGCTGGCCGCGTTCGATCCGCATCCTGAAAGCGTGCCGATCAATGCGCTGGCGCCGATCGAAGGCACGCCGCTCGGGAACCGTGAGCGCATCGATCCGCTCGATTTCGTGCGCATGATCGCAACCGCCCGCATTGTCCTGCCGGCCTCGCGCGTGCGGCTCTCGGCCGGGCGGGCGCAGCTCAGCCGCGAGGCGCAAATCCTCTGCATGGTGGCTGGGGCCAACTCGATCTTCTACGGCGAAGCCCTGCTGACGACGCCGAACGTCACCGAAACGCAAGACGACGCGCTGTTCGCCGCTCTCGCGCCGCGAACGGGCGCGGCCGCCGCGCGGGGCGATTGACAGCGGCGTGAAACGCCTTTCGCTCTCCGGCTGATGGTTGTGCTGACGGCGCTCTTGATCGGGGCAGCGGAGCGAAATCATTTTCGTCGGAACGCTGAATAGCGGCCATGCCAGGGCCAACGAATATATGAACGAGACGCCGCCGCGGATGTTGTTTTCCCTGAGATCGAGATGGTCGCCCACGCCACCGATCTCGGCATGATTTTCTATGCCGGCGCGCAATTTACGAAAGACTACAGAGGCGTGATTTTTTGGCGCAGCGCGGCTCGTGGAACCACACGGTTCCGATCGGCGCGCGGGTGACGTTCGCTTCGCTATCGTTTATACATCCCACTGGTTTGCGGATGGCGGACTTTCGCTTGTCACATAATGCGCCGATATTTGAGATCGCGATGGACCTCATGTTTTAAAGAGCGAACGCATTATGAAGGTTTTTTGAGTTCCACGCTGGGTGGGGCCGGGCGTCGGCGCCGCGGCCTACGCAGCCGATCCGGTGGCGGCGGTTGGCTGCTTCTCACACCAGGCGACAATTTTTGAGCGCGATGGACGCTCGCAACGAATAGAGGCCCACAATGAATAAAGTGCTCGTTTGCAGCGCCATTGTCGTTTTTGGTTGTTTCCCGGCGGTCGAAACCCGAGCACAGGCGGCTTCGCCTTCCTCAGCCAACTCGCCGCCCGAATATGCCTCCGGGACCATCTATAGCCCTGATTCAAGTTTGCGTCTCAAGAACGAGGCCGGCGCTAAGGCCCACACATTTTTGAAGATTCTCGCGCCTCCCGCCAGTGCAGGTCCGCCGCGCTTCAATGGCGCGGCGCCTTTGACGCCCCCCCATCCAGGATATTTCTTCGAAACGCCGGCATCGCTGGCGTGCATCTATCAGGTGGTCCCCGTGACCGTGCCAGGATGCAACCCCAACCTCGCCGTCGCGAATCCGACTACCGGCGCGAGAGCGATCGCCATCGTCGACGCCTACCACTATTCGGCCGCATTGAGCGACCTGACGCAGTTCTCAAGCCAATTTGGCCTGCCTGCGCCGACGTCCGCCAATTTTCAAGTTGTATACGCCTCGGGAACCAAGCCGGCGGATGGAAGCGGCACCGGATGGGATCTGGAAGCAGCGTTGGACGTTGAATACGCCCATGGCCTGGCGCCAAAGGCGAAGATCTATCTCGTCGAAGCGGCGTCAAATTCCTACACGGATCTTTTCGCGGCGGTGAAAAAGGCGTCGCAACTGGTTGCGGCCGCAGGCGGCGGAGAAGTCTCGATGAGCTGGGGAGGCGGTGAGTTTTCCTCGGAAACATCTTTCGATTCGCAAATGACGACCGGCAAGGTCGTCTATTTCGCCGCAGCCGGCGATAGCGTGGGAACCAGCTACCCTTGCGTCTCTCCAAACGTAGTCTGCGTCGGCGGAACCGGAAACAGCCGAAATCCCTCTACCGGTAAACTGGAGGGCGAGATCGCCTGGGCCGATACGGGCGGCGGTTTCAGCCTCTACGAAGCCCGACCCGCCTATCAGAATCCAATCAGCGGGATCGTTGGGTCCAAACGCGGCGTCCCCGACGTCGCCGCGGTGGCCGATCCTCGCACGGGCGTTTGGGTCTACAATTCGACCTACGGCGGCGGCCCATGGCAGACGGTGGGCGGCACGAGCGTCGCATCCCCCGTCATTGCAGCAATCGTCAATTCAGCGGGCCAATTCCAAACGTCGAGCGCCGCGGAGCTCGCCAGCATTTATTCGACGGTCGGGACAGTCGGCGCCGGCTGGAGCGACATATCCAGCGGCGCATGCGGATCTTACGATGGCTTTCTGGCGATCCTCGGATGGGATCCTTGCACCGGCGTCGGCACGCCGCGAGGCATATCATTCAAGATTGCGTTCTAAGACGGCGCCGGTTCGGCCCGCGTCCGAAAACCTCCGGCGCGGACCGAGCCCTTACATCCCACCCAAATGGTCGGCGACGGTGAAGATGTCCTTGTCGCCGCGCCCGGAGATATTCACCACCATCAGATGATCGCGCGGTTTTTGCGGCGCGATGTCGGCGACTTTCGCCAGCGCATGGGCGGGCTCCAACGCGGGAATGATGCCCTCCAGCTTTGCGCATTGCTGGAACGCGTCGAGCGCCTCCTTGTCGGTGGCGGAGAGATAGGTGACGCGGCCGGTCTCCTTCAACCAGGAATGCTCCGGGCCGATGCCCGGATAATCAAGCCCGGCCGAGATCGAATGGCCCTCCTCGATCTGCCCGTCGGCGTCCATCAGCAGATAGGTGCGGTTGCCGTGCAGGACGCCAGGGCGCCCGCCCGCGAGCGAGGCGGCATGCTTGTCGTGCAGCCCGAAACCCGCCGCTTCGACGCCGTAAATCTCGACGGAAGGATCATCGAGGAAGGGATGGAACAGACCGATCGCGTTGGAGCCGCCGCCGATGCACGCGAACAGCGAATCGGGCAGCCGCCCTTCGGCCATATGCATCTGCTGCTTCGTCTCCTCGCCGATGATGCACTGGAAATCGCGCACCATGGCGGGATAGGGATGCGGGCCGGCCGCCGTGCCGATGCAGTAGAATGTGTCGGCGACATTGGTGACCCAGTCGCGCAGCGCCTCATTCATTGCGTCCTTCAGCGTCTTCGCGCCGGACTCAACCGGCACGACTTTGGCGCCGAGCAGCTTCATGCGAAACACATTGGGCTTTTGCCGCTCGACATCGACGGAGCCCATATAGACGACGCAGTCGAGGCCGAACCGCGCGCAGGCCGTCGCGGTCGCGACGCCATGCTGCCCTGCGCCCGTCTCGGCGATGATACGCGTTTTGCCCATGCGGCGCGCGAGCAGGATTTGGCCGAGCACATTATTGATCTTGTGCGCGCCGGTGTGGTTCAGTTCCTCGCGCTTGAAATAGATTTTCGCGCCGCCGGAAGCCCCCGACGCCGCGGCCTCTGTGCGCAAATGCTCCGTCAGCCGCTCCGCGTAATAAAGCGGGCTCGGGCGCCCGACATAATGCGTCAGCAGATTGTCGAGTTCGGCCTTGAACGAGGGGTCAAGCTTCGCCGCTTCATAATGCCGCTCGAGATCGAGGATCAGCGGCATCAGGGTTTCGGCGACGAAGCGCCCGCCGAAGAGGCCGAAATGGCCGCGCTCGTCAGGGCCGCCGCGATAGGAATTCAGATTTGGGGCCAACGCCGCCTGAGCCATGATGCGCCTTTATTGCCGGGACAGGGGCCGCCCCGCCCTTCGCAGGAACCTTGTCGTTTAAACGCTTGCCCGCGCCAGGCCAAGTTTTTCTCGGCCGCCCGCCCGGACGGCGGCGACGAACGTCGCCATTTTGCCCTTGTCCTTGACGCCGGGCGCGCTTTCGACGCCGGAGGACACGTCGACGCCCGCCGCGCCTGTCTCGCGCAGCGCCTCGGCGACGTTCCCGGCATCAAGCCCACCGGCCAGCAGCCAGGGCTTTTTCGTCATGACGCCGGCGAGAAGCGACCAGTCGAAACCGGCGCCGTTGCCGCCGGGGCGCGAAGCCTTGGGCGGCGGGCGCGCATCGAACAGCAGCATGTCGGCGATGTCGTCGTAGCGGCGGATTTGGTCGAGATCGGCGCGTTCGCCAATGCCGATCGCCTTGATCACCTTGACGCCGAAGGCGGCGCGGATCGCCGCCACGCGCTCGGGCGTCTCCGCCCCATGCAATTGCAGGAATGCGGGATCGAGAGCCGCGATCGCCGCCGCGAGCGAAGCGTCGTCCGCATCGACCGTCAGCAGGACTTTCGCCGCGTGGGAGGGAACCCGCGCGCCAAGGCTCGACGCCTGATCGAGCGAAACATGGCGCGGGCT
This sequence comes from Methylocella sp., assembly GCA_052146775.1. Taxonomy (GTDB): domain Bacteria; phylum Pseudomonadota; class Alphaproteobacteria; order Rhizobiales; family Beijerinckiaceae; genus Methylocapsa. Next base: position 9,602 of record JBKQMI010000031.1, on the reverse strand, counting down.
CCTGTCGAAGACGACGAAGCCAACCATGTCTGCGCCGGCCTCAATCGCCGCGTCGATCGCGTCATTCGCATTGAGGCCGCAGATTTTGACGAGCATGCTCATGAAGGGCCGTGTCGCGCTTTCATCTGAGAAAAGGACTGCCGATGGCGGATCGCCGAACGGCGAAACCGCCCAACTCGACCGTTAGTTCCGGGCCGACCGGGAATGCCTCTCAGGCGCCTTTGCGATGCTCGATCGCAGGGTGCAAATTCTGCCGTGCGCGCGCGGCGTTGAGGCGTCGCAGTTCAGCGCGCGCGCGCCGCGCGGCGCGCCTGTGCGTTCCCTGCCCGAACCAGGTGGCGACGCCGCCAATGAGAACGCCGATCATCAGTGTGGCGAAAAGGATGAGCCAGAAGGGCGTGGTCACGCTGAGCTGCGGCGCGTTGGCGCCGCCGTTCGGGAAGGGATCGAAATAGATGGTCGCGTCCTGGCGGTTGGCGAGCGCAATCGCCGCGCCGATGACGAAGAGCGGAAGAAGAAACAGCCACTTCAAAAATATCTTCATCGCGTCCGCCGGAAAGGTTCGCGCGCCGCCGACGCGCTTCGAGGCAAGTTCGAAAAGATCAAGTCGACTCCAAACTCAGGTCGAGGGGGTTGAAGGTCAAGGCGCTTTCGCCGCCGTTCAGCCGTCGAAGCCTTCGTTGAGCCGCTCGCGCATTTCCTTGCCGGTCTTGAAAAAGGGAACCGCTTTTTCATCCACCGACACATGCGCGCCCGTGCGCGGATTGCGTCCCACTCTGGCGTCCCGGTGCTTCACCGAAAAGGCCCCGAAACCGCGCAGCTCCACCCGGTCTCCCCGGGCCAGCGCGGCGGTGATCTCGTCAAGGATCGCATTTACGATTTTTTCAACGTCACGCAAGTAAAGATGCGGGTTGCGATCTGCGATGCGCTGCACAAGTTCAGATTTTATCATACGCCCCGCCCACGAAAATATTCTAGCTCAACAAGACAGAATCGTCACTCAACATGAATTGAGAGAAACTATTATTTTGAAAGACGGCGGCGGCGCGTTCGTTTCCCCACCGAGCGGCCCTCCCCCAAAATCACGAACGCGATCGATTCCAAAAGTTTAGAGCGGGATGCGGGCGGATAAGTGGTTGCTGCTTTTCATCATCCCGCTCTAGACTTATCAAGTCAATTTGCACCGTCAACTTGCCAAATCGAGACAAGACCGTCAAGAACATGCGCTTTCGCGACCTGCTCCCCTTGCGCCAGCAGCTGGCTCAATCCGTCGAGATGAAGAAACGCGGCCCCGTCCGCCGCGAGGCTGAAGAGGCCGAGACGCTGGCCCGCGCCCGACGGCTTCCAGTCTCGCACCTTTAACCCCTTCGGCACCGATTTCGCCTGCTCGAGCCAGGCGATCGCCTCCCGCTCGCCGCCAAGCCGGTCGACAAGATGCAGGCCAACGCCCTGACGGCCGGTGAAGACGCGGCCGTCGTCCACGGCGGCGAGCTGCGGATCGGTCAGCGCGCGCCGCTGCTTCACGAGCTCCTTGAACCAGGCGAAGCTGTCGTCGACGATGGAGGCCAACGCGGCGCGCGCCTCCGGCGACGTCGGCTCGAAGCCGTTCGGCGAGGCCTTCAGCGGCGAGGATTTCACGTCCTCGACCTTGACGCCGATCGTATCGAGCAATTTGGCGAAGTTCGGATATTCGACCAGAACGCCGATCGATCCGACCAGCGAATTGCCCTGCGCGACGATCTGGTCCGCGCCGAGCGCCGCGATATATCCGCCGGAAGCCGCGAGCGTTCCGACGACGGCGACCGTGGGCTTCTTGACCGACAAACGGCGGATCGCCTCGTACAGCCGCTCGGCCCCTGTCGTCGTGCCGCCAGGACTGTCGATCGAGATCAGAACCGCCGCCGCCTGCGAGTCCTCGAGCTTCGAGATGAGCCTCAGCGTATTGCGATCGCCGGTGATGACGCCGTTGATCGTAAGCCGCGCGATATGCGGCGAAAAATTGAGCGGCCCGTCCGCGCCGAAGAGGCGCAGGCCAAGGATCGAGACGGCCGCCGCCGCCGCTGCGAAAGCGGCGATGCGCCAGAACGACAGCCGACGCCGCAAAAGCCGCCGCTCGACGAGATAATCCGCAAACAGGGGCGCAGCCATGAATGATCCAAAAGGGGTTGGCGGCTCGATTCGGCGCGTCGCCTCGTCGTCTCGTGAATTGGCCGCGCGCCGCATGCCGCAACGGCGACGAGGCTCGAGCGGTAAGACGCCTCGGCGCTTGTACCGATTGGGGCGTCGCGACGCAACCGGAATGAAGCTGTCGCCGCCCGCCGACCCGTTTTGCTAGCTTGTCTTGAAAACCCGCTTCGGCGCGCTGGAGCGCAGTTCCGCGAGGACCGTTTCGCCCGCGATGGCCCTGGAGCCGACGGTCACGAGCGTGCGCGCTGCGACCGGAAGATAGACGTCGACGCGCGAGCCGAATCTGATCAGCCCGAGCCGGTCGCCGGCGCCGACGGACTCGCCCTGACGCACGAAGCAGACGATGCGCCGCGCGAGCAGGCCGGCGATCTGCACGACGCCGAACCGTCCGGCGCGGGTCTCGATCACGATGCCGTTGCGCTCATTGTCCTCGCTCGCCTTGTCGAGATCGGCGTTGAAAAAGAGTCCCGGCTTATAGGCGATCTTGACGATCCGCCCGGCGACCGGGGCGCGATTGACGTGACAATCGAACACAGACATGAAAACGCAGATGCGCTGCAATGGCTCGACGCCGAGGCCGAGCTCCGGCGGCGGAACGAAAAAGCCGACCGATGAGATAGCGCCGTCGGCCGGCGAGACCACCAGCGCTTCGTCGATCGGCGTCTCGCGCACCGGATCGCGGAAAAAATAGGCGCACCAGCAGGTGGCGAACGCGCCAATCCAGCCGAGCGGGCTGAAAAACGAGCCGAGGATCAGCGCAGCGACCCCGAAGCCGGCGATAAAAACATAGCCCTCCGGGTGAATTGGCGTCGCCTGCCTGCGAATCGAGTCGATGATCGACATGAAGCATCCTGTTTTTGCGCAATTGGCGCGGCGCCCGCCGCGCGCGCATCGCTCAGCGACCAATCTTTCCAGAATCCCGCCCAACATTCCACGCGGCGAAAATCGGCGCCGCCTTTTCGCATATCGGCGCGCAAAATCCAAAGCGCCCGCCCGCCTCAGGCGGCGGCGGAATCGTTTTGGGCGCGGCCGAACTCCTCTCCTGCAAGCGCTTCAGCGGTCGCCTGCTGACCATCGCCGCCAACCGGCGCGACGCCGATGCTGACCCTTTCGCCGTCGGCGAGCGCGGCGCGGCGCAAGACTTCCTCGGCCCTTCGGATTTCATACTGCCGGCTCCACATGGCGGCATAGGTCCCGCCCCGCGCCAGCAATTCGTCATGCGAGCCGCGCTCGATGATCGCGCCCTTGTCGAGCACGATGATTTCATCGGCGTTGACGACGGTCGCAAGCCTGTGCGCGATGACGAGCGTGGTGCGGCCGCGCGCGACTCGGTCGAGCGCATCCTGGATCTCACGCTCGGTGAAGGAATCCAGCGCCGACGTCGCTTCGTCCAGAAGGAGAATGGGGGGATCTTTCAAAATCGTGCGGGCGATGGCGACGCGCTGTTTTTCGCCGCCCGACAGTTTCAGCCCGCGCTCGCCGACCTGCGCTTCATAGGCGCCGGGACTCTCTTCGATGAAGCGGTCAATCTGCGCGAGGCGCGCGGCCTCCCTGACCTCGGCGTCGCCGGCGCCGTCGCGGCCGTAGCGGATGTTATAAGCGATGGAATCATTGAACAGCACCGTATCCTGCGGAACGATGCCGATCGCCGCGCGCAGGGAGACTTGCGTCACGCCAGCGATGTCCTGGCCGTCGATCAGGATGCGCCCTTTTTGAGGTTCGTAGAAACGAAACAGCAGACGCGCGATGGTCGATTTCCCGGCGCCCGAAGCGCCGACGATAGCGACCGTCCTGCCGGCCGGAATCGCAAAGCTGAGGCCTCCCAGAATAGGGCGGCGCGGATCGTAGCTGAAGAACACGTTCTCGAAGCGGATGTCGCCGCGGCCAACCTTGAGCGGGCGCGCGCCGGGCCGGTCCTTCACCTCCGGACTTTGCGCCATGATGTCGAACATCATTTCGATGTCGATCGTCGACTGGCGCAACTCGCGATAGACCATGCCGAGATAGCTCAACGGCTGATAGAGCTGGATCATCATGGCGTTGACGAGGACGAAATCGCCGATCGTATTGGCGCCGCGCGCGACGCCGAGAATGCTCATCATCATGACGCCGGTGAGGCCGACCGTGAAGATCACCGCCTGTCCGGCGTTCAGCCAGGCGAGCGAGGTGTAGGTCTTGACGCTCATCCGCTCATAGCGCGACATCGACGCGTCGTAGCGCTGTTTTTCACGTTCCTCGGCGTTGAAATATTTGACCGTTTCGAAATTGAGCAAGCTGTCGATCGCTTTGGTGTTGGCGTCGGTGTCGCTCTCGTTCATGGCGCGCCTTATGCCGATCCGCCAATTGGTGGCCGCCAAAGTGAAGGCGAGATAGACCGCGATCATGACCGTCGCCGCGGCGACGTAGCGCCAGTCGAACTGAACCATCAGCACGACGAGGATCAGGAAGAACTCAATGAGGGTTGGAACCGCCGTCAGCATCGAGGTGCGCACGATCGTCTCGATCGAATTGCGGCCGCGTTCAAGCACACGCGTCAGGCCGCCCGTCTTGCGTTCGAGGTGGAACCGCAACGACAACAGATGCAGATGCTCGAACACGTCGCTCGCGAGCCGCCGCACCGCGTGCATGGCGACATCGGCGAAGATCGCGTCGCGCCCCTGCGTGAACAGCGCCATGGCGATGCGCAGGACGCCATAAACGAGGGTCAGGACCAGCGGTGCGGCGAGTAGGCCGGAAAACGGCGGATGGGCGGGGGCGACCAGCGAATCCGTCGCCCATTTGAACGAAAAAGGCACCGCGATCGTGACGAGCTTGGCCGCCAGCAGGAGCGCGAAGGCGCCGTAAATCCGTCGTTTCAGATCAGGCCGGCCGGTTGGCCAGATATAGGGCAGGAGATGGCGCATCATCCCGGCGAATTGCGCCGGCGCCGGCGACCGAAGGGCCGGATTCAAAAGATCCTGCGAACTCTTTCCAGGCGACGGCCCCGTCATTTCGCCGGATTGCTGGGGAATGGTCAAAGCCGTCGATTACTCCTGCGCCAGTTTCTTCCGTCAAAGTAGGCGGCGCGGCTCGCGAGCGAAGCCGGTCACATAGCCCCTATATAGGCGAAACGGCGCTCAAACGCACATGCCGTTACGCAGGTCTTCGGCAAGATCGCGCGCATGAGCTCGCCATGGCGCCCGAAGAGCGCGTCCGCAAGGGGTTGACCCCTTTTGGACGGCGGGCCACAACGAGGCCACGTTTGGGGCCATGAAAGAGGCCAATGCACGAGATGATGTCCTCCGATCCGGCCGCCGCCCACGCCGGCGCCCGCCGCATCAAGTCGATTTGCGTCTATTGCGGGTCCGGCGCAGGCGTCGAACCCGCCTATGAAGCGGCGGCGCGAAGCCTTGGCCTCGCCTTGGCGAAGGCCGGCATCGGGCTTGTCTATGGCGGCGGCGGCAATGGCCTCATGGGCGCGATCGCCCACGCAGCGCTCTCCGCCGGGGGCTTTGTCACGGGAATCATTCCCGATTTTCTGCACCGCAGGGACAAGCTTCTGCCCGAAATTCAGGAAACCATCATCGTCCCGGACATGCATACGCGCAAACGCCTGATGTTCGAGCGCGCCGACGCTTTCGTGGCGCTGCCGGGCGGCATCGGCACGTTGGAGGAGCTCGTCGAGCAATTGACCTGGGTCCAGCTGGAACGCCACACGAAACCCGTCGTGATCGCCGATATCGGCGGCTTCTGGCAGCCGCTCCTCGACCTGTTCGCCCACATGCGCGAGCGGTGCTTCATCCAGGCCTCTTTCGAAGTCCGCTATCTCGTCGCCGAGAAAATCGAGGACGTGGTGCCGATGATCGAGACCGCCGCGGCGCGGAGCGATCTTCTCGGCGTCCGCAAGGAGACTGTCGATCCGCGATTGTAAATCATTTTGTTTCATGGATTTATCAGGAGCGATCGCCTCTTCTGATCGCGGCGCAGCGTGACGCACGATTTTTCGATCGCCGAAATGACCCTCAAGGCGGAAACAGATGACCATCTGATCGCGCCGACGGAAACCGCGCCGGATTCGGCGCGGCGGCGATTCATTCTGATTCTGGCCGCGTGCCTTATCGCCCACGCGCTTCTGGTGGCGTTCCTGATCTATGAGAACAGGAACGCCGAACGCCTCGCGCAGCCGGAGGAAATCCCGGTCGAACTGGTGCAGCAAATCCCTGAGCCGCAGGTCGAGCCGCCGCCCCCGCCGCCGAAGGAAAAACAGCCGCAACCGAAGCAGAAGGTGGCGGACGACGAGAAGCCCGCCTTCGACGCGCCGCGCGAAGCCAACAAGGAGACGATCGAGCGCGAGGCGTCGGAACAGCACACGCAGGCGCAGCGCCAAGCTGCGCCAACCGAGCAAAACGCGCAGACTCCGGCGCCGCCCAAGCCGCCGGAAGCGACCGCGAACGCGGACGTTCAGGCGCCGCAGGAAGATGCGCCGGTCAAACCCGCCGACGAAAACCCGAACGCGGAGCCGCTCGACAAGGCTGAGGCCGCGCCGGAAAAACAGCCGACGGAAAAGAAAGCGCCGGTCCTCAGCAAAGCGCCCACGACGAAGGCGAAGCAAACCACCATCGCGGACCAGCTCGCCTCGCTCGCCCCGACGCCCGACTATCATCTCGGCTCGGCGGCGCGGCCCTCCCCGGTCGGCGGCGGAACTGCGAAGACCACCTATTTGTCGATCTTGTTCGGCCTGATCATGCGCCAGTTCCATTTCCCGCCGGGCTTGCAGGAATCGCATCAGCAGATCGAGGGGATCGTCGCCTTCTACGTTGATGAAAGGGGCAATCTCACGCATCAGGCGATCTATCGCGCGAGCGGGCGGCCGGACCTCGATCAGGCCGCGATGATCGCGGTGCGCCGCGCCGCCCCTTTCCCGCCGCCGCCGCCGGGCGATCCCCACGCGATCTGGTTCCATTTCGACACACGGTAAACCGAATAAAATCCCTTGCCGTTAACTCCAGATGCGATCTAATCGAGCTTACAAGAAACTGAAGGGGGGAGCCGATTGTGAAGGCCTTTATGACAGGAGCTGCGGAGCTGGGCGCCCGCCTCGAAGCGTTCAAGGCGTCCCTATCGTCAATGACCGATGAAGAACTGTTCCAAACGCTTCACGCCATCGAGAGAGAGAAGCTGGACGCTAGAGCCGGGAACGGCGAAGGCGAATCCGAAGACCTGCTCCTGAAGGAGGAGGCGGTCGAAGTGGCGATATGCGTCCGGCATCCGGAAGAAATGATGCAAGCTTACGCGAAATGGTTGCAGACCCGCATATGAATCGGCTGGATCCGCTCATCGCCTGATCGCGCAGCGGCTCCATCACGACACGCGTAAGGGGCGCGGACAATCGCCGCCCCTTCAAGCGCCCGCCTTCACGAGCTTGTAGGTGATCGCGTCGGTCAGCGCCTGGAACGAGGCGTCGATGATGTTGGCCGAGACGCCGACCGTTGTCCAGTTCTCCCCCGTCGCGTCGGCGAATTCGATCAGGACCCGCGTCACGGCGTCGGTACCGCCCTGGAACACGCGCACGCGATAATCGACAAGTTCGAGATCATCGATGAAGCGCTGATATTTGCCGAGGTCCTTGCGCAGCGCGAGATCGAGCGCATTGACGGGGCCGATCCCCTCGGCGGCGGAGATCGAGCTTTCGCCGTCGATCGTCACCTTGACGACCGCCTCCGACACCGAGACAAGCTCTCCTTGCGCATTATGGCGGCGCTCGACATCGACGCGAAAGCGCTCGACATCGAAGAAATCGGGAACCTCGCCCAATACGCGGCGCGCCAGCAGCTCGAATGAGGCGTCCGCGCCCTCATAGGCGTAGCCCTGCGCCTCCTTGTCCTTGACCTCTTCCAAAAGGCGCGACAGGCGCTCATCGTCCTTGCCGAGCTTGACGCCGATCCGCTCCAGCTCCGCAAGGATGTTCGACTTGCCCGCCTGATCCGAGATGAGAAGGCGGCGCTTGTTGCCGACCGCTTCGGGGGCGATATGCTCGTAGGTCTTCGGCTCCTTCATCACCGCGGAGGCGTGGATTCCGGCCTTTGTCGCAAAGGCGGAAGCGCCGACATAGGGCGCATGCCGGTTCGGCGCGCGATTGAGCAATTCGTCGAGCGTGTGGCTGACCTTGGTGAGGCCCGCAAGCTTTTCGAGCGGCACGCCGATTTCGAAAGCGTCGGCGAAATCGGGCTTCAGCAGAAGCGTCGGAATGAGCGAGGTGAGATTGGCGTTGCCGCAACGTTCGCCAAGCCCATTGAGCGTGCCTTGAATTTGCCGCACGCCCGCGCGCACGGCGGCCAGCGAATTCGCCACCGCATTCTCGGTGTCGTTATGGGCGTGGATGCCGAGCCGGCCGCCGGGGACGCGTTTTTGCACCGCGCCGACAATGCGCTCGATCTCGTGCGGCAGCGTGCCACCATTGGTGTCGCAAAGCACGATCCAGCGCGCGCCGGACTCGAAGGCGGCCTCGGCGACGCTGAGAGCGTAGGCCTCATCGCCCTTGAACCCGTCGAAGAAATGCTCGCAATCGAGAATCACCTCGCGGCCCCGCGCGCGCGCCGCCGCGATCGATTGCCTTATGGCGTCGAGGTTTTCCTCCAGCGTCGAGCCGAGCGCGACGCGCACATGATAGTCCCACGCCTTGGCGACGAAGGTGATGGCGTCGGCGTCGGCCGCAAAGAGGCTCGCAAGCCCTGGATCGTTCTCGACCGAGCGCCCGGCTCGCTTCACCATGCCGAAGGCCGCGAAACGCGCATGCGCGAATTTCGGGCGCTCGGCGAAAAACGCGGTGTCCGCCGGATTGGCGCCGGGATAGCCGCCCTCGATATAATCGATCCCGAGCGCGTCCAGCATCGAAGCGATATGGCGTTTGTCGGCCAGCGAAAAATCGACGCCCGTCGTCTGCGCGCCATCGCGCAGCGTGGTGTCGAAAAGGGTGAGGCGCTCTTTGATCACGTGAGCTTCTTTTTCATGCGCGTATTGCCGAGCCAGACGTCCTCGATCGGAACAGTGTTGCGGCGCTCGGCGGTAAAGCCGAGCTTGTCGAACAAGGGCTTCGCCGTGTCGCTCGCATCGACCACAAGGGCCTGCAGCTTGCGCGCGCGGGCGAGCTTTTCGATTGCGTCGCAGAGCGCGCTGGCGACGCCAGTGCGCGCGACGGCCGGATGCACATAGAGCTGCTCGATGACGCCGCCATCGGCGAGCACGATGAAGCCGACCGGCGCGCCGCCAACAAGGGCGACGAGGCTCAAGCCCTTTTTCAGGGTTTCACCGAGCGCCGCTTCGTCGTCGGCGAGATCGGCCCAGGCGCGCCGCTGCGCCTCATCGTAATCGTCCCCGGTTAGATCCTCGATGGCCGAGAGCCGGATTTCGGCGAGCAGCGGCGCATCGGCGGGAAG
>JBKQMI010000030.1:0-2659 GCA_052146775.1 Methylocella sp. | reverse complement strand
CGTCTTTCATATCGAAACTCCTTTGAGGCGAGCGACCGCGCGTCGGCGCGGGCGCACGGGCGCAAAACGCCGGCGCGAGGCGAGCGGCGCAATGATCAAAATGGCGTTTGGGAGCTTTTTCATGGCTCGCCTCCGATCCTAGAGTTTTATCCAGGACCGGACGGCAAGCGGGGCGACGGCCTCAGGCCGCTTCAGCGCTCACGCGGGATTCCGGCCCGCGGACGTTGCAATGTCGAGGGGCGACGGATCGCGACGCAACGCCGCGGCCGAACAGCCCGAGCTTCTACTGCCCATGTCTCTTTCGATGGTTGTGGAATCGGCTGGGACGCGCCCGGTCGATATAGCGGAGATGATCTCGCCGGGGCGATCTGTCAACCTAAAAATCGCCCTTCACTTGCGCTGGCTAGCGATGCATATCACTGAGGCCGGCGTGCGCGCATTCGACGCGGGCGCAACGGCCAAAGGTTCAATCGTGTTCGTCATCCAGAATTTCGACGCCGGCAGATTGCTCGACCTCTGCGTCAGCCTCGCCATCGCTTTCGTGCTGGCGACGCTGATCGGCGCGGAACGGCAATACCGGCAGCGCAACGCGGGGCTTCGCACCAATGTGCTGGTCGCGGTCGGCGCGGCCGCATTCGTCACGCTCGGCATGCGGGTCAACGGGGCCGCGGGCGCGACCCAGATCGCCGCCTATGTCGTCTCCGGCATCGGCTTTCTCGGCGCCGGCGTCATCATGAAAGAGGGCGCGCAGATTTCCGGATTGAACACCGCCGCGACGCTGTGGTGTTCGGCCGCCGTCGGCGCGCTTTGCGGTGGCGGCCTCGCCGCGGAGGCGGGCGTGCTGACGGTCGCGATCCTCGCCGGCAACACGGCGTTGCGCCCGCTCGTCAACGCCATCAACCGCGCGCCGATCGACGAGCGGACGTCGGAGGCGACCTATGAGATGCATGTTGCGACGCATCCCGAAAACGTCGGCGAGGTCCGCGATTTCCTGACCGAAGCGCTCGAAAACGCGAGTTATCCGATCCGCGAGATCGAGGTTTTCGAGCGCGCGCCGGACGTCAGCGAGATCGTCGCGACCTTGATCAGCACCGCCGTCGATCCCGCCGAGCTTGACGCCGTGGCGGGCCTTGTCGAGCAGTCGCCGCATGTGTCCTACGCGAGCTGGGCGGCGAGCGCGCCCGAATAGACTGCGAGGGGAAAGGCGAGCTACGCCGGAAACGCGAAAACCCCGGCGGGGCATGCCCAAGGGCCGCATGGAGGTCTTCACCGCCGGCGTCATCGCCATCATCATCGCCATCATGGCGCTCGAGCCGAAGGTCCCGGCGGGTCATGATTTCGCGGCGCTCGCGGCGAGTCTGCCGGTGTTCCTCGCCTATGTGCTGATCTACATCAACATCGGCCTCTACTGGAACAACCATCATCATCTCATGTAGGCGATCGAGCATGTGAACGGCCGCGTGTTGTGGGCCAATCCGTTCCTTCGGTGCGGGCTGTCGCTCGCGCCTTTCGTGACCCGCTGGACGGACGAGAGCGGGTTCGCCGCTTCGCCCACAGCCGCCTATGGCGCGGCCAACATCATCACATCGCCAGGCTCCATCTCGGCCCGCCTCGCCGGCCCTCGCTACGGATCCAGGCGATCACCGCAGGGTCAGGCTTCAGGAGATTGCGCGCCATCGCACCGCCCATGGCGCCTCGCCGCAGGAATGCGATTTTCATGTTGCGTTCCTGCCCGTCGCGGCGCCCGCCTCCCGCGCACGGCGCGCCTCATAGGCTTTGAGATGGGCATAGACGACGCGCAGGATGGAGTTTGGCGCCGGCTTGGCCCCTTGGCGGCGGAGAAGGTCGCCGACGATGTGATCGGCCTCGATCTGGCCGCCGCGCTCGATGTCGCGCAGCATGGAGGCGACGAAATCCGATCCCGCCGTCGTCAGCATGCCGCGGGCGAATTTGACGGCGCCCTCGCGCGGCGGAAATCCGTGCGCCGCGGCGATTTCCGCGCATTCATCGTAAAGCGCGAGGGCGAGATCGGCGCCGCCCGCCGCCACGATATCGCCGACCGCCGCGCGCATCAGGCAGGTGATCCCGGCGCCCGCCGCGATGAAAACCCATTTCTCCCACATCTCCTGCGCGATCCTGCCCGAGCGGCGCGCGTCGAAGCCCGCGTCGAGCAGGGCCGCATCGAGTGCTTCCGCCTTCGCCGCCTCCGCGCTGTCCCGCGCGCCATAGGAGAGATTGGCGAAATCGCCGAAATGCAGGATGCGGCCCTCGGGATCGAGCGCCGTCGAGATGCCGCAGAGACCCCCGAGAACGGCGCCCGCGCCAAAGCGCTGATCGAGCGCGTCGAGATGGCGCAGGCCGTTGAGCAGCGGCAGGATCAGCGTCTCCGGGCCGACGGCGGGCGCGAAGGATTTTATGGCGCCGTCGAGGTCATAGGCCTTGCAGCTCAAAATGATGAGATCGAAGGGCTCGCGCAGGTCCTGCGCCTCTATCAACGACGGGTGCGGCAGATCGATGTCGCCGCGCGGGCTTTTGACGATGAGCCCGGTCGTGGCGAGCTGCGCCGCCCGCTTGGCCCGCACGAGAAAGGTGACGTCGCGGCCGGCTTTAAGCAGCCGGGCGCCGAAGTAGCCGCCGATCGCGCCGGCGCCGACGACGA
>JBKQMI010000029.1:0-7694 GCA_052146775.1 Methylocella sp. | reverse complement strand
GCTGTTCCTGCGAATTCCTCCGCTGTTCCGCCGGCAGCGCAGGTTTCTGGCCAAGGACCTCAACTTGCAAGCCTTTTGGCCGCAAGAGCCGCGCCGCAGGCGCCCCGTTTGGCGAAATCCGCTATTTTCGCCGCTGTTACCAGCAAACCCGGCCGCCGTCCGGAAGCGTTTGGCGCGGCGGTCGCCAAGCGGGAGGAGGGGCCAGGCAATGGCGCGCCGGAGGGGCTTGCCTCGTTCCATGTTTGGCCGCATTGGTCGGGCAAAGGTCCCGTTCACCAACCCTCTGGCCATGCCCTCTTCGCCGCCCTGCTCGCTCTATCTCGTCACGCCGCGCCTCTCGACGGCGAACTCGGCTGGGTTCGCCAAGACATTCGCCGAGGTCCTCGCGGCGGCGCCGGTCGCAAGCGCGCTTGTCAGGCTGGCGCCAGAGGCGGCGGGCGATGCGAAGGCGATCGTCGGTCCTCTCGTCGCCGCAGCCGTGGCGGCCGATTGCGCGCTCATTCTCGAGAACGACGCGCGGCTCGCGGCGCGGCTCGGCGCGGACGGCGTCCATGTCGCCGGCGCGGGCGAGGCCCTCGATGAGGCGCTCGACAGCCTCAAACCCGAGCGCATCGTCGGCGCGGGGAGCTTGCGCATGCGCGACGAGGCGATGACCGCCGGCGAAAAGGGAGCCGATTACGTGATGTTCGGCGAGCCGCGCGGGGGCGCGCCGGCGATGGCGCTGGAGCTCCTCCTCGAACGGGTCGGCTGGTGGGCGGAAATCTTCGAGACTCCCTGCGTCGCCTATGCCGAAACGATCGATGCGGCGAGCCGGCTGGCGCGCGCGGGCGCGGACTTCGTCGCGCTCGAGGATGCGGTCTGGGAGGCAGACTCGCCAGCCGAGGCCGCCCGCGAAGCCTATGCGCTCGTTTCCAAGGCCGCCGCGGGGGCGCCATGACGAGGCTCGCGCTCGCCGCGATGGTCGCGCTCGCCTTCGCCGCCTCCGCCTGGGGGCAGACGCCGGACGCGAAGGCCGTTTCGCCGTTCGGCAATCTCTCCGCGCCAGGGCCGTCGGAGACGCCGGGGCCGGCGCCGACGCCCCTGCCGCCGCGCGCGGACGGCAAGCCGCCGGATTACGCCTTCGGCGCCTACCAGCGCGGCAACTTCCTTTTCGCCCTCCGGGAGGCTGAGCGTCGCATCGACGAAAATCCCAAGGACACCGCGGCGATGACGCTGATCGGCGAAACCTACCACGACGGCGCGGCGGTCGCGAAGAGCGACCTCGAGGCGTCGCGCTGGTACCGCATCGCCAGCAATCTCGGCGACCCGCAGGCGGCTTACGAGCTTGGCGTGCTGCTGCTCGAAGGCGCCAACGGCGTGCCGAAGGACCCGGCCGCCGCCAAGGAGCAGTTCGAGCGCGCCGCGGCCAAGAACCACCCCGGCGCGCTCTACAATCTCGGCGTCATGGCGCTCGATTCGACCAACGGCCGGACGCCCGACTACGCCGCGGCAGCAGAATTTTTCCTCAAATCCGCCACGGCGGGCGACTATAATGGCGCCTATTCCTACGGGGTGATGCTGCGCGAGGGCAAAGGCGTGCCCCAGGACATCGCCGAGGGGGCGCACTGGCTCAAGCGCGCCGCCGACGGCGGCATCATCGCCGGCCAGGTCGAATATGCGATCATGCTGTTCAACGGCGAGGGCGTGCCGAAGGACGAAGCGGGCGCGGTCAAGATCCTGCGGATCGCCGCGGCGAAGGGCAATCCGATCGCCCAGAACCGCCTCGCCCATCTCTACGTCGTCGGACGCGTGGTCGAGCGCGATCTCGCCAAGGCCGCCGCCTGGAACGCCTTCGCCAAGGCGGGCGGCCTGACCGACCAGGGGCTCGACGTTGCGACCGCCAATCTGACCGCGGACGAGCGCAGCCGCTTCACCAGGATCGTTCGCAGCCGGATAGGCTATTGAGCTTCGAAGGCGGGGCGGGTTTCGGACGGGACGTCCGCGGTCGTTGCGGCCGCTACGCCCGCTTTGCGATGAGAGGAGGCAGGCATGACCGAACTGAACGCCCGCATGGGCGAAGTCACCCAACGGATCGCCGGGCGCAGCCGCGACTCGCGGCGCGCCTATCTCGACCGGATCGACGCAGCGGTCGCCAAGGGGCCGACGCGCAAGCGCCTCGGCTGCGCCAATTTCGCTCACGGCTTCGCCGCCTGCGCGGCTGGCGACAAGGAGGCCCTGCGCGACGGAACGGGACCCAATCTCGCGATCGTCACCAGCTACAACGACATGCTGTCGGCCCATCAGCCCTTCGCCCGCTTTCCCGATCTCATCAAGGAGGCGGCGCGTTCGGTCGGCGGCACGGCGCAGGTCGCAGGCGGCGTGCCGGCGATGTGCGACGGCGTCACCCAGGGCGAAAAGGGCATGGAGCTTTCGCTCTTCTCCCGCGACGTGATCGCGCTCGCGACCGCGGTCGCGCTGTCGCACGACATGTTCGACGCCGCCGTCTATCTCGGCGTCTGCGACAAGATCGTGCCAGGGCTCCTGATCGGCGCGCTGTCGTTCGGCCATCTGCCGGCGGTGTTCCTGCCGGCCGGGCCGATGCCGTCGGGGCTCGCCAACGACGAGAAATCGAAGATCCGCCAGCTCTTCGCAGAGGGCAAGGCGAGCCGCGCCGACCTCCTGGAGGCCGAGGCCAAAGCCTATCACGCGCCCGGCACCTGCACCTTCTACGGCACCGCCAACACCAACCAGATGCTGATGGAGATCATGGGGCTCCATCTCCCGGGCGCGTCGTTCGTCAATCCCAACACGCCCTTGCGCGACGCGCTGACCATGCTCGGCGTCAAGCGAGCGCTCGAGCTGACCGCGCTCGGCAACGAATTCACCCCGATCGGCCACGTCATCGACGAGCGCGCTGTCGTCAACGGCGTCGTCGGCCTCAACGCGACCGGCGGCTCGACCAATCTCACCATCCATCTCATCGCGATGGCCGCGGCGGCCGGCATCGCGCTGACCTGGGAGGACTTCGCCGATCTCGCCGAGGTGACGCCGCTTCTGACGAGGATCTATCCCAACGGCAAGGCGGACGTGAACCATTTCCACGCCGCGGGCGGGATGGGCGTCCTCATCCGCGAACTCGAAGGCGCGGGTCTCCTGCACGGCGACGCACGGACGGTGTGGGGCGAGCGCCTCGCCGACTACGCGATCGAGCCGCATCTCGACGGCGACGGCGAGGTCCGCTGGCGCCCGGCGCAGGACAAGACGGGGGACCCGAGCGTCCTGCGCGGCATGGACGATCCGTTCCAACCGACGGGCGGCCTGCGCGTGCTCGAAGGGCCACTCGGCCGGGCGGTCATCAAGACATCCGCCGTCGCGCCCGAGCGGCAGGTGATCGAGGCGCCGGCGCGGGTGTTCCACAGCCAGGAGGCGCTGCACGCCGCCTTCCGCGCCGGCGAACTCGACTGCGACGTGGTCGCCGTCCTCCGCTTCCAGGGACCGAAGGCGATCGGCATGCCGGAGCTGCACAAGCTGATGCCGCCGCTCGGCGTGTTGCAGGACCGCGGCCACCGGGTGGCGCTGGTCACCGACGGGCGCCTGTCCGGCGCGTCGGGCAAGGTGCCGTCGGCGCTGCATGTGACGCCCGAGGCCGCCGCGGGCGGCGCGATCGGCAGGATCCGCGACGGCGACGTCATCCGCCTCGACGCGCCGGCCGGCCGGCTCGAGGTGAAGGTCCCGGCCGAGGAATGGAACGCCAGACCGCAGGCGCACGGCGATCTCGCGGCGGCGCATGTGGGCATGGGCCGCGAGCTGTTCGGCGCGTTTCGCGGTTTCATCGGCGCCGCAGACGAGGGGGCGACGATATTTCCCGCCGCATGACGGCGCGGCGCCTCGCCCGACATTGAAGTTTCGTTCACCAATCGCGGGCCATAATGGCCTCGTGCCCGCGTAACCATGTACCCGCGTAAAGAGGTCGTTTCGATGTCGTCGCGCTTTTGGCTCGCCCTCGCTTTTATGGTCGCCTTCGGCTCGCAGCCGGCCCGCGCGGAAGCGTCCTCGGAGGTGCTGGCGATCACGCTCGACGAGGCCAAGATCGCCAAGCTTCCGGAGGGAACGTCGACCCTCGTCGTCGGCAATCCGATGATCGCCGACGTGACGATGCTGAAAACCGGCGGCGCGATGGTCATCACCGGCAAGGGATACGGAGAGACGAACCTCATCGCCCTCGATCCCGAGGGCAAGGTCATCCTCGAAAGGCAGCTGCGCGTTCTTCCGAACAAGTCGGTCGTGGTCTTGCAGAACGGCGCTTCGCGCGTATCCTACTCCTGCAACCCCGATTGCATGCCGACGGTGCAGCTTGGCGACGATCCGAAGAACTTCAACGACGCCGGCGGCGAGATCACGTCCCGTAACGGTCTCGCCTCGGGGGGCGTCAAATAGCCTGAAGCGAGCGGCGGGACCTTGCGCCGGCTGATCGTCGAGGAGCCGGTCGCAGGCGCAGCCCGATGGTCGCGGCGGCTCGCCATCTTCGCCGCGGCGATCGCGGTGGTGGCGGTCGCGCTGGCGCGCATTCACGCCGCCGATCCGCCGGCCGCGCTGACCGTCTTCGCCGCCGCCCTCGTCATCGCGGCGGTCGCCGTCGTGCTCGCCGGAGCCGCCGCCGTCACGATCTGGCGCGACGGGCTCAAGGGCGCGGGACAGGCGGCGTTCGGCTTCGCCCTCGCCGCGGCGCTGATCGTCTATCCCGCCTATCTCGCCGTCGTCGCGTTCGCCCTGCCGCCGATCAGTGAGGTCTCGACCGACCTCGCGTCGCCTCCGCCGTTCATGCTCTCGACCAAGGCGCGCGCGGCGCGCGCCGGAGCCGAGCCGCCGCCACTGGACGACGAGACGCGCGCGGCGCAGCAGGCGGCCTATCCCGACATCGAGACGGTGAAGGTCGAGATGGACCCGACCGAGGCCTATCGGCAGTCGCTCAGCGTCGCGAGCGACCTCGGCTGGCGCATCGTCGACGCCGAGCCGCCGAACCTCGCCGGCGACGGCTCGGCTCTGATCGAGGCGACCGACCGGTCGCTGTTCTTCGGCCTCGTCAGCGACATCGCGATCCGCATCCAACCCGGGGCGACGCGGACGGCGATCGACGTGCGCTGCGTCTCGCGCATCGGCAAGCACGACTTCGGCGCCAATGCGGCGCGCATCCGCAGGTTCATCGCCGCGATGAAGGAGGAGGCGCCCGAGCGCTGACGCTCGGCCGCGCTTCTTCGGATCGGCCTCGACGGCCTCCAGCGTCGCTTTCGCCTTGGCGAGGCCGCACGAGCACAATGCGTCAAAGCGATTTCAGAGGGATAGGCGCCAAAGTCTGCAACTTCCGAACCGAAAGCGGCGCGGCGCGGGCAAACCGGAGACATTCGACTTCCTCGGATTCACGCATATCTGCGGGCGCACCCGACGCGGCGGCTTTTTGCTTCGGCGAAAATCGTGGCGCGGCCGGATGCGCGCCAAGCTGCGTTGCAATTTTCACAGCTTGACTACGATGTTTGCTCCAGCGTCCAAACCGCAGGGGCCGATCCTTCCGAAACGCGCGCGCAACGCGCCTGGGACGCGTCCCAAGCGCGATATGCCACAAAATTGTGCTTCCGTTTCCTTCCATTTCTGACCGCGAATCCGGACATATCAAGAGGTTCCACGCGATATTCGGTGAGAAATTTCTTTTGGGGCTCTTTGCGGACGGATTCCCCGGTTATGGCCGGCAAGCGACGACTAGCCCGGCCATGACGCCAAACTATTTTTCCCGGAAAACTTCCCCTATTGCCCAAGCCCGTACGCCTTATTAGAACGCAACAAGAACACACTAGCATGGACTCCGCCTTCCACGTTAGCTTTTGTTCCGAAAATTTGTCGGGCGCGGCAGTCCGGAGTATCCCTGCCCGTCCTGAGCCCAAGCGACGTCCGCCCATGCGCAAAATCCTGCTCGCCCTTTCGCTCCTCGTTTTCCGCGCCGCCCGCGCCGACGATGCGGCGACCCATCCCGCCTACTGGGGCAGCCCCTCGGTCGACGGCGGCAAATGCTGCGAGACGCTCGCCGAGGTGCGGCAAAACATCGACCGGATCGACCACGCGATCGTCGCCCTGATGGCCGAGCGCGGGAAATACGTCGCCGAGGCCAGCCGCTTCAAGAAGGACCCGGCGGCCGTCAGCGCGCCGGCCCGGGTCGAGGCGATCATCGCGAAAGTGCGTGCGGACGCGGAGGCCCAGGGCCTCGACGCGACCGTGGCGGAACGCACCTATCGCGCCATGATCGCCGCCTTCGAGGATTTTGAGCGGGCGGAGTGGACGCGTCGGTCTGGGCAGATGCCGGCGAAATGATGCAACGTCGACCTATTGGATAAAATCGGACAATAGGCGCCCGCCCATTACGCCCGGATTGGTGGACTGCTGACATCCAGTGATCGCCCAGAAACGGCCGGCGTCCGAAACCCTTCACCGAAGCGGACCTTGGAGCCCTCGGCACATCGCCCGAGCGGTGTTAAGTGCGGACATTCGTGCCGGAGTGGTCTAGTTTAGGAATTGGAGGGGAGAAAGATCCGGTTCGGCCACGGGACGCGGTCTAACTCTCAGCGAGTGCTTTGCGTTTTTCAACATCATGTAGAAAACCTTCGAAGGTTGACAAAAACATGATCTCCGACAGCACCCAAAAGCAGCTTCTGCTCATCTCCGGGATTCTCACCGCAGTGGGCGGGCTAATTGGTACGGGGAACGAGATCATTAATAGTATTAAGGGACTGCCGCTTTCGGCGTCTGTCGCCCTCTACGCCGCAATTTTCATCTTTGGCATCTGGATGCTGGTAAAATGGCGCACGCGCCATTCTCACCTCCTAAAGCCCGATGCACTTAGGCTTGATCGTGACAACGCAGAGCATCTGGTCGGGCGTGCGGATGACATCAATTATCTTCTCCAGCAATGCCTCGCCAAGCAGATCGTGTTTCTGGAAGGCGAGTCGGGCTCTGGGAAATCAGCGCTCGTGCGGGCCGGCCTCCTGCGGAAACTCAGGGATGACAAATCCGTCCAGCCACTTCTGCTCGACGATTGGTGGGTCAATGATTGGGAGCGGAGCCCGTTTAAGGCCCTGAAGAGCGCCTTGACGACAAATGGCGCAGTCGGCTCCGATGCCAACGCCAAACCAACTGATAGCCAGGCAAAATCGGCTGGGCGACATTTGCCTGCGTTCGCGGACGTGGAGCAGGAGCTTGTCCGGCTCAATGACGCAGAAATGCGCACCCCATTGATTATCTTCGATCAGTTCGACGACTATCAAGCGCGTAACCGGGAACGCTTTCTGCCCAACAAGATATGGCTTGATCCCGCTACGTTGCGGCAGAGCAATCCCTTCTGGGATATGGTGGCGGGCCTCCTAGAACAGGACAAGCTGCGTTGCCTGTTTGTTACGCGTAGCGATACTGCTGCTGGCCTCAGCTCTGTTCAATTTTTCGGATCTGTCCAGGCTTTCCGCCTAGATCGCGTGCGCTCTCCCTATATTGCCGAATTGCTCAAACGGCTGACCGATGGCACCGCTACAGCGCCGGTGATTGCGGATCCTGAGAGTCTGTCCGGGAACATCATGCGGGATTACAGAGCTTTCGCAGCATGAGGCGGATGGAGGCGAGGCGCAGGAAGGCAAGCGCCTTGCGGTTGAGGCATTCCCAATCCTTGGCCAGTCTGC
>JBKQMI010000028.1:0-61588 GCA_052146775.1 Methylocella sp. | reverse complement strand
CATTTTCGAGCGATTCGGATATTGGGCCGCGTTCAGAAAACGCGCTAAGACAAAGCCAGAGATTTCCTCTGGTCGCATTGGATCGGAAAATGTTTTAGCGGCTTCGCTTTGCAAGCCCGAGCGGCTCAAAACGGCCTCGCGCGAGCCCCGCGGCCTGTTGAGGCGCCGGCGCGTCGGCGGAGACGCGGTTGCGTCCGGCCTGCTTCGATCGATAGAGCCCCTTGTCGGCCTGGCGCATCAGCTCCGCCGCGTCCTCGCCGCTTTCCGCGATTCCCATCGAAATCGTCACCGACAGCGCCTTTTTCGACGCCGCGAGGGGAAAACCTTCGACGGCGACCCCTGCCCGTATCCGCTCGGCCGCCTTGGCTGCGACGTCGAGGCGCGTTTCGGGCATGACGATGACGAATTCATCGCCGCTAAGGCGGCAAAAGAGATCGGAGCCGCGGATCAACTTCCTGATCCGGGCCGAAAGAGCCTGCAGCAATTGATCGCCGGCCGCGTGGCCATAAACGTCGTTGACGGTCTTGAAGTGGTCGATGTCGAACATCATCAAAGCGAGCGGACGCCGTTTGCGCCGCGCTTCTTCGACGAGCCCGGCGAGGGCGCCGTCGAGATAGCGGCGATTATAAAGGCCCGTCAGGGCGTCGACCACGGCCATCTCCATCGAGGTTTCGACGTTCTGGCGCAAGCTGTCGGCGTAGCGTTTGCGGCGCATCAGCGTGCGCACCCGCGCGAGGAGTTCATTGCGGTCGATCGGGCGCAGCAGAAAATCATTCACCCCGAGGTCGAGGCCGCGCAGCATCCTCGCGCGATCTTCCGGCTCGGCGACGGCGAGGATCGGGATTTGGCGCGTCGCCTCGACGGCGCGGACCTGGCTGCAGAGCCGCAACCCATCATAGGCGGCGAGGCTGAGGCTGACGATGAAAAGATCGTAATCGCCGGCGGCCCCCTCGACCAGAGCCTCCAGCGCGTCCGGCTCGAGTTCAACCTCATGAGAGGCTTTGAGGGCGGCGGCGATCGTTTCGCTCGACGAACGGCGGTCGTCGACGACGAGAATGCGGCCGCCCTCGCCGGTTTCCGCCAACGCCGCCGCCGTGGCGAGCGGACCATTGATGCCGAGCTGCGCCGCGTGCATCGATCGCGTGCGCAATTCGTAGAGCGCGAGCCGAAGGCGGGAGAGCGAGCGCACGCGGGCGAGAAGCGCGATTTCATCGATCGGCTTAGTCAGGAAATCGTCGGCGCCAGCCTCAAGGCCAGCCAGCCGGTCGGCAGCCTGATCGAGCGCGGTCACCATCACGACGGGGATATGCCACGTCGCCGGATCGGCTTTCAGGCGGCGGCAGACCTCGAATCCATTCATCCCCGGCATCATGACGTCGAGCAGAACGATGTCGCAATCGCCGGCGGCGCAGATTTTCAGCGCGTCGGGGCCGTTGGTGCAGGTGACGACGTCGAAATAATCGGCGGTGAGGCGCGCTTCGAGCAGTTTGAGATTGGCGAGGATGTCGTCGACGACGAGAACGCGCGCGGTCATAGTGCTCTCCCTCCGGCGCGCGCTTGCGCCGGGCCAGCGAAAGCTAAGGCCAAAAGCGGCGAAAAAATCATTGTTCGTGCAGATAAAGCCTTATCGTTTCGATGAATTTGACGATCGAAATCGGCTTCGAGAGATAGGCCTCGCAGCCGCCCTGGCGAATCTTCTCCTCGTCGCCCTTCATCGCGAAGGCGGTGATGGCGATGACGGGAATATGGCGCAGCGCTTCGTCCTCTTTCAGCCATCGCGTGACCTCGAGACCGGAGACCTCCGGCAATTGAATGTCCATCAGAATGAGGTCCGGCCGGTGCTCGCGCGCGAGCCCCACCGCCTCGACGCCGCTGCGGGTCTGCACCGTCTTGTAGCCGTGCGCCTCGAGGAGATCGTTGAACAGCTTCATGTTCAACTCATTGTCCTCTACGATCAGGATGGTTTTCTGCATGGAGAACCCTATTCCGCCCATTGCGGACGGCGGACCGTCCTCGGCTGCGAGCCATCCGATCATAGGCGTAAGCCTTAACGGATAGAAATTGACGAAAGGGATATCGCCAATATGCAAAGTCGAGGCAATCGGCCGTTTGGCGGCAAGTCCCAAGAGCCGCGCGAATCGCCGCGCGAATCGGCGCAGGCGCTCGCGATCGAGGTTCTAACCTATATCGCCGCGGATCCCGTGAGTCTCGAACGGTTCATGAGCCTTTCCGGGCTCGACGTCGGCGATCTGCGCCGGGCCGCGGCGGAGCCTGGATTTTTCGTCGGCGTGCTCGATTTTCTCAGCTCGGACGAAGCGATGCTGCTCGCCTTCGCCGCCAACGCCGGGCGCGATCCGGCGGCGATAGAGCGCGCGCGGCAAATTCTCGCCCCGCGCGACGAGATCATGTGAGCGCGCAGCCCGGCAGGAGACCGGCGGCGCCGCAATGGGCGCCGTCTTTTCGTTCCTTGAACCTGGCGGCGGCATCGCGCGCGATCAGGCTTCGGCGGTAGTCGGATCGATCGTCGTTCTTACCTCGGAGATGCGGTTGGCGGGAAAGCCGCCGCGTTTGGCGTGCTCGCTCACCGCCTGCGCGTCAGGGGCGATATAGATGCAATAGACCTTGTCGTCCGTGACGAAGCTCTCCACCCATTGGATCTTCGGCCCCATCTCGTTGAGAACGCTGCAGGATTTCTGGGAGATCGCGGCGAGGTCCGGCGCGCCGAGCTTGCCGGCGCCGGGGATATCGCGTTCGATGATATATTTGGGCATGATCAATCCTCATCTCGATGTTGGATCGCGGACGCTCTCCCGAGGGTTCGCGAAGGGGCCCTTCCACGGGAGGGCTTCGTCGCCTTCCGGCCGGCGCATTGGAGCCGCTCAGGGCGAATTCCTGGCTCGGACGCCGTTATGGGACCTCCGCACCGCGCTTGAGACTGCGCAGCGCCTCCGCGAAAGCTGAAAGCACGGCGGCGCTCTGCTCCAGCGCCCATCCCACGAAACTACCGCCTTCAAGGGCGCTGAGCAGCGTCAAGGCCGCCAGGCGGGGCGAGGCGTCCGCGCGGAGGTCGCCGGCGGCGACACCCTCCGCGACGACGTGCGACAACCAGTCGAGGTGAAGCTGAAAGAAGTCCCGCACGCTCGCGCGCAGCCTTTCCGGTAGGGCGGCGCGCTCCGCCGACAGCGCCCCGCACAGCGGGAGCATCCCTCTCTCGAACCCATCGAGGAAAAGCCTCGCATAGGCCGCCAGCCGGTCCGCCGCCGTGGCGTTCTCGCGCTCGATGCGCGCCAGCGTTTGCGCGAAAGCTGCGACGTATTCACTCACCAAGACAGTGATTAAATCCTCTTTTCTCGGAAAATGGTGGTGAACGCTCGCTTTCGCGATCGAAACGCGCTGGGCGAGGTCGGCGTAGCTGAAGGCGGAATAGCCGCGCGTTCGCACCAAAAACTCAGCTTCCTTCAGGAGCGCGGCTCGGGTTTCAAAGTTCATGCATTTAACCTACCATCTAGTAGGTCGGCAGTCCAGCGCAAGCGTTATGCGTTTGCTGCGAAACCCTTCCCGCAGCGCGATCAGCTCAAGGCTGCTGCGATTGAGTGACGAAAGGCAATTGCCGAAAATCCGGACTAATGTCATTGTCCGCCGACGCAAGATCATCGCCATCCCAAGGCGCCGCCGGATCGGCGCGCCGCCGAGTTCCGCCAGATATAACAGCCACATGACGAGCCGCCCTCAGCGCGAGCCTTTCCGCACGCGCCGAAGCAGTTTTGTAAGCATTTGCGCACTCAAAGCGCAAAATTGATTGGAGCCGGCGCCATATGCGAAACATCCAAGTCGCAAGTGAACCAGCCGTTTTGGTCTCAGTAAACGATCCGCATCTTCATTCATTCTTGCAAAGCCATCCCTTTTTGAACGGCAACGATCCTGTCGCGCGAAAGACGGCCTTGAATCGCGTTCACGACTCGCGTGATTCCATTGTCGTCAGGCACGGAGCGCCGGATGTCGAAATAACGCGTCTCGACGAACAGGACGTGAAATGGTGGACTGACGAAGAGGATCGCGCCAAGCGCGTTCTCAAGAGCAAAGGTTTGCCGGATCATGAAGCTGAGGCGCTGTGGAATGAGTTTTCATGGAAAATGAAGGCCGTGCCGCGCGATGCCGAAAAAATCCTCTCCATCGGCTGCGGTGGCGGCGCGGAGCTGTTTTTTCTTCGGCTAAGGGCGCCGAATGCGACGATCAAAGCCGCGGACTGGAGCAACACCCTGAGGGCCGAGTTCACCGACGTTGAGGGAGTCAATTTCAGTATTCAGGATTTGACAAAAATAGGAGAATTTCCAGAGCGGAATTTTGATGTGATATTTTCAAATCATGTCATCGAACATCTTTATAATCCGGACGAAGTTATTGGCGAGATTCGAAAACTGCTCGCCCCCGGCGGCCTTTTCGTGTCCGCGGTTCCTTTGGATGGCCAAGGCAATGTCTCCTTCAAGGATACGATTCTGAAATTTTCCAAGTCGCCTCATAAATTCGGCGCCACCGACGCCTTCATCCTGAATTTCGGTCATCCCTGGAAAACGAATTTTTCTGATCTGAATCAGACCCTCCAGGCTGCAGGTTTCATCGAAGTCGATTTCTTCCAACGGGAATGGAGCCTTCTGCGATCGATGCCGTACAATGAAGAACAGTGGCGCAAAAAGTTGGCGAAGGCCTCGTTGCTGCATGCGACGATCGTTCGTCCCGCGCAAAATGCGGCGAAGATGCTTTTCGGTCTGCAGCCGCCAACCGTCGTTACGCGCGTTTTGGAGGCTTTCGAGCGTCGAGTGTCTTTTGGAACAAATCGGATCTGCGCCGATTTGTCGATGGAGACGGTTTTTGTGGCGCGCAATTCTCCTGACAATTCGGCTGCATCCGCTTAAGAAGCGACGGTTTGAGGACACGTCATCTTCCGCGCACGGAGCGCCTGTGAACAAGAGCGCGCCGTCGCGCTCGATACGGCCGCCGGTCGCTCCCCACCGCGCAACTGGTCGCGCGCCAGAACTCCATCGACGGGAAACCCCATCTGCGCCCCGTTTGATTCTCCGAGCCTTTTCCTTCGGCTTGCGGGGATGAGGCGGCCAGCCTACAGATCGTTCCCGTTCCACCAGCGCCCGCCGCGGAAATTTTGCATGATCTGGCCGCTCAATCCTAAATCGAACCGCCGCCCGGCCGCAGAACTGCGGGCGCCTGCCGCGCCGGCCGCGGAAGCGGCGACGCAGCCGCCCCTTTTCCCCCGCATGCGGCGCAACCGGAAATCGGAGTGGACCCGCGCCCTCGTGCGGGAGAACGTGCTGACGGCGGGCGATCTCATCTGGCCGATCTTCGTCTGCGAGGGGGTAAATCTGCGTCAGCCCATCGCCTCCATGCCGGGCGTGCAGCGGCTCTCCATCGACGCGGCGGTCGATAGCGCGCGCGAGGCGCTGGCCCTCGGGATTCCGGCGATCGCGCTGTTTCCCTATACCGAGCCTGCCCTGCGCGACGAGGCGGGCAGCGAAGCGCATAATCCCGAAAATCTGATCTGCCGCGCCGTCCGCGCGATCAAGGAGACGACGCCGGGCATCGGCCTCATCACCGATGTCGCGCTCGATCCCTATACCAGCCACGGCCATGACGGCCTTTTGCGCGGCGAGGAGATTCTCAACGACGAGACCGTCGAGGCGCTGGTGAAGCAGGCGCTGAACCAGGCCCGCGCGGGCGCCGACATGATCGCGCCCTCAGACATGATGGACGGCCGCGTCCGCGCGATCCGCGCCGCCCTCGACGCCGAGGGCTTCCAGTGGGTGCAGATCCTGGCCTACGCCGCCAAATACGCCTCGGCCTTCTATGGCCCGTTTCGCGACGCCGTCGGCTCCAGCAAGACGCTCACCGGCGACAAGCGCACCTATCAGATGGACCCGGCCAATTCCAACGAGGCGCTGCGCGAGGTCGCGCAGGACATCGCGGAGGGCGCCGACATTGTGATGGTGAAGCCGGGCCTGCCCTATCTCGATATCATCCAGCGGGTGAAGGAATCTTTCGGTTTTCCGACCTTCGCCTATCAGGTGTCGGGCGAGTACGCGATGATCGAGGCCGCTGTCGCAAACGGCTGGCTCGACGGCGACAAGGCGATGATGGAGAGCCTTTTAGCGTTCAAGCGCGCCGGCGCCGATGCGGTGCTGACCTATTACGCCCCGCGCGCGGCGAAGCTGCTGAAAAACCGCTGAGCGCTCTACCGCCCGCCCGAGTCCAGCCCTCTTTGGTCGATTTTTCCGCGCATGTGAATAGCGGGATCCTGCCTGCGTGGCGGCCGCTTTTGTTCCCACGAGCCGTCCCGGTGTGCGACAAGAACGGTCCCGCATCCTCTGATTCGGGCTTACGAGACCGTCCATGCCAGCCAATGAGAATTTTGCCGAAAGACTGGGCCTCGCCGGCCCCCGCGAGCCGGCGTTCCGGGTCGCCCCCCATAATATCGAGGCGGAGCAGGCCCTGCTCGGGGCCATCCTCGTCAATAATGACGCCTTCGACCGCGTCTCGGATTTCCTGCGCGCGGATCATTTCTCAGAGGACGTGCACCGCCGCATCTTCGACGTCGCGGGGCAGTTGATCCGCGCGGGAAAACTCGCCTCCCCGATCACGCTCAAGACCTTTCTCGGCGACCATGATCTTGGCGGCGTCACCGTGCCGCAATATCTTGCGCGCCTCGCGGCCGAGGCGACCACCGTCATCAATGCCGAGCATTACGGCCGCACCATCCATGACCTCGCCACAAGGCGCGATCTCATCCTGATCGGCGAAGACATCGTCAATGCGGCCTATGACGCGCCGGTCGATGCGACGCCGCGCGGGCAGATCGAGGAGGCCGAGCGCAAGCTTTACGCCGTCGCCGAGACGGGTCGTTACGAGGGCGGCTTCCAGCGCTTTTCCGACGCGCTCACCATCGCCGTCGACATGGCGGCGAAAGCGTTCCAGCGCGACGGGCAGCTCTCCGGCGTCGCGACCGGCCTCACCGATCTCGACCGCTATATGGGCGGCCTGCAGGCCTCCGATCTCGTCATCGTCGCCGGGCGTCCCGGCATGGGCAAGACGGCGCTCGCGACCAATATCGCCTTCAACATCGCCAAAGCCTATGAATTCAGCGTCCGCCCCGACGGCTCGCATGAGACGACCAATGGCGGCGTCGTCGGGTTTTTCTCGCTCGAAATGTCGGCCGAGCAGCTCGCGACCCGCGTTATCGCCGAACAGGCGGGCGTGGCCTCCTACAAGATCCGGCGCGGCGACATCTCGGAGGCCGAATTCCATCGCATCGCGGATGCGGCGCGGCTGATGCAGTCGATCCCCTTCTACATCGACCAGACCGGCGGCCTGTCGATCGCGCAACTCACCGCGCGGGCGCGCCGCTTGAAGCGCCAGCGCGGGCTCGACGTGCTGGTCATTGACTATCTACAATTGCTCGGCGGCTCGAAAACGAGCCGCACCGACAGCCGCGTGCAGGAAGTCACCGAGATCACCACCGGCCTCAAGGCGCTGGCCAAGGAGATGAACGTGCCGGTGATCGCGCTGTCGCAGCTGTCGCGGCAGGTCGAGAGCCGCGACGACAAGCGCCCGCAATTGTCGGACCTGCGCGAATCGGGCTCCATCGAGCAGGACGCCGACGTCGTCATGTTCGTGTTTCGCGAGGAATATTATTTGAAAAACAAGCAGCCGCGCGAGGGTACCGAGGAGTTCATCGCCTGGCAGACCGACATGGAGCGCTTTCATGGCCGCGCCGAAGTCATCATCGGCAAGCAGCGCCATGGCCCGACCGGAACCGTCGAACTCGCCTTCGAGGCGGAAATGACCCGCTTCTCCAATCTCGCCCGGGAAGACGCCCTGCCGGATCAGATGTAATGGCCAGGATCTGATGGCGAAGCCCCGCGCGTCTTTCGCCTGCCAGAGTTGCGGCGCGCTGACCCAGCGCTGGCAGGGCCGCTGCGAGGCCTGCGGCGAATGGAACACCATCGTCGAGGAGAGCGCCGCCGCCGGCATCGGCGCACAGGCGGCCCTTGGCGTGCGCAAGGGGCGCGTGTTCCATCTCGCGAAGCTGATCGAGGCGGACCAGCCCGCCCCCCCGCGCATCCTCACCGGCATGGGCGAACTTGACCGCGTCAGCGGCGGCGGCTTCGTTTCCGGCTCTGTGCTGCTGCTCGGCGGCGAGCCCGGCATCGGCAAATCCACTCTGCTCATCCAGGCCTGCGCCGCGCTTGCGACTGCGGGCCGGCGCGTCGTCTATATTTCCGGCGAGGAGGCGGTCGATCAGGTGCGCCTCAGGGCGCAGCGCTTAGGGCTTGGCGAGAGCCCCGTCGAACTCGCCGCGGAGACCAGCGTCGAGGACATTGTCGCGACGCTCGGCGCGGGCCAGCGCCCCGCCCTCGTCGTCATCGACTCCATCCAGACCATGTGGACGAGCCTCATCGAATCGACGCCGGGAACGGTGAGCCAGGTTCGCGGCGCGGCGCAGGCGCTGATCCGCTTCGCCAAGACGACCGGCACCGCTGTGATTCTCGTCGGCCACGTCACCAAGGACGGGCAGATCGCGGGGCCGCGCGTCGTCGAGCATATGGTCGATGCGGTGCTGTCCTTCGAGGGTGAAGGCGGCCGCGATTTGCGCGTCCTGCGCGCGGTCAAGAACCGCTTCGGCGCGACCGACGAGATCGGCGTCTTCGAGATGACCGGGCGCGGGCTGGCGGAAGTCGAAAATCCCTCCGCGCTATTCCTGTCCGCGCGGGACCTCGCAGCGCCTGGCGCGGCGGTCTTCGCGGGAATGGAGGGCTCGCGCCCGCTTCTCGTCGAGTTTCAGGCGCTGGTCGCGCAGAGTTCGCTCGGGACGCCGCGCCGCGCGGTGGTCGGCTGGGACGCCTCGCGCCTCGCCATGATCGTCGCCGTGCTGGAGACCCATGCCGGGCTGAAACTCAGCCAGTACGACATCTATCTCACCGTCGCCGGGGGCCTTAGGGTCGGCGAGCCGGCCGCCGATCTCGCCGCCGCCGCCGCGTTGATCTCCTCGCTGAGCAACATCGCTCTTGGCGCCGATTGCGTGTTTTTCGGCGAGATCGGCCTCTCGGGCGCGATCCGGCCGGTCTCGCACGGGCCGGCGCGGCTGAAGGAGGCGGCGAAACTCGGCTTTCGCCGCGCGACGATCCCGCAAGGACCCGCCGAGCGGGGCGGCGGCGGGCCAAAGGACATCGCCGCGCCAAAAGACCTCGTCCTGCGCGATTGCGCGCACATCTCCGATCTCGTCGTGGAAATCACCGCCGGGCGCAAGCCGCGCGGCACGGGCGGATGACTGGAGCCTGCCGGCTCGCTATAAGGCATCGCGCCATTTCCGGCGCAATCATTGGATATTGCTCGTTTCGGCGCTGGATTTAGCGGCGCGTTTAGGCGATAGCTGCGGCGCTTTCCGGGGCGGCGGACATCGAGCGCGGGATTTCGGCGCGAAAGGCCAGAACAATGCCATCCTATCTTGATCTCGGCTTGATCGTCGTGATGCTGATTTCGGCCTTCCTCGCCATGCTGCGCGGGTTCACGCGCGAGGTGCTGGCGATCGCGTCATGGGGCGCGGCGGCGCTCGCCGCAGTCTACCTTCATCCGCTCGTGCTGCCTTATGTGAAGCCCTATATCTCGAAGGACGTCATCGCGCTCGCCGTCTCCGCCGCCGCCGTCTTCTTCGTGACCCTCATCGTCGTCTCGCTGATTACGATCAAACTGTCGGACGCCATTCTCGATTCCAAGGTCGGCGCGCTCGATCGCTCGCTGGGCTTCCTGTTCGGGGCGGCGCGCGGTCTTTTTCTTTGCGTCATCGCCTTCGTCTTTTTCAACTGGCTCGTTCCGGAGAAAACCCAGCCCGCGTGGGTCAAGACGGCCCGCATGCGGCCGCTGTTGCAGGCGACCGGCGATCAGCTCATGGCCATGCTGCCGAATGATCCGGACGGCATTCTCGCCAAGCTCAAGCAACCCAAGGCCGCCGCCCCCAGCGAGGAGGCGACCCCCGACAGCGACGTCGAGCCGAAATCGGCGCCGCTTCCGCCCGCCGACAAGCCCGCAGGCGGAAAGAAGACCTGAAGTCCGCCTGACGCCCCAGGCCCGCGCCGGACAAGTCAAGAAAACATAGCCCGCCTGGGTGCGACAATAGAGTGTCGTGAGAATGTCGCGTGTGGGGTCGACGAATCACGCGCATTAGACTATGTAGATTTTATGTCGCCAGCGCCGCTTCCTCTTCGCGAAGGCGCGGCTGACGTAAGGTTCCGGGCCCGCAAAACTTTGAAACGCCGCGCCGTCGGATCGGAACAGTCGCAGGAGACGGTTATGGATGTCGCTGGCCAATCTGATCCGGATCAACCCGATCCGGAACAAGCTGAATTTGGCTTGACGGACCTCGACCTCGACGCGGATAGATTGCGCGAAGAATGCGGTGTCTTCGGCATTTTCGGCCACCCGGACGCCGCTGCCGTCACCGCCCTCGGTCTTCACGCCCTGCAGCATCGCGGCCAGGAGGCGGCCGGCATCGTCTCTTTCGACGGGCGACGCTACAATTCCGAACGTCGGCTCGGCCTCGTCGGCGATCACTTCTCAAAAGCCTCGACGATCCAGCGCCTGCCGGGCGAATCGGCGATCGGCCATGTGCGCTATTCGACCACTGGCGAGACCATCCTGCGCAATGTGCAGCCGCTCTTCGCCGAACTGAATTCGGGCGGCTTCGCGGTCGCCCATAACGGCAATCTCACCAATGGCCTGACGTTGCGGCGCGATCTGGTGCAGAGCGGCGCGATCTATCAGTCGACCTCGGACACCGAAGTCATCCTGCATCTGATGGCGCGCAGCCGCCGGCCGCGCATCGTCGAGCGCTTCGTCGAGGCGCTGCGCGCGCTCGAAGGCTCCTACGCACTCGTCGCGCTCTCCAACACCATGCTGATCGGCGCGCGCGATCCGCTCGGCATCAGGCCGCTGGTGCTCGGCGAGCTTGACGGCCATTATCTTTTCGCCTCGGAAACCTGCGCGCTCGACATCATCGGCGCGCGCTTCGTCCGCGATGTCGAAAACGGCGAGATCGTCGTCATTTCGGAAGAAGGCGTCGAGAGCCTGCGGCCTTTCCCGCCGCGCCCGATGCGCCCCTGCATCTTCGAATACATTTATTTCGCGCGGCCCGACTCCATCGTGCATGGCCGCCCGGTCTATAATGTGCGCAAGGCCATGGGGGCGGAGCTGGCGCGGGAGGCGGGCATCGAAGCCGACGTCGTCGTGCCGGTGCCGGACTCAGGGGTGCCCGCCGCGATCGGCTATGCGCAGGCGTCCAGAGTTCCGTTCGAACTCGGCATTATCCGCAATCATTACGTCGGGCGCACCTTCATCCAGCCGACTCAATCCGTGCGCGAGCTAGGGGTGCGGCTGAAGCACAGCGCCAACCGCGCGGTCGTGGAAGGCAAGCGCATCGTTCTCATCGACGATTCCATCGTGCGCGGCACGACCTCCGTCAAGATTGTGCAGATGATGCGCGAAGCCGGCGCCCGAGAGGTGCATTTCCGGATTTCGTCGCCGCCGATCACCCACCCCGATTACTACGGCATCGACACGCCGGTGCGCGAAAACCTCCTCGCCGCTACGCACACCCTCGACGAAATGCGCGACTATATCGGCTGCGATTCGCTGGCGTTCCTGTCCGTCGACGGCACCTATCGCGCCATGGGCGAAAAGGGGCGCGATCCGCTGCGCCCGCAATTCACCGACCATTGCTTCACCGGCGACTATCCGACCCACCTCACAGATCTTACGGGCGAGACGAAAAGTCAGCTTTCGCTGCTCGCCGAAGCCAGTTAGATCCCTTTGTTCGAGGGGCCGGATCAATTCGGCGTCTGACAGTCGGCGCCAAATGCCGACTTCCGCTTCTCCCTGGAGCAGTTTAGAGCTTCGCCGACAACCCCCTCCCCGTCGCGCGCAGGGCCGTCCATGCCAGCTTCCCTTCACGGCCGCATCGCCCTCGTCACCGGCGCCTCGCGCGGCATCGGCCGCGCCGTCGCCCTCGAACTGGCGCGGGCCGGCGCCCATGTCATCGCGCTCGCGCGGACCCAGGGCGCGCTCGAGGACCTCGACGATGCGATCCGCGCGGAAGGCGGAGAGGGCGCGACCCTGACGCCTTGCGACGTCACGGATTTCGACGCGCTCGACCGGCTCGGCGCAACGATCTTCGCGCGCTGGGGCAAGCTCGACATCCTCGTCGGCAACGCCGGCGCGCTGGGGCCGATAAGCCCGCTCGGCCACGTCGAACCGCGCCACTGGGATGAGACATTCGCGGTCAACGTCACAGCCAACTGGCGGCTCATTCGCTCGCTCGACCCGCTGCTGCGGGCCTCCGACGCGGGCCGCGCCGCATTCATCACCTCGGGCGTCGCGCACGCCTCCGTTTTCAGACCTTATTGGGGGCCATACGCCGCCTCGAAAGCCGCGCTCGAAGCGCTGGCGCGGACCTATGCGGCGGAAACGATGAACATCACCCCGGTGCGGGTCATGCTCGTCAATCCGGGGCCGATGCGCACCAAGATGCGGGCGCAGGCCATGCCCGGCGAGGACCCCCTGATTTTGAAAACGCCGGAAGAACTCGCGCCCAAAATCGCCGCCATCTGCGCGCCCGACTGGACCGAAACCGGCAAGCTCTATGATTTTCCGCAAGACCGCGTGCTGCGTTTTTCCGCGCCTGCTTAATCCCCGCAGAGCAAGCGGATCGTCGCCAGCCCTTTCGGGTCGGCGCTGAATCCCACTGAAAACTCGAAGGCGCCGGGCTCGAAGCACGGCCGGAAATCCGCGCCGGGAAAGCTGAGTTCGGCTGCGGGAAACGCGAAATCGAGCACATCGCTTTCGCCGGGGCCGAGCATGATCCTCGCGAATCTCTTGAGTTCAAGCACCGGACGGGCGACCGACGCGACGACGTCCCGCGCGAAGAGAAAAACCGTCGCCTCGCCCTGCATCGGTCCCTCGTTGATGACCTCGACGCTGAGCCGGATCACATCGGCGGGGCCGAAGCTTTGCGTTATTGCGCAAAAATTCGACAGCGCGAAACGGTTGTAGGAGAGGCCGTGTCCGAAATAGAACTGCGGCTCGACCGAAATATCGAGATATCTGCTGGTATAGGGGTCGCTTGGATCGAACGGGCGCCCCGAAGGCCGCGCGGCGTAAAAGATCGGGACCTGGCCGACCGCGCGGGGCCAGGTGACCGGCAGCCGCCCCGCGGGATTGAAACGGCCGGTCAGCACGTCAGCGATGGCGTCGCCCGCCTCGGTCCCGAGAAACCAGGTCGCGACCGAAGCCGCCGCGCGCTCGAACAGCCAAGGCAGCGTCAACGGGCGCCCGCTGGAGAGCAGCGCGACCACCGGCTTGCCGAGGCTAAGAGCCGCCCAAGCCAGCGCCTCCTGGCGGCCGGGAAGGCCAAGACTTGCGCGCGAGGCCGCCTCCCCGCTCATCGCGGCGGCTTCGCCGAGGCAGAGCAGGATAATGTCTACGTCGTGGCAAAGCTCAAGCGCAGTCGGAATCCCTGACTCCTCCTCACCCTCGATTGCGACGCCCTCGGCGAAAAGGATCTCGGCGCCCGGCAGCGCGTTCTGGAGACCTTCGAGAATCGTGACCGCGTCGTCGCGGTCGGCCGCCATGGCCCAGGGACCATGCATCTCGCGCCGGGCGTCGGCGAGCGGACCCAGAACGGCGACCTTGGGCAAGTCAGCGGCCAGCGGCAGAACGCCGTCGTTGGTCAGGACGACGATCGAGCGCCGCGCCGCCGCGCGGGCCAACTCCCGGGCGGGTATGGCGCCTTCGCGATTGGCGCCGCCGCCGCCGCGGCGAAACGGATCGTCGAAGAGGCCGAGACGCTGCTTCAGCGTCAGCACGCGGCGCACGCTCGCATTGATGTCCTCCACCGACACGCGCCCCTGCGCAAGCGCCAGCGGGAGGCCCTTGCGAAAACCCTCGCTCATCATGTCGATATCGACGCCGGCCTTGAGCGCCAGCGCGGCGGCGTCGCTGAGATCCGCGGCGACGCCATGGCGCAGCAATTCGGCGATCGAGTTATAATCGCTGACGATGACGCCCTCGAACCCCCGCTCGCCGCGCAGCCAGCCTGTGAGCAGCGCCTTATGCGCGGTCATGGGAACCCCGGCGAGGTCCATGAAGGCCGGCATCACGGCGGCGCAGCCGGCCTCGATCGCCGCCGCGAAAGGCGGCAGATAGACCTCGCGGAGCGTTCGCTCCGAAACATCGACCGAGGCGTAGTCGCGTCCGGCCGTCGCCGCACCATAGGCGCAAAAATGCTTGGCCGTCGCTGCTACCGCATTGCAAAAGGCGAGATCTTCGCCCTGAAACCCCTGCACCTTGGCTCTCGCGAATTCGCTCGCGACATAAGGGTCCTCCCCGGCGCCCTCGCTAATGCGGCCCCAGCGCGGGTCGCGGGCGACGTCGAGCATGGGCGCGAAAACCATCGAGACACCCTCTCGCGCCGCCTCCGCAGCGGCCGCCCGCGCTGTCGCCGCCCAAAGCTCCGGGTCGAAAGCGCAGGCTTCGCCGAGCGGAATGGGGAATATGGTCCTGTGCCCATGCAGCACATCGAGGCCGATGAGCAGCGGGATGCCGAGACGGCTCTCCGCGACGGCGGTTCTCTGGATTGCGCGCACCGCCTCCACGCCCCAGAGGTTCAAAAGGGCGCCGACGCGCCCGGCGCGAACGTCGGCGCTGACGTCCGCGGAGACGACGGGCCCCGTGACCGCATAGCCGCCCGAGGCCATGGTGAGCTGGCCGATCTTCTCCTCGAGCGTCATGGCTGCGATGAGCCGGGCGATCTTGTCCATGGGCCGCCCCCGCGGCTTGAGCGCAATATTGACCGGCCTCAAGACGCGACCGGACTGGCGCAAATCGAGGCGGGGGCCATGTTAATCTGTCTGAGCGCCGCGGATGAATCGCCGGCTCTCGCCCCATCCCGATCGTGACTGCGTTCGGGCGCGCCATCATATCGTGAATTTAGCGGATAAATTGTAAAGCTTCGCTAACTTGTGGGATTAGCTCATTGTCAAAAAGGCGAAAATGAAGAGCGTGATCGAAAAGCCATAAAAAGCGGTCATCTCCGGACGCCGCGAATTCGCCTTTCAGTCGATGCGAGCCTTTGAACCGATGATGGACGAGAGAAATAAACCGGCCGCGATCGGCCAGCGTCAGGATGGGTACGCGGCTCAGCTCTCGATGATGATCCGCGCCCTTCTCGCCTCGCCGGAGCGCAATCAGTTTTTCCTGCTCGGCTTCGCCATCTGCGCGGTGGTCGCGGCGACCGCCTTCGGCCAGATCCGGCTGAACGCATGGAACCATCCGTTCTACGACGCGCTGGCGCGCAAGGACCTCAAGGAATTCATCCTCCAGCTCTGGGTCTTCGCCCTGATCGCCAGCGGCCTTCTGATCTTGAACGTGTCCCAGACCTGGCTCAACCAAATGACCAAGGTCAAGCTGCGCGGGCGGCTGACGCGCGATCTCATCGATCTGTGGCTCGGCCCGACGCGCGCATTCCGCCTCGCCAACGCAGGTGAGATCGGCGTCAATCCCGACCAGCGCATTCACGAGGATGTGCGCCATCTGGTCGAACTCACGACCGATCTCGGCATCGGCCTGCTTCAGGCGACGCTTCTGCTCGCCTGCTTCATCGGTGTCCTGTGGCTGCTGTCTCAAGGGATGACGTTCAAGCTTTTCGACCGGCGCTTCGCGGTCCCGGGCTATATGGTCTGGACCGCGCTGATCTATGCCGGCGCCGCGTCCTGGATGAGCTGGCGCGTCGGCAATCCCTTGATCCAGCTCAACGCCGAGCGCTATGCCCGCGAGGCCGATCTGCGATCCGCGCTGGTGCGCGTCAACGACCGCACCGACGCCATCGCCTTTTACGGCGGCGAAGCCGATGAAAGAGGGCGGCTGCACCAGGAGCTGGAGCCGGTCCTTCGCATCATGCGCCGCCTCGTCACCGGCGTCACGCGGCTGACCTGGGTCACGGCCGGTTATGGATGGTTTGCGATCGTCGCGCCGATCGTCGTCGCGGCGCCCGGATTTTTCACCGGCGATCTGACGCTCGGCGAATTGATGATGGTGGTCGGCGCCTTTAATCAGGTGCAACAGGCGCTGCGCTGGTTCGTCGACAATTTCAGCACCATCGCCGACTGGCGCGCGACCCTCCTTCGGGTCGCGAGCTTCCGGCAGGCGCTGGTCGACATCGACAAGCTCGGCGACAGGACGCGCCGGATCGAATTCGTCGTCTCCTCCGAGGAGACGCTGGAGTTCGACGACCTCAGCGTCGCCTCGCCAAGCGCCTGCACGCGGCTCAGCGAGCATCATGTGACGATCAGGCCGGGCGAGCGGATTTTGATCATCGCCAAACGCGGCGTCGGACGGAGGAACTTTTTCAGCGCCCTCGCCGGGCTCTGGCCATGGGGCTCGGGGCGCATCGCGCGGCCGGCGGGACAAACCATGATGTTCATGTCGCAGCGCCCTTACCTGCCGGCGGGAACCTTGCGTGCGGCGCTCGCCTACCCGACGCCTGTCTCTGCGTTCCCCGATGGCGCATTCGCCAGGTCTCTGGAGCGCATGGCGCTATCCCACCTTGAGCCGGAACTCGATCGCAGCCGGCGCTGGGACCGCGAACTCAGCGGCGACGAACAGCAAAAGCTCCCCTTTGCGCGGTTGTTGCTGCACAGACCGCGCTGGATCCTGATCAATGAGGCTCTCGATTCCCTCGACGAAGAAAACCGCGCGCTCGCGCTCGATATTTTCACCTTGGAACTGGCGGACGCGGCCATTCTCAACCTCGGCCGGGCAGACACGCAGAAAGGATTCTTCACGCGCGTTCTGCATCTCATCGACGATCCGGCCGGCGAACGGCTCAGCCTCGAGGCGTGTCTGATGGAGTCGTCGCCAAGCGTTAGAACCGCGACTGACGCCGGTTTCATCAATTAGTCACGGTCAGGAAGATTTATCTTCGCTGCAACCTGGATGTGGGAAATAATATTTGTCCAGCCACTGCCAAGTCTGCGCTATAGCGAAGGCGGATGACGACTTTAATTCTGCAGCGGCTATGCTTGACATGGATCAACACGGGGCGGGATATTCCTGACTATCCTTTCACGCGGGCGTCTTGCCTTCGCGCCCCTCGCGCAAGGCGACAGCCTGAACAGCCTGGATGGAGCGAACCCATGTCACTTTTGCCAAGCCTCAGAGTAAGAAGCCAAAATCTCGCCGATCCCTTCGCGGCGATCAGGCGCGAACTGGACTCGTTCTTCGCCGACTACAATCGCGACTTTCCGGCGCTCGCCGAAGTCGGAGCCCGCATTCCCGCGTTGAATATCGCCGAGACGCAGGACGCGGTCGAAATCACGACCGAACTCCCGGGCGTCGACGAGAAAGACATCAGCGTCAGCATCGACGGCAACCGGCTCGTGATTTCCGGCGAGAAAAAGCAGGAGAGCGATCGCACCGACAAGGAGTGGCGCCTCGTCGAGCGCAGCTATGGCGCGTTCCACCGCGCCGTCGCCTTGCCGTTCGAGCCGAAAGAGGACGCGATCGAAGCCCATTTCGACAAGGGCGTCCTGCACCTCAAGATCAACAAGCCCGCGGAAATCGCCAAAGAGAAAAAGACCATCGAGATCAAGTCCGGCCCGCCCGAGAGCGCGCCGAGCCCAGCCCCGAAAGCCGCCTGACCCTCATCGCGGCCCGCGCGCCAGTCTTTTTGTAAAAGCGCCTTCGATGATGCGAGATCCGGGCGCACGGACCTGGATCTCGCAAATTGCCCGACCGCACCGAACCGAAAGGGGCTTCTGGAATAATGGGTGGGTAAGTCGACGCCGCGCTTGCTCCGCGCGGCCGGTCGGCTTTTACTCCTGCGTCGCGGCTGCCTCGGTCGCAGCTGATGATGGATCGCGCTCGACAGAATGGCTTGCCTGCCTTGCGCGCCCCGGCGCCAATGAGGCAAAGACATCCCGGCGTCAGGCAGGAGGAGACTATACATTGACGAGCCTCCATCCGCCCCGCCTCTCAGACGAAGCGCTGCTCGATCTCGTGCAGCGCCAGACATTCGGCTATTTCTGGGAGGGCGGCCATCCGGTCAGCTTTCTCGCGCGGGACCGCACGGGCCTTGACGCCGATCCGCAAGACGATCTCGTCTCCATCGGCGGCTGCGGCTTCGGCGTCATGGCGATTATCGTCGCCGTCTCGCGAGGCTGGATCGCGCGGACGCAGGCGGTCGCGCGGCTCGACGCGATGCTCGCCTTTCTGGAGCGCACGACCGCCTATCATGGCCTGTTTCCGCATTTCCTCAACGGGCGCACCGGCGCGACCGTTCCCTTCGGCCGCAAGGATGACGGCGGCGACATCGTCGAGACCGCTTTCCTGTTTCAGGGACTGCTCTGCGCGCGCCAGTTCTTCGCCGCCGAGGAGGCCGCCGAGAAGCGCCTGCGCGATCGCATTACATGGCTCTGGAGCGAGGTCGAATGGAGCTGGCACACGCAAGGGGGCCGCAAGGCGCTGACATGGCACTGGAGCCCGAACAACGGCTTTTCCCTCGACCATGAGGTGCGCGGCTGGAACGAGTGCCTCATCGCCTATGTGCTGGCCTCCGCCGCGCCCCGCTTTCCCATCGACCCCGCCGCCTATCATGGCGGCTACGCGCAAAGCCGCACCTTCATCAATCGCCGCAGCTTCTACGATCTCGAACTGCCGCTCGGGCCGGATTTCGGCGGTCCTCTTTTCTTCGCCCATTATTCCTTCTGCGGCCTCGATCCGCGCGGCCTATCCGACGACTACGCCGATTACTGGCGCCAGAACGTCCAGCACACCCTGATCAATTATGAACATTGCGCGCGCAATCCGCATGGCCACAAGGGCTATGGCCCCTCCGCCTGGGGGCTAACCGCGAGCGACGATCCGTCCGGCTACAGGATGCATGCGCCCGATCATGATAATGGCGTCATCTCGCCGACCGCGGCGCTGTCGAGCTTTCCCTATGCGCCGGAGCAGGCCATGCGCGCGCTGCGCCATTTTCATGAGGACCTCGGGCCTGAGATTTGGGGGCGCTTCGGCTTCGTCGACGCCTTCAGCGCGGCGCATGGGTGGCGGGCGGAAAGCTATCTCGCCATCGATC
Source organism: Methylocella sp. (assembly GCA_052146775.1). Lineage (GTDB taxonomy): Bacteria > Pseudomonadota > Alphaproteobacteria > Rhizobiales > Beijerinckiaceae > Methylocapsa. The sequence goes on along the minus strand of JBKQMI010000028.1, from coordinate 42,399 downwards.
AGGGGCCGATTGTCGTGATGATCGAGAATTACCGCAGCGGTTTGATGTGGAATCTCTTCATGGCGGATCCCGACGTGCGGCGGGGCTTGTCCCGGCTCGGCTTCCGTTCGCCCCATCTGGGCGCCTGACATGCAGGCCCCCCGAGCCTCCGAAAACGATCTTGACGCCTGGATGGCGCGCCAATATGCGCTCTCCGCGAAAGCCATGCTGAGCGCAATTTCCAGAACCGATCTCGTCAAGGAGCGCTGCGGCTTCGGCCGATTTGTGCGTCCCGCCAAAGGATCGATCCTGGCTTCGCCCGTGCTTGCGTCCTATGATCCGGATCCCGATTATTTCTTTCACTGGCTGCGCGATTCCGCCGTCATCATCGAGGCGCTGCGCCGCCTCATCGCCAGCGGCGACGTTCCCGCGCGGATGGGCCTTGGAATCTTCCGGGATTTTTTGTCCTTCAGCCTCTTGCTCTCATCGCTCGACGGGCGCGCCTTCCTCGAAAAAGCCGGCGATTTCAGATCGAAGGTCGAGCCGCATTTCCTGCAATACGTGCGCCCGGACAGCGAAATCCGCGAGATCGCAGGCGAGAATGTTCTGGGCGAGCCGCGATTTGACCCGGACGGTTCGCTCGATATTCTGAAATGGTCGCGGCCCCAGCATGACGGGCCGGCGCTGCGCGCCCTGAACATCCTGAAATTCTGCGCTTCCGTCGCCGCGGCGGACGCCGACGCGCGCGCGCTCGCAAAACAGCTTCTCCTGCGCGATCTCGCCTTCACCCTGGAGCGCTGGCGAACCCCTTCGTTCGATATTTGGGAAGAGGAATTGGGCCGCCATTACTACACGCAGCTCGTGCAATGCGAAGCCCTTGCGCAGGGCGCTTCGTGGCTGGAGACTATCGGCGAGCGCGTGCGCGCGAAAGAGTGCCGCGCGGCGGCCCATGAGATCGAGACGCAGCTGCGGGATTACTGGAGCGAGGCGCAGGGCTTCACCCGCAGCCGGATCGGCGCCGAGGGCGCGAGCCATGAAAAGGATCTCGACATCGCCGCGCTGCTCGCCGTGATCCACGCCGGGCGCGGCGACGGCGCGCATAGCGTCCGCGACCCAAAAACCTTCGCCACCGCGACGCGGCTGGAGGATTTGTTCGCAAGCCTTTATAAGATCAATGCGGAGGCGCCGCGAGCCCGCGCGCCGGCGATGGGACGCTATGCGAACGACCGCTACTACAGCGGCGGCGCCTATTATTTTTCGACGCTCGGCGCGGCGGAGTTCTACTACCGGGCGGCGGCGGCGCATCATGGCGCCGCGGCTTTGCATGACGCGGATCATGCAATCTCGTTCGACGCCCTTTTTCGGCGCGGAGACATGTTCATGGCGACCGTCGCGGCCTTTACGCCCGAAAGCGGCGATCTTTCCGAGCAATTCGACCAGGCGACCGGCGCGCAGACCTCGGCGAAGAATCTCGCCTGGAGCCACGCGGCCTTCATCACCGCCTGCGCCAGCCGCACTGAGGCCCTCCGCGCGATCCGTTCAGGAGGCGCGGCGCCATGATCGACAAGCTTGAATTTCTGCTGGCGCTCGCCCGCGAGCGCAATTTTAGCCGCGCCGCGGAAAGCTGCGGCGTCACCCAGCCGACGCTGTCGGCGGGCATCAAGCAGCTTGAGGACAGCCTCGGCGTTCTGCTCGTCAATCGCAGCTCGCGCTTTCACGGCCTCACCGCCGACGGCGAGCGGGTGCTCGAATGGGCGAAGCGCATCGTCAGCGACACGCGCGCGATGCGCCAGGAGGTCCGCTCGCCCAAGGCCGCTCTTGTCGGCCATCTGACCATCGCCGCCGTGCCGACCGCGGCCGCCATGGCGACGCAGTTGACGACGCCCTTCCGCGAGAAGCACCCCGAGGTGCGCTTCACCATTTTGTCCCAGACCTCGCGCGAAATCCTCGCCATGCTCGACGGGCTGCAGATCGACGCCGGCCTCACTTATCTCGACAATGAGCCGCTCGGGCAAATTCGCATCCTGCCGCTCTACTGGGAGCGCTACCGGCTGCTCACCTCCGCGCATCTGCCGCTTGGCGACCGCGACTCCGTGACCTGGGCGGAGGTCGCGCAGATCCCCCTCTGCCTTCTGACGCCCGACATGCAGAACCGCCGCATCATAGACCGCCTGCTCGGCAGCGCCGCGCCATCGCATCCGCCGATGCTCGAATCGAATTCGATGGTCGTGCTCGCAGCCCACGTGCGCACGGGACAATGGTCGAGCATCATCCCGGAGACCTTCGCCGAGGTGCTCGGCCTCAGCGAACCCTTGCGCTCCATTCCAATCGTCGAGCCGCAGGAGGTTCAGCGGATCGGCCTCGTGCTGCCGCGCCGCGAGCCGATGCCGCCGCTGACCCGCGCGCTCGTCGCCGAGGCGAGCCGGCTGGCCCTGCCGGAAGAGGCCGACGCATGATCCTTAGGGGGGCGTGATTTTGCAAATCTCCCGTCTCATGCTTTAGAGCGGGATGAGGAAAAGTGGGAACCTCTTTTCCGCCCGCATCCCGCTCTAAACTCCAGGAATCGATCACGTTCATGATTTTGGATTGATTCAATCCGAAATCATCGTGATCTAGACCGGCGTCAGTCGCAACGCTTGCAAGGACCTTCTGCGTGCTGGACCAACTTAACGCCGCGAACCCCGGCTTCAGGGAACATGCCTTGCGCGCGCGCGTGCTGGCGGAGGTCCATGCGCGCCCTTTCGAACCGATGGCCGGGGCGAAGCGCATCCTGCATTTCGCCTTCATGACCGATCACGACGAGGCCGAGAAGGCGCAGGCCGCGCTGGAGCAGTTTTGCGTCGAGCGCTCGGCGCCCCTCCCCTTGCCCGGCGCCAAGCACCATCGCGTCGAACTCGCCCCCGCGGTTCTACGCTGGGAGCGCCACGGCGAATTCGTCACCTATACCTGGGAGTTTCCACAGGACATCGGCGCGGGGGCGAACGACGCCGGAAAGATCGCGTTCCGGCCCGACGCCGGCGATCTTTCGCGCGTCATGCGGATGCTGCCGCAACCGGGGCCGCTCCTTGTCGCGGTCGATCTCGATATGCTGCCGCAGGCCATCGTCGGCGAAAGCTGGCGCCATCTTTTCGGGCCGAGCGAACTCGCGGCCTCCGAGGTCTATGACGGCTCGGCCATCGTCGCGACCGATTTTCACGCCGACGTCTTCGGCTTCGTGCGCATTCTCGTGCTCGATCGCCACCTGAGCGAGGTCGAGGCCGGCGCGCTGGCGCAGCGGTTGCTCGAACTCGAAACCTATCGCACGCTGGCCCTGCTGGGATTGCCCGTCGCGCTGGAGCTTGGGCCCCGCATCGGCCGCATCGAGGCTGAACTGCCGCATCTCCTCGATCAGATGCGCGACAGCGAAGGGCTTGAGGCGAGCCGCCAGTTGCTGCACCGCCTGAATGCGCTCGCCGCCGAACTCGAGACCGGCGCCGCGCGCAGCCTTTATCGCTTCGGCGCGACGCGGGCCTATGACGAGGTCATGCGTGTGCGGCTCGACGTGATCGCCGAGCGCGCCCTGCCCGACGCGCCGACGCTCGCCGCCTTCCTCGCGCGCCGCCTCGCGCCTGCGATCCGGACCTGCGCCGCCGTTGAGACGCGCCAGGACAATCTTTCGCAAAAGCTCGTCCGCGCCGCGCAATTGCTGCGCACGCGGGTCGAAGTCGAACTTGAAAGCCAGAACCAGGACGTGCTGCGCTCCATGAACGAGCGCGTGCGGATGCAACTGCGCCTGCAGCAGACCGTCGAAGGCCTTTCCGTCGCCGCGATCACCTATTACATCGCCTCGATCGCGCATCTGATCCTCGAAGGCGCGCACAAGCAGGCGGAATGGCTCGACCCGACGCTCGCGACGGCGCTCGCCGTGCCGTTTATTTTCGCCTTCGTCTGGTGGAACGTCCGGAGCCTGCGCAAGCGCCATCATGTTGACTGAAGTTTGCGCGTAAGTGAGGGCCGCGACTGGCGGCGGGCCGGTTTGAATGTCGCCTGACGACGCGAGCCGGCCTTCGGTCTTGTGCGGAAATCAACCGGGAACGGCAGTCCAGAGCATCGCGTAGACAAGCGCAGACTCTTGAAAACAGCTTCATCAACGTCTGTTCATATCCGGTTCAGTCCAGCCGTGTCCTTTTAGGGCGATTCGGAGAATGAACAGCTTACGAAACGGGCCCAATACCGCGCGCATCCCGCTCGCGGCGCCAACACGATCCGCCATGCGCCGCCCGAAGGTTTTCAGTTCGCTGGCGCAACGCGCGAATCTTTCCGTCAGTCGTCACATCATCAACAGGTGCATCCGTGCAAGCAGTCAAATACAGACTCTGCCACCCAGGTCTCAGACCGCGTCGAACCAAACTCGAAGTTCCCGGATGGGCGGGAAGCTCCGAACCGCGCGCCAATGGGTCACATGAACATCCGTGGCATTGCATGCCCTTCGCGGAAGGCGCGCGCTACGGGATCGAGCTGTTCTACCCTTTCGAGAATGAATTGCATGTGAGCATGCGCGGCGGCAAACTCATTCTCGATGGCGATTTTGGACCAGACCCAGAAACTGGTCTGCAGTGGCCGCCGTTTCGAACATTCGGCGAAACCTATTACACCTATCAAATTCTTCTCGACTTGAAAGTTGAAGACGGGTGGGCGATCCGGACCGAGCCCCATCCGCGATTCTACACGGATCCCACCGATAGCACGCCAATCGCGGTGCCAGCCTTGTTGCGGCATTGGTGGCCGATGATGTCTTTCATCGTCTTCAAATCGCCAGCTGAAGGCCGAACGCATATTTTCAGGCCAGGCGAGCCTTTCGCGCAGATCATCGTCATCCCCGCCGAAGCCGATTTCGATTTGATCGAGATGAGCGAGGAAGAGGCGGCCGAACGCGAGCTGCAGTCGCGCCGAATTCACCAGAGCCGCACGACGCTTGGCGCCGAAACGCAATGGATCTCTTCGACCAACATCGTGTTCGACGGGACCTATCGCCATATCCTGAGCGCCGCGAAGACGCGCGCTAAAAAGAAAAAAACTGAAGAGAACACGTGACCGCCCCCCATCGGAAGCGCTCCGCTTCCAATGGGGGTTCGTCTATCTCTTCAAACCGGGATTGACATCGGGCGTGGAGGGATGATCCGCACCGCTTGTTGGTGGCTACGGGCGGACCATCGGTTCTAATAAGGATAATTGCCATACGGATAGTAGTAATAGCCGTGGTGATGGTGATGGTGATGATGGTGGTGGTGGTAGTAGGGGCCCGGGTAGTAGTAGGGGCGCCAGTACCCGTTGTGGTGGTGATGATGATGATGATGGTGGTGATGATGCTCGTAGTATTGCGCCAGCTGCACGGAATTAGGCTCGGCGACCGGAGCTGCGTCGGCAGCGCGTAAAAGCTCGACCGCGTTTGGGATCGGATCAAGCAGCTCCGCATAGGATTTAACCGACAAAATATCGTTAACGGTCAGAGCGGAATTTGGCGTCGCCTGAGCGGCCTCCGGCGCAGCGAGCGCGGAGAGCGCACCGACCAGGCCCACGATTTTCTTATCCATATTTATCTCCTCACAAGATGGTCATCGACGAAGAATGTTTCGTCGACGTTGTTATCAAGGATCAGGCGGTCGCCATTTCCCGCGCGGCGACAGTTTTAGAGCCGGATGCGGGCGGAAAAGCGGCTCTACTTTTCCTGACGCTGTTGCAGGCGCGCATCTTCGGCGCCGAACATTTAAACGATAGGTGTCCCTCAAGCTGGCCGCGGGCCGGTTCAGCAGCTGAAAGCGTTGAAACGCCGCGCGACCAACTGCATGCTGGTCAAATTGGCATCCTGTTCGTGAACCACCGATGAACCGGCCCGCCGCCAATGACAGTTCTTGGCGCCTATCGCAGACATTAGGCCGGCCCCACGACCCCGCGGCTTTTGGCGTTGATCGGCGCCGCGCTTCCTGACATTGATCTTGGGGCGCTTCGCAAGCTCGCGCGGGCTTACCGCCGTCCTCGCGATCCAGTCAGTCCAGAACAAATCCGGCTTTCGCAGCCCGCGCGACGCCGGCGTCGAAGGGAGCCGCGGTGCATCACGCAGTCCCGCTCATCACCACCATCGCCGCGGCCTTCGGATGCGCCCTCGTCTTCGGGATGCTGGCGGCTCGGGCGAAGCTGCCTTCGCTCGTCGGCTATCTCGTGGCGGGCGTCATCATCGGCCCGTTCTCGCCCGGCTTCACCGCCGACAGCGAAATCGCCGCGCAACTCGCCGAGATCGGCGTGATGCTTCTGATGTTCGGCGTCGGCCTGCATTTCTCGCTCGAGGATCTCTGGGACGTGCGCAGGATCGCCGTGCCCGGCGCCATCATCCTGATGGCGATCGCCACCATGATCGGCGGCGGCTTCGCCCTGCTCTGGGGCTGGGGTCCCGGCGGCGCCCTCGTGTTCGGCCTCGCCCTCTCCGTCGCCAGCACCGTCGTGACGCTGAAGGCGATGGAGGCGCGCGGCGTCGTCGAGACGTTGAGCGGGCGCATCGCCGTCGGCTGGCTGATCGTCGAGGACCTCGCGATGGTGCTGGTCGTCGTGCTTTTGCCGCCGCTCTCGGGCGCGCTCGGCGGCAAGGGCGTCGCGATCTCCGCGCCCGACGTTTATTACACGCTCGAAATCACCCTGGCGAAGATCGCCACTTTCGTCGCGGTCATGCTGCTGATCGGCAAGCGCGTCTTTCCCTGGCTCTTGTGGCAGGCAGCGCGCACCGGCTCGCGCGAACTCTTCACCCTTTGCGTCGCCGCCGCCGCCGTCAGCCTCGCCTATGGCGCGGCCGAATTGTTCGGCGTCTCCTTCGCGCTTGGCGCGTTTCTGGCCGGCATGGTCATCAACGAATCCGAATTCAGCGCCCGCGCGGCGGAAGAATCGCTGCCGCTGCGCGACGCCTTCGCCGTGCTGTTCTTCGTCTCCGTCGGCATGTTGTTCGATCCGGCGGTGCTGATCCATTCGCCCTTGCGCGTTCTCGTCGTCGTCGCCATCGTCATGATCGCCAATCCGCTCATCGCGGCGGCCCTCGTGCTCTTGTTTCGCTATCCCCTCAACGCCGCGCTGACGATCGCGGCGAGCCTCGCGCAGATCGGCGAGTTCTCTTTCATTCTGGCGGGACTCGGCATGAGCCTCGGGCTTTTGCCGCATGAGGGCCAGAACCTCATTCTGGCCGGCGCGCTGATCTCTATCACGCTGAATTCGCTGGCGTTCCGGGCGGTCGCGCCAATCGAGGCCTTTATCCTGTCGAAACCCCTGCTCGCGCGGCTGGTCAAACACCCCGATGATCCGCTGGCCGAGCTGCCGATGGCGACGGAGGACAAATATCTTGCCGGACAGGTGGTCCTTGTCGGCTACGGCCGGGTTGGCCGGCGCATCGCCGTCGCCTTCACGGAGGCCGCCATTCCCTTCGTCGTCGTCGACCAGAACCGCGAGCTTGTCGAGCGCTGCCGCGCAAACAACATTCCGGCCGTCTGCGGCAATGCGGCGGAGATGTCCGTGCTGATCCAGGGGCATGTCTCGAAGGCGGGCCTCCTCGTCATCGCGACGCCCGATTCCCTCGACGACCGCAGGATCATCAGCGTTGCGAGGCAGATCAATCCCGCGATCGAGACGGTGGTGCGCACCCACAATGAAGAGGAGGCCGCCCTGCTGCGGCAGGAGGGGACGGGCGTCGTGTTCCTCGGCGAGCAGGAGCTGGCGCGCAGCATGATCCGCCACGTGCTCGAACGCTTCGGCCGCGACAAGGCGAAGGCTTCACGCTAAATTTGATTGCGGCCTAAGGCTCTTTATTGCTCCGGCACGGTGGTATCTTGAAATGCGTGGGTCGGATATGGACAAGAAACTGGTCAAGGCCTGGCTCCCCGACGGGCGATCCGACCGGGCCCGTCGTCTACTCCGGAACGCTCGTCAAGGAGTAGATCGTCAGTGTGGCATGGGCGCGCCGGAATTGGAAAAATTCAACGCCATGTCTGAATGGTCCATGCTCCGGCTGGCATAATCGCGCCTATTTGCTAGACTTCTTCGGCCGCGGAGCCGGAGGAGAGCGTTTTTGTCAAGGATTAAAGCCGACCGCGCAAACAGCGCCGTCCGCGCGTCTTTGCGGCTTTGGCGAGCGGGCCTCCTCGCCACGCTTTTGCTCGCGCCGCCCACTCTAGCTTTCGCGCAGGAGGTCAGCCCGGAGCGAGATGCGAAAACGGACCAGGACACCCAATCGGACAACGAGCTCGAGACCAAGAATATCTTCGGCTTCACCTCGGGAACCGACATCGGGCCGGCGCAAAATCTCGAACTCGAGCTTGAGACCAACCTCGCCTTCCTCAAACGGAGCGGGGCCTATAATCTCGGCGATCAGTTGGTGACGCTGGAATATAATCCGACCGACTGGATCGAGGTCGACTCACGCGTTCGCGCCAGCTTCAACCAGATCAAGAGCGTCGACGGCCTCGATGATCGCACCGGCGCGAATTTCGGCGGCCTCGCCGGCAAATACAGCTTCGTCCTGATCCACCGCGCGCCCGCGACACCCGTCGGCCTCACACTATCCGTCGAGCCGCAATGGTCGCGCGTCGACGACGCGGGCCGCGTCAACTCGGCGTTTTCGGCCGAGTCGCGCATCATTCTTGACACGGAGCTCGTCCCGGCAACGCTATACGCGGCCCTGAATGCGATCTACGAGCCGCTCGAATCACGCAATTTCGGCGCGACCGCCTGGACGCGATCATCCGCCTTCGGTTTTGCCGCCGCGCTCGCCTACCGCCTCGATCCGGCGCTCGCGCCCGGCCCGAAGCAGGTGGTGCTTGGGGCCGAGCTCGAATATTACCGCGCCCACGATGCGCTGACTTTCTCCAGCTTTTCGGGCGATGCGCTCTCGTTCGGCCCGACGCTCTATATTCATTTCAACGACAAGCTGTTCCTTGCGGCCGCCATCTCGACCGAGATCGCCGGCAGGGCCGTCGGCGATCCCGCGCCGCTCGATCTCGTCCATTTCTCCCGCAATAACGCGCAAATGACGATCGGCATCGAATTTTGATGCGTCACTCGCCTGCCCAAGGTTAAATCCACGCGCCATGCCCGAACCTGCCGCGACCAACGCGCCTGAACTCACTGTTTCGGAACTCTCGAACGCCTTGAAGCGAACCATCGAGGATCGCTTCGGCCTCGTGCGGCTGCGCGGCGAAATCTCCAATTATCGCGGTCCGCATTCCTCCGGCCACGCCTATTTCTGCATCAAGGACGCGGGCGCGCGCATCGACGCCGTGATTTGGAAGGGGGTCTTCTCACGCTTGCGGGTCAAGCCCGAAGAAGGACTTGAGGTCATCGCGACCGGCAAGATCACGACCTATCCCGGCAAGTCGAGCTATCAAATCATCGTCGAGATGATCGAGCCCGCGGGGGTCGGCGCCCTCATGGCGCTTTTCGAGGAGCGCCGCCGGCGCCTTGCGGCCGAGGGCCTGTTCGACGAAGCGCGCAAGCGCGCGATTCCCTTTCTCCCCGTGCGCATCGGCGTCGTGACCTCGCCGACCGGCGCCGTCATCCGCGACATCCTGCATCGCCTGGCCGAGCGCTTTCCGCGCCATGTGCTGGTCTGGCCGGTGCGCGTTCAGGGCGAGACCTCGGCGGCCGAGATCGCCGCCGCCATCGCCGGCTTCAGCGCCCTGCCCGCCGAGGGGGCCCTGCGAAGACCTGACGTCGTCATCGTCGCGCGGGGCGGCGGCTCGCTCGAAGATCTGTGGAGCTTCAACGAGGAGATTGTGGTCCGCGCGGTGGCGGCGAGCCTCATTCCGATCATCGCCGCCGTCGGCCACGAAACTGACTGGACGCTGATCGATCACGTCGCCGATCTGCGCGCGCCGACGCCGACCGGCGCCGCCGAAAAGGCGGTTCCGGTGCGCCTCGAACTGCTGGCTTCGCTCGCCGATCTCAACCGCCGGCATGTGGGGGCCATGCTGCGCCTCATCGAGCGCCGCCGCGCCGAGTTCCGCGCGGTTTGCCGCGCGTTGCCACTGGCCGAAGACATCCTCGCCCTGCCCCGCCAGCGGATCGACGTCGCCGCGCGCCATCTCGCCAACGCCATTTTGCGCACGCAGGACCGTTGCCGCATCGCGCTGGCGAGAGCGTCGCAACGTCTCACGCGACAGTCTCCTCAGGCAAGATTGGGCCGCGCCGCGGAAAAACTGGACGCATTGGAAGGGCGGATGCGGCGCGCGCTCGCAACCGCCACCGAGCGGCGCGGCGAGAGGGTCGCAAGCCTCGGGCGCCGTCTCGTCAACGCGCGGCTCGCGCGGGTGCAAATCGAGCGCGAACGTGCGGCGGTTGGGCGGCGGCGGCTCGACGCGCTGGCGGGCCGCATGGCGCATGCGTTTGGCGTCTCCATCGCGACCCGGCGCACGCAGCTCAAGAACCTCGACCAGATGCGCCTGAGCCTCGGCTACAAAAACGTCCTCGCGCGCGGCTTCGCCCTGGTGCGCGACGCCGATGACAGACCCCTGCGGCTGGCGGCGGAGATCGCCGAAGGCGCCCTTCTCGACATCGAATTCGCCGACGGCCGCAGGCGCGCCGTCGCGGGATCATCGACGGTCGAAGCGAAGAAGCCATCGACCCGAAAGGCGCCAAAAAAGCGCGAACAAGGGTCATTGTTTTAGGGTTCAATGAGAGGGCGGCCTTCGCCGCGCAGGAGAGTCTCCATGCCGCCAATCACCGCGCAGCGTTTCGACCCCTACAAGAACTTCAAGTTTCGCGTGAAATGGGACGGACGCTATGTCGCCGGCGTTTCGCGCGTCAGCGCGTTGCGGCGCACGACCGAGGTCGTCGAGCATCGCGCGGGCGGCGACCCGTCCACTTCGCGCAAGTCGCCCGGCCGGACGCAATATGAGCCGATCACGCTGGAGCGCGGCATCAGCGCGGATCCCGAATTCGAGCAATGGGCCAACAAGGTGTGGACCCTGGGCGCGGGCCTCGGCGCCGAGGTTTCGCTCGCAGACTTCCGCAAGGATATCTTCCTTGAATTCTACAACGAAGCGGGACAACTCGTGCTGGCCTACAAGATCTACCGGTGCTGGCCGTCGATGTTCCAGGCGCTGCCCGATCTCGACTCCAATGGCGCGGCCATCGCCATCGAAGCGCTGGTTCTTGAGAATGAGGGTTGGGAACGCGATGCGTCGGTCGTTCCGCCCGTCGAGCCGAGCTTCAACACGCCATAGGTCAGCGGGGGATGAGATGATGAGCGGCAAACTCTACGGCAAATATCGCGGCACAGTGATGGATAACCTCGATCCCATGCGCCGGGGCCGCATCGTGGCGGAGGTCCCTGACGCGCTCGGCCTCGCTCCAAGCGGATGGGCCGAAGCCTGCGCGCCGCTCGCCGGCGCGCATAGCGGCGTCTATCTCGTCCCACAGATTGGCGCCGGCGTGTGGATCGAATTCGAGCGCGGCGATGCCGATTACCCGATCTGGACCGGCTGCCGCTGGGACTCGGCCGCCGAGGCGCCGCCGCTGGCGGAAACGGGCCCACCGGCGAGCCCGCCGATCGTGCTGCAAACGCCCGGCGGCGCGGCGCTGATGCTGTCGGATGCGCCGGGCCCCGCAGGCGGCGTCCTTTTGCAAACGGCGGACGGCGCCACGATCTCGATCAGCGGCGCCGGCATCGCCATCGCCAATGGAAAAGGCGCCGTCATCACGCTGATCGGGCCGACCGTGGACATCAACAACGGCGCCTGGTCTGTTGTCTGAACGATCGGATGACGAGCGTCATAGCGTTGATTTTCATGCGAAGACCAGCGGCATCGGCTCCAGGCTGACCTCGCCGATTCCGAAGCCGCGCAGGGCCGCGCGCAGCCTCGCGCCCGGCATTTTCGAACCTGTGAAGACCGCCTGAGCCAATCGTACAGGACCGCCTGCGGAACTGGTGGGAAGCCCAACTTGGTCGCTCAAGACTTGATCCGTGCGCCGCGCGATGGCGCGCGCAGGGTCGATCCATTCGACCCGCCATGGCGCGAGGCGCTCCAATTGCGCGATCAGCAGCGGATAATGCGTGCAGGCGAGAACGATGCAGTCGGTCCGGCGCCCGTCCATTTCGACAAAGGCGGAGGCTGTTTCACGTGAAACACCCTCGTCGGACGGCGGCGCCCCTTGCATGAAATCCTCGGCGAGGCCCGCGAGCCGGGTCGATCCAACTAGCGTCACGCTGCAATCGGCGGCGTAGGCGCGCACCAGATCGCGGGTGTAATCGCGCGCAACCGTGCCCGGCGTCGCGAGAACGGAGATCATTTTTGTCCGCGATTGAATTGCGGCCGGTTTAATCGCGGGCACGGTGCCGACGAAAGGCAGGTTCGGAAACGCCGCGCGCAAATGCGGCAGCACCAAAGTCGAGGCCGTATTGCAGGCGATCACCGCGATGTCGGGGGCGTGCTTTTCGATCAGCCGCTCGATGACCGAAAGGACGCGGGGCGCGAGCGCCGTCTCAGGCAATGCCCCATAGGGGAAGCCTGCATCATCGGCGGCGTAGACCAAGGCGGCGTCCGGCCGCAGGCGGGTCACCTCGGCGAAGACGGTGAGGCCGCCAAGCCCCGAGTCGAACACAAGAATTTTTGGCGCGCGGGACATCGGAGCCGGATCCTGGGTGCAGCCGTCAGCGGGCACGACGATCCGGACCCGAATCGATCATGCTCTTTGTCTCTTTGTTTCACCGCATGATCTTATCCAAAAAGTCCAAAATTTCTGGGATCGTGCGGCGATACTGAAACGCGTGAATGGTTAAGGCCGCCTTGATGCGGAAGAAAGGCGACCCAAAGATGGCGCCCGGAGCCGGTTCAGCCGCTCCCGTCGCCTGGCGGCGGATCGGGCGGCGGCGCGGCGGCCTTGCCCTCCCCGCGCTGTCCCTCGACGAGACGCACGAACATGCCGCGCAGCGTGCTGATGTCCTGTTCGCTCAACGCTAGGCGATGGAAGATATTGCGCAGGTTCCGCCGCATCACCGGGGCTTTGCTCAGCGGCCGAAAAAAGCCCGTGCGCTCCAGCTCGCCTTCGACGTAATTGAAGAAAGACAGCACCATTTCGCGCGGCGCCGGCGGAGAGCCGGGGTCCGCGACGAAGGGCGCCTTCACACCCGTGTCGGCGCGCATGAACTCATAGCCGACCAGCAGCACCGCCTGCGCCAGATTGAGCGAGGCGTAGGCCGGGTTGACCGGAAAGGTGAGGATTACGTCGGCCAGCGCCACCTCGTCGTTGGAGAGGCCCGTGCGCTCCGGCCCAAAAAGGACGCCGCGCTTCTGCCCCGCGGCGATGGCGTGCGCGGCCTCTGGCATGGCCTCGGCCGGCGTCAGGATCGGCTTGAATTGCCCGCGCTCCCGCGCGGTCGCCGCATAGACGAAATTGAGGTCCGCCACGGCCTCCTCGAGCGTATCGTACAGCTTTGCGGCTTCAAGGAGATGCACGGCCCCCGCCGCCGCGGCGTTTGCGCCCTTCTTCAGGGCCCCCGTGCGCGGCCAGCCCTCGCGCGGCGACACCAGCCGCAAATCGGAGAGGCCGAAATTCGCCATCGCCCGCGCGCACATGCCGATATTCACGGCGAGCTGCGGGCGCACCAGAACGATCGCGGGTCCGCCGGTGAGGCTCGTCTTGGTATGATCTGTTCCGGCGCCGGTCATGGATTCGCTTGAAGTTCGGGTGGGCTGCGACGGAGCGCAGCCGGTGTTGCCTCAAATATCGCGCAATCGCAATCGCGCCCCGGCTGAAAACGCCGGCGGCTTAACCCGTCTCCGAGTCCTCCGGCTCCTCGCCTGCGACATATTCGAGGATATCGCCCGGCTGGCAGTCGTGTTCGCGGCAGATCGCAGGCCGTCATCGACGCCGTTCGCGAGGTCTTGAGGCTCGTCCGCGCGGGATCGAAAGAGCGGCGTTGACGCAGCGGCCGGGTTCTCGAACGATCATCTATCTTTGCGGTTTTAGCGGCTTATGGTGTCCGCCCGGGCGCCTGCGTTTTCGCACCAGATCGCGTCGGAATTTCAAAGAGGGCGCCATGGCGAACGAAAGTCTCCTCATCATCCTGCTCGTCGGCCTGATCGCCGGATGGCTGGCCGGTCATATCTTGCGCGGCGCAGGCTTCGGAATCATCGGCGACCTCATCATCGGAATCCTCGGCGCCTTCATCGGCGATTGGCTGCTGCCTCGACTCGGGCTTCACCTCGGCTCAGGCCTTGTCCCCGCGATCATCAACGCGACCGTCGGCGCGCTTGTGCTCCTGCTGGCGATCAGACTCGTTCGCGGCGGCGGAGGCGGATGGGGCCGGCGCTGGTAGGGAGACGAAATCCGATAGCGAAATTCGCAATTCATAAGATTTTTCTGCGATCGTTCGCTGCAGGACGGCGAAAACGGCGGCGGACGCCGTTTCGGCGGCCCGCACGAGATCGCTCCCCGTGACCAGATGGGCGACGAGCAACCCTGCGAAGAGATCGCCCGCGCCATAAGGCTTTATGGGCAGGCGCGGCGCCCGGAAGCGGCGGAGCGCGCCGGCGTCGTAAACGATGGTTTCGATTTGGCCCTCGGGCGTATCTTCCAGCGCGCATCCGGTGACGACGAGACATTGCGGCCCGGGTTCGCCGAGGCGCGCCGCGGCGGCGCAAAGGGCTTCGGCGCTGCGCGCGGAAGCGCCCGCCAGAAGCTCCAGCTCGAATTGATTCGGCGTCAGAATCGAGGCCGCCGGAACGAGCCGATCGCGAAGGGCCGCGACGACGCCCTCGGCGACGAAGACGCCTGAACCTTCGTCGCCGATGACCGGATCGCAGACATAGAGCAGCGCCGGATTGCGGGCCTTGGCGCGGGCGATGAAATCCGCGACGGCGGCGCCGTTTTCGGACGAGCCGAGATAGCCGGTGAGAACGGCGCCCGCCGCTTCGATGAGGCCACGCTCTTCAAGGCCCAGCAACAGATCCGCGACGAGGGCGGCGTCGAGCACGCGCCCGCGCAGGGTTGGATAAATCGGATGGTTGGAGAGAAGCGTCGTCGGGACGGCGGCGACTTCGACGCCGAGCGCCTGCATCGGAAAGGCGGCGGCGCTGTTGCCGACATGGCCATGCGCGACCTGGCTCTGGATGGAGATCACATGCGGCCCACGCCCGATCGATCCTAGTGGCTCGGGCCTTGGTTCAGGGCTTTGCATTTGACCCGAGTAAATGGTGCGGGCGGTCGGAATCGAACCGACACTCTGTCGCCAGAACCGGATTTTGAGTCCGGCGCGTCTACCAGTTCCGCCACGCCCGCAAAGCACGATCCCAAAAAGGCGCCGCCTATTTGGACAGGATCATGCCGCAACCAAAAGAGCCCGACCCTTCGCGATGGACGAAGCGGACGGCGCTCGCCACACTCCGTTAGCCGATTGCGCTTTTTCTCGCAACCTCCGGCGCGCCCTCCGCGTCGCCCCACTGGCGAATATCGACGAAACGGCCGGCGATGGCCGCCGCCGCCGCCATGGCCGGCGAGACGAGATGCGTGCGCCCGCGGAAACCCTGCCGGCCTTCGAAATTGCGGTTCGAGGTGGAGGCGCAGCGCTCGCCGGGCTCGAGTCGGTCGGGATTCATGGCGAGGCACATCGAGCAGCCGGGCTCGCGCCATTCGAAGCCCGCCTGCTTGAAGATTGCGTCGAGACCCTCGGCTTCCGCCTGCTGTTTGACGAGACCCGAGCCCGGCACCACCATGGCGCTGACGCGCCCGGCGATCCGCCTGCCCTCCACAATCTTCGCGGCGGCGCGCAAATCCTCGATGCGGCCATTGGTGCAGGAGCCGATGAAGACGCGATCGATTTCGATGTCGGTGATCTTTTCGCCGCCCTTTAGCCCCATATAGTCGAGCGCTCGCGCGATCGAGGCGCGCTTGCTCTCGCTGGCGGCGCCCTCGATACGCGGAACCTCGCCTGTGACCGGAACCACATCCTCCGGGCTGGTGCCCCAGGTGACGTTCGGCGCCAGCCGCGCGGCGTCGAGGCGGATCTCCTTGTCGAAATGGGCGCCTTCGTCGGAGCGGAGCGTCGCCCAATAGGCCATGGCTTCATCCCAGGCCTTGCCCTTCGGCGCCATCGGCCGGCCCTTTAGATAGGCGAAGGTCTTTTCGTCGGGCGCGATGAGGCCGGCCCTGGCGCCGCCCTCGATCGACATGTTGCAGACCGTCATGCGGCCCTCCATCGACAGCGCGCGAATCGCTTCGCCGGCGTATTCGATGACATGGCCGGTGCCGCCCGCCGTGCCGATCTCGCCGATGATGGCGAGCACGATGTCTTTCGCGCTGACCCCCTCCGGCAGGACGCCGTCGACCGTGACGCGCATGTTCTTCGCCTTCGACTGGATCAGGGTCTGTGTGGCGAGCACATGCTCGACCTCCGACGTGCCGATGCCATGAGCGAGGGCGCCGAAGGCGCCATGCGTCGAGGTGTGGCTGTCGCCGCAGACGATCGTCGCGCCCGGCAGCGTGAACCCCTGTTCGGGGCCGATGATATGGACGACGCCCTGACGCACATCGCGTTCGTTGAAATATTCGATGTCGAATTCTTTCGCGTTGGTCGCCAGCTGCTCGACCTGTATGCGGCTTTCGGGATCGTCGATCCCCTTCGAGCGGTCGGTGGTCGGAACATTGTGATCTACGACGGCGAGCGTCTTGGCCGGCGCGCGAACGCGGCGACCGCTGAGGCGCAGGCCCTCGAAAGCCTGCGGGCTCGTCACCTCATGCACGAGGTGGCGATCGACATAAATGAGGCACGAGCCGTCCTTGGCCTGATGCACCAGATGGTCGTCCCAGATCTTGTCGTAGAGCGTGCGCGGATGAGACATTTTGACGAACCTGTATTGCGCCCTATGCGCGATTCTTGAAAAAAAGAGCTGGAATCAGAAGTTCTTACTCGCGGAATCTGCTATGGGGAAGTACCCTGCCTCGATCCTTTCAGCTCATATAAGCGCGGAGTCGTCCATGCGCCCGTCGGTTGCGCCCTATTTGACGGTTTCCCCCGCGCTCGCGGCGATCGCCTATTACACCACAGTGTTTGGCGCCAAGCAGAAAACCATCATGCCGGCCTTCGACGGGCTGCGCATCATGCACTGCGAGCTCTTGATCAACGGCGGTTCGGTGATGGTCGCCGACGCCTTTCCGGAGCTTGGCTATACGCGCATGTCGGTCCCGGGCGAACTCGTCACCACCTCCGTCAGCCTCGAATATGCGACCGCCAAGGAGGTTGATGAGGTGTTCGCCAAGGCGATCAATCTCGGCGGCAAGCCTGAAACCAGTCCGACAAAGTCGTTCTGGGGCACGCGGTTCGCGACCTTTCGCGATCCATTCGGCCATCGCTGGATCCTGAATGGACCGCTCTAAATCACGATGGTTTTGGATTCACATCAATCCAAAACCATGAACGCGATCGATTCCGATGGATTAAAGCGGGATGGGGGCGGAAAAGCGCTTGCAGCTTTTCCTCATCCCGCTCCAGGAAAACGGCCTGCGTCCTATTCCGCGGCGGACGGAGCGGCTTTCTTGGCCTTGGCGGCGGCCTTGGTTTCCTTTTTCGCAATTTCCCGCGCGGCCTTGGCGGCCGGCGATTCCATCTTCTCGGCGATGCGGGCCGATTTGCCGCGGCGATCGCGCAGGTAATAGAGCTTGGCGCGGCGCACCTTGCCGCGGCGGATCACTTTGATGGAGTCGATGTTCGGCGAATAGATCGGGAAGACGCGCTCGACGCCTTCGCCATAGGAAATCTTGCGGACGGTGAAGCTCTCGTTGAGGCCGCCGCCGGTGCGGGCGATGCAGACGCCTTCATAGGCCTGCACGCGGGTGCGCTCGCCTTCCTTCACCTTGACGTTGACTACGACCGTGTCGCCCGGCTGGAAATCGGGAATTGTCTTCCCGGCGAGCAATTTGGCGGCCTGCTCGGCTTCGAGTTCGGCGATGATGTTCATAAGTTGAGACCTTGCGTTCCGCCGGATTTTTCCAGCGAGCGTTTTTCGCGCTGTTTTCAGTTAAGGAACGCGGGATTACACGAGCGCGCGGGGTTTGTCGAGCGCGCCCATTTTTCATTTTGAGCCAGAAAACAAATTCCTCTTTCAACGATTCCGAAAAAGGTTCGCTGCATGCTTTTGATTTAGCGAAGACATTTGAACTGGGCTATCAAGGCTCGCTCTATCCGTCAGCGACAGCCCCTCTGAGGCCATCGCCATCCGACTGTGTCTCCTAAAGCTTGACTCTCCGTAGATGCCACCTCTTGCGCCCCGGCGTCTCAGACCAAATAGCTCATCGCGAACGGTTCATCGTCTGGATTGATCACTTCGGTCGTTGCGCAGGCTCTGGTTCTGACGAGAGGGTTCCATGAAGGATTCCGTGTCTTACTCCGTCTCTACGCGCAAAAGTCACGGGCGCCCCATCCTCGGCGCTGCGCTCTCGGCGCCCGCCGCCGTTCTTCTGCTATTCGCGCTGCTGTGGATGGCGGTCAGCAGGATCCCGCTGCTTCAAGATTTTCCCGGATGGGTATACCAAGGATATATTCTGTCCAATCTGATCAAATCCGTCCCCGAATTCGTCGAGAGGTTCGGCGTTTTCCCCTATCCGGTCCCGAACTCGATCGCCCAGTTCATCATGGGGTGGCTCGGCCTGGTCATGAGCCCCGTCGCGACTGCAAGAGTTCTGCTTATCGGATATTTGATGGCTGGGGCGAGCCTCGCATTTTTGACATCAAGAACCTCGAGTGGCTTGAACAGGCCGATGATCACTCTCGTCTTTCTCATGCTGTTCGTGTTTAGCAGCTGCTTTTGGACCGGAAATATAAACTACCAGATCGCTCTTATTATATTATGGGCTTACCTTTACTTTATCACAAGACGACAGCCGTTAAGCCATCTGGGTCACGGCGGAACGTCTATAGTAATATTTTTCTCGCATTTTGTCATCTATACGGCCTTTATGGTTCTCTACTTTTTCGTCTATTTACTTCCGGTCTTCAACGCGGGCCAGAGCCTTCGCGGCCAAGGTCGCACTTTGCTCATTCGCTCGGCGCCAGTGCTTCCTTCCGCGATTCTGGCGCTTTGGTATTTTGCAGGAAGGATGCTCGCTCCCCCAATCTCCAGCCTCGATATTTCAGCCGAAAAAACTGTTCGAGGCGTGTTGCAGTTTCTTGAATACAAACCATACACACTTATGAAACTTGGCCCATTTCAGGCGTTTGAAAGCCTCGACGGCAATGTTTTCGCACCATCAAGTCAAATCGTTTATTGGGCGGGCGTGACCATCAATATCATATTTGTATTATGTCTCGTCGTTCATGTCCTGGTTTCATTGCGCGATCGGCAGGATTTTAGCGCCGACGATCGAAAGATTACGCGAGCTGCGAAGCAGACCGCCGCCACATTATTTGCCGCCTTTCTCCTCACACCGCAAATTGTTGGCGATGTGGTCAATATCGGCGAGCGATTCCTCAGCGCGGCCTGTCTCATATTTCTCTTGGTGACGCCTCCGCGCGGCAAGCTGCTGCGCCTCATGTTCGCGGCTTCCGTCCTCAGCATTCCGATCTACGGCGCATATTCTGCGCACATGATTCAAATGGATCAAAGAGACGCAGGATCAAATTCGAATTGGCGCGCTCCCTTCTTCACGCACCGACCATATGCTGAAGTCGCCACAGCGGATTTCCTGCTTGAACCAAGGGCGGAGGACGCGCGCGAGATCATCTGGGCGACAGGATTTTTTTATCTTCGCGGCGGTCCGCACTGAGGTCTCGAAGCGCCTGGGCCCGGGTGGAGACCGTTTTCGAATCTGCGCAAAAAAGCGAATGCCTGCGTCGTTACTTCACAGGCGGCGGCGCGTCTGTCGGATTTGTCATCCCGTCCACCGCCGCCCGGATCCGCGCGAGATCCTCTGGCCGCGACAGCCTGTGATCGCCGTCCTTGATGAGCGTCAGGGTGACGGGATCGCCTGGCATATGCTCGACCAGCGTGAGGGCATGGCGCCAAGGCACGGCCTCGTCCTGCATCCCTTGCAGGACATGGACGGGGCAATGGCTGCGGATGGCGCCGCCGAACAGAAGGTGGCTCCGCCCTTCTTCGATGAATTCGCGGCTGATCGGATGCGGCTTCGGCTCATAGGGCGAGGCGCGCAGCCAGACGCCCTTTCTTTCAAGTTCCGCGCGCGCCTTCTGCGTCATCTTCTCGAAAATTAGCTTTTCGGTCATGTCCACGGCCGGCGCAATCAGCACGAGGCCTTGCAGCCGCGCCTCGCCGCCGGCGGTCAAAGCCCGCGCGACGAGCAGCGCGAGCCAACCGCCCATCGAGGAGCCGACGAGAATTTGCGGGCCTTTGGTCAGCGTTCGAAACGCAGCAAGGCTCTCTTCCAGCCACATGCCGATCGTCGCGCTCTCGAAAGCTCCTTCGGATTCGCCATGCCCCGAATAGTCGAAGCGAAGACAGGCGCGGCCCGCCGCCGCCGCGGCGCGATCGAGATCGCTCGCCTTCTCGCCGCGCATGTTCGAGCGGAAGCCGCCGAGCCAGACAAGACCGGCGCGCTCGCACTCGACAGCCGCCGCGCGCCGCAAAAAAGCGATGCGCCGCGCGCTGGAGCCCGCGCCAACGTCGAGAAACCGAGGTCCGGCGACGGTTGGAGGCTCGAATTGCAAGGCCTGCTCTTCCACCGCCCGACGCGCCCGTCTATGCTTGATTGCTGAAGTCTTTTCTCGAATCAGTCGAGTCCGCTTTGCAGCTTTCGTTCCCAGATCACGACGATTTTGGATTGATTCAATCCAAAATCCCGAACGTGATCGATTCCGTAGGATTAGAGCGGGATGCGGGTCGAAGAGCGGACGCAACTTTTTCGCATCCCGCTCTTGAACGCAGTTTCGGCTGATGTCACGGGGCTCGGGCTCACCTTTTCGTGACAGGGCCGCGCATCCCCTCGCCGGCGTGACGGTGCTGCAGATCGTTCCCGACCTCGAGCCGGGAGGCCTCGCTGACGCGGCGATCGGAACGGCGTCCGCCTTGAGCCGCGCGGGCGCCAATGCGCTGATCGCGAGCCGCGGCGGGGCGTTGGTCAGCGAGTTGCAAGCCCGCGGCGGCCTCTTTACGCCATTTCCGGCGCATGCGCGCAATCCGGTCAGCATGGCCCTGAACGTCCGCCGCCTCGCAAAGCTGATCGAAGCCGAGCGGGTCGATGTCGTCCACGCACGATCGCGCGCCCCGGCGTGGGTCGCCTACGCCGCGACGCGCCTCACCCGGACGCCTTTCGTCACCAGTTTCCGGGGCGGTTACGCCCATGGCGGGCCGCTCGCGCTGCGCTACAATTCGATTATGGCGCGCGGCGACGCCGTCATCGCCGATTCGACCTTCACAGCCGACATCATCGAGAAGCTCTTTCCGGCCGCGAGGGACCGCATTCGCGTCGTCGGAGGCGGCGTCGACTGCCGCCTTTACGCCCCGAAGGCGGTGGCGCCGGCGCGGGTTCAGGCCGTGCGCCGGCTCTGGGGTGCGGCGCAGGATGAGCGCATCGTCTATTTCGTAACGGACGGGCGTGCGGCTGGCGGCGCCAAAACCTTGATCGAAGCCGTCAGGCTCCTGACCGAACAGGCCGACGCGGGCGCGCTGCTTGGCGGCGCGAAAGTCATCATCGCCTGCGATGAGCCGGGCGGCGGCGTCGCGCGGGACATCGCCGCCGCCATCGGCAAGGCCGGCTTGCAACACATCATGCGAACCTGCGAGCCGAGCCCCGATCGACCCGCCGCGCTGCTTGCCGCCGCCGTCGTCGTTGTGCTTCCGGCTCGCCTCGAATCGCTGGCCGGGATCGCGCTGGAGGCGCAGGCGATGGGCGCCCCCGTGATCGTCGCCGAGGCGGGGGCCGCGTCCGAAAACATTCTCGCGCCTCCGAATGTCGATGAAGCCGCGCGAACCGGCTGGCGGACGGCGCCCGACGCGGAGGCGCTCGCGAATGCGCTACGCGCGGCGCTGAGCCTTGGCGCGACCGCGCGAGACCGGCTCTCGGCACGGGCGCGCGCGCATGTCGAGGCGCGATTCTCCATCGAACAGACATGGGTCCAAACGCTTGGCGCCTATGCGGCGGCGCGCGGCGGTCCCCGCTGATCGGCCGTTTTCCTCAGCTTTCGCGAATATTCGGCCAGTCAAATGTAAAGGTTAGACCGACTCGCATTGACTTCGGCCTGCAATCAACCGATGTTTTCATTGGGTCCGTTCGCCACTGCGACCGTCATGCGACGCGTTTCGCATCACGCCGGATCAGATCAATCACCATGAAGGAGATGAAGCCATTCGCCGTCCAATGAAAGCCCCCCCGGTCCCGCAGAAGGATGGGCCACGCATCAACCGCGATATCCGCGTCCATGAAGTTCAGTTGATCGACGCCGAAGGCCAAAATCGAGGAGTCGTCGCGGTGCTGGAAGCCCAGCAAATAGCCGATGACGCAGGCCTCGACCTTGTCGAGATCGTCCCCACCGCTAATCCGCCGGTTTGCAAGATCCTCGACTACGGAAAGTTCCGTTTCCTCGAGCAGAAGAAATCCGCTGAAGCCCGCAAGAAGCAGAAGATCGTCGAGATCAAGGAAATCAAGCTTCGCCCCGGCATCGACGATCATGACTACGATACCAAGATGAAGGCCGTGCGCCGCTTTTTCGAGGAAGGCGACAAGGTCAAGGTGACGCTTCGCTTCCGCGGCCGCGAAATGGCCCATCAGGATCTTGGCTTCCGCCTGCTTGAGCGGGTGAAGATCGAGACTGGCACGATCGCCAAGGTTGAAGCCGAACCTTCCATGGAAGGGCGCCAGATGGTCATGGTGCTCGCGCCCAAATAGGCGCGACGCCATCAGGACGGGACGCAAAGGCCGCGCGGCGCCCAGCCTTGGAAGCCTGGACGTCGCTCCGTCCAGAACTTAAAGCATCGCAGTAGTTTCAATAGCTTGGCGCATTATCTTCGCGCGGTGCGCAGAATCTGCGCGGAATGCCATGCGATCTTGAGGGAAAACGCGCCTTTCCGCGCGAGCGCATATTTCGATCCCAAGGAATTGAAAAACAGCTCTAATTTTTTGTTTTATCGCATTTTCTTCACGCGAACCGGCGAGCGAAATTGCGGCCGACGCCCTTCGCCCGAAGGGAGTTGAGAAGAGCGGCGACCGAAGCGAGGCATCCGCTTCGGACGAAAATGCTCTAACCGCCTTGATCCGCCGCGGAGGCCGTCGCCGGCGCGGCGAGATGGGAGAAGGTCTCGACCACCTTCTCATAGACCGGCCGCTTGAAGGGAATGATCAGTTTGACGAGATCGTCGATCGGCGCCCAGCGCCATGCATCGAACTCCGGCTTCTGACCGCCGGCGGGCGTCTCGATATTGATTTCATCCTCGTCGCCTTCAAAACGCAGGGCGAACCATTTCTGCCGCTGACCGAGGAACCGGCCTTTCCAGGACTTGCGCGAAAACTCCTCCGGCAAATCATAGCTGTGCCATTCCGGCGCCTCGGCGAGCAAAGATACGGAAAGGACGTTGGTCTCCTCGCGGAGCTCGCGCAGGGCGGCGCGGAACGGATCCTCGCCAGGATCGATGCCGCCTTGCGGCATCTGCCATTCATGGGCGAGGCGCAGGTGCTCCGCAGATTTTTTGCTGCGCCGGCGCCCGACAAAGACGAGGCCCTCGCGGTTGATCAGCATGATGCCGACGCACGGACGATAATTGCCAAACTGCGTCACGTGAAACCCTCCCCGCTCATGAAGACCGAGGTGGCGCCGGCGTGAGCCGCCTGCGCTGCCGCCGGAACCTTCGCCAACGGCAAAGCCCGCATCGAAAATGAGGCCGCCCCAAGCGTTTCCGTGACTGGACGAGGCGGCGGCTTCTTCTTAACGAAAGCCGCGCCAAGTCATTGGTTTCACCTCGATTTCGAATCGCCCACGCTTAATTCGGAACCTTTTCGGGCTGATCCGTTTTGACGTCGGGCGCAGCCGGTTTGGGAGGCGTCTGGGAGGCCTGGTTCACGCCCCGCAGAATATCCTCCGCGGCCGTCAGCTGCTTGTCGTCTTTTTCGTTGGGCGGCACATAGGCTTGCGATCCGCCTTTTTCGTCGGCGCCGTTCTTCAGATGCCCCTTCAGCGAGGCCTCGCCCTTGGTGTCGTCCTTGCCCTTGAGGTCGTCGGGAACGTCCTGCAGGACGACGACGTCTGGATCGATGCCTTTGGCCTGAATCGAGCGCCCCGATGGCGTATAATAACGCGCGGTGGTGAGGCGCACGGCGCCGTTGTTCTGACCCAGCGGAATGATCGTCTGAACCGACCCCTTGCCGAAGGAGCGGGTGCCGAGGATCGTCGCGCGTTTGTGATCCTGCAAGGCGCCGGCGACGATTTCGGACGCCGACGCCGATCCGCCGTTGATGAGGACCACCAGCGGCTTGCCTTTGGAGGCATCGCCCGGATGCGCGTTGTAGCGCATCGATTCGTCGGCGTTGCGCCCGCGCGTCGAAACGATTTCACCGCGGTCGATGAAGGCGTTGGACACAGCGATCGACTGGTCGAGCAGGCCGCCCGGATTGTTGCGCAGATCGAGGATATAGCCCTTGAACTTGTCGGCCGGGATATCGGCCTGGAACTTCTTGATCGCGTTGACGACCCCTTCGCCGGTCTGTTCGTTGAACTGGGTGATGCGGATATAGCCGATGTCGTCGCCTTCCTGATGGGCGCGAACCGACTTGATCTGGATCACGGCACGGGTCAGCTTGATGTCCTGCGGCTCCTTGCCGGCGCCGCGAAGGATTTTCAGGGTCACCGTCGTATTCGGCGCGCCGCGCATTTTGTCGACGGCCTGATTGAGCGTCAGACCCTGCACGTTCTCGCCGTCGATGGCGGAGATGATGTCGCCGGATAAAATCCCGCCGCGCGAGGCCGGGGTATCGTCGATCGGGGTCACGACCTTGATGATGCCGTCCTCCTGCGTCACCTCGATGCCGAGCCCGCCGAACTCGCCCCGCGTCTGCACCTGCATGTCCTGGAAGCTCTTGGCGTCCATATAGCTCGAATGCGGATCGAGCGACGTCAGCATGCCGTTGATCGCCGCCTCGACCAGCTTTTGCTCGTCGGGCTTTTCGACATAGTCGGAGCGAATTTTTTCGAAGACGTCGCCGAACAGATTGAGATCGCGGTAGGTATCGGACGCGGCGGCGCGCGCCATGCCGTCCGAAAGCAGCCGCGTCTGCGTTCCGACCGTAACAACCGAGGCGCCCAGAACGGCGCCAAGCATGACAAGAGAAACCTTCCGCATCATCCGCGAACCTTTTGCAATTCCGGTTTCGCCCACCATGGGCCCGGATCGATCGCCGCCCCGTCTTTTCGAAATTCGATGTAGAGAATGGGCTGCGCCGCTCCAATCGCAATGGCCGCAGCCGTCTTTGCAGACCTTTCGCCCATCACGGCGACAGGCTCCCCTGCCAGAACGAATTGACCTACGTTTACGTTGATCCGATCCATCCCCGCAAGTACAATATAATAGCCCCCTCCCGCATTGATGATCAAGAGTTGTCCATAGGTGCGATAGGGGCCGGCGTAGGCGGCCCAGCCGTCGCAGGGCGACACGACGAGGGCGCCCGCGTGGGATGCGACCAGCATGCCCTTTTCGGTCCCGCCGAAGCCGTCCGGCGCGCCGAATCCGCGTTGAAGCTCGCCCGCGACCGGCATTGGCAGCAGGCCCTTGGTGTCCGCGAAGGCGCTCGCCGGGGCGAGCCGCGCCGGATCCTTGAACGGCGCCATGGCGATCTTGCGCTGGGCTTCGGGCGCGGCCGCGGCCGCTGCCTTTTGCGCCTCCTCGGCCTTGCGCGCGGCCTCCGCCGCCCGCGCCGCGGCGGCCGATTCCGTCTCCATCCGGGCGATCAGATCCTTGAGCGTCGCCGCCTGCCGGGCGAGATCGGCGGCGCGGTCGCGCTCGGCGCCAAGCGCCTGTTCGGCCGCAGCCAGCGCCGACTGGCGGGCGTCGATCAGCGCCGCGAGCCGCTGCTTGTCGAGGCCGAGCTTGGCGACCTCGCCCGCGCGCGAATCGCGCTCTGTGGCGATCGAGCGGCGCAAGGCGAGAAGGTCGGTAAGATCGGAGGCGAGCGCCTCGGTGTCCGCGCGCATTTCCGGCAGCGCCGAACCCAGCATCATCGAAGTGCGAATGGCCGCCAGCATGTCTTCCGGCGCGACCAGGAGCGCCGGCGGCGGCTTGCGGCCCATCCGCTGCAGGGCGGCGAGGATCTCGGCGATCACCGCGCGGCGGCTGGCGAGCGAACGCCGGATCGCCTCCTCGCTTCCCGTCAACTCATCGAGCCGCGCTTCCGCCGCGGCGATCTTTTGCTCGCGATCGTCGATCGTCCTGGCGAGATCGACCAACGCCGCTTCGAGCTTTGCCCGGTCAGTGCGGATCGCGGCGACTTCGGCCTCGATTTTCTCGCGCTGCTCCTGCGAGGCCTGCAGCGTATCCTCCATGCCGCGCAGTTCGAGCCGGCGCCCGCTCAGCACCTCGCCCGCATCCCCGGTCTTCGGCGCCGCAGCGACGTCCGCGGCGAGAGACCGCGGCGCGGCGGCCGGAAGACCGAGGACGGCCGCCAGCGCCAGAACCATCGCCGGGTTTGGACGCCTGCTCTTGCCGCCGCTCCTTTTGGCGCCGCTCCCTTTGGCTCCCTGGCGCTTGCGGCCTGACGCATTCATCGCTTCAGCTTTCAACGCCTCTCCATTCGCCTCGCGAGCATGTCCCAAAGTCATTTCCGAAAAATAAGACACTTGTCGGAAAAGTAAGACGCCTGCTTTGCGCCGGAACATGGCCGCAGCGCGGCGACGGCACGATGTCCCTCAATCGCGGTGATAGGGATGACCGGAAAGAATCGTCGCCGCCCTGTAAATTTGCTCGGCGGCGATGATTCGCGCGAGCTGATGCGGCAAGGTCATCGCGCCGAGGGACAGAACGAGCGAGGCCTTGGCGCGAATTTCGGCGGCGAGGCCATCCGGGCCGCCGATGACGAACATCGCGGCCGGCGTCCCCGCGTCGCGCCGCTTGCCGAGATGGGCGGCGAAATCGCGACTGCCGAGAAGCTTTCCACCTTCGTCGAAGGCGATGAGTTCGGCGCCTGGCGTCAGCGCGGCCAGAATGGCTTTCGCCTCATCGGTTTTGCGATCCTCGGATCGGCGCGCCCGGCCCTCGTCCAATTCGCGCAGTTCGACGCCGGAGAAGCCGACGGCGCGGCCCGCGGCGTTCGCGCGTTCGACGTAGCGAAGCGAAAGCTCTCTCTCCGCGCCGGCCTTGGAGCGGCCGACGCAAAGCAGGATCAGTCGCACGCGCTCAGACGGCGCGCAGTTCGCCCGGACGCCCGACGCCCCACATTTTTTCGAGATTGTAGAACTGGCGCACTTCGGGCCTGAAGATGTGGACGATGACGTCGCCGCCATCGATCAGGACCCAGTCGCCGGCCTGCAAGCCCTCGGCGCGGGGCGCCGCGTTGCCGTCCTTGAACGCCTTGATGACGCGCTCGGCAAGCGCTCCGACGTGAACATTGGAGCGGCCGGTCGCGATGATCATGACGTCTGCGAGGGTGGTTTTGCCGTGCAGGTCTATGGAGACCACATCCTCGGCTTTCAGGTCATCGAGAGCCGTCAAGATGTTCCGCACGAGAATCCCGGGCTGCGATCCAGAATGACCGGGACTTTGATGAATCGGCTGAGGCGCCGTTCCGCCGGAGATCGTGGGTATCAGGATGCGATCCTCATAAAAAACGCGAGCCGAATGGCTATGCGTAAAGAAAAGATGGCGTAGATCACCCGTTTTTGCAAACAGGATTATTGATTCGACGCTGCAAAACGCGCGTTGCGGCGCTTTCATCCCCCTTTTGCGCCCATTTGCGCGCCGTTTTGGCTCTCGCCGCGCGTTGCGTACGGCGCGTTTTGCGCCAAATATCGCGGTCGGTCGCCATTTCGGTTCGCCGATCGCCGGAGAGAATCATGTTGCTGCGTCGTTCGATGGCGTTCTCCCACGTGATCTACGCCGCGATCTTTCCGGCCCTGGCGGCGGCGCTGGCGCTGGTCGCGGTCGTCATCCTGCTGCTCCGCTTCGCCGAGGCGCCGCATGTGTTGAAGGTCGCGGTCGGGCCGCCGGACGGCGCGGACGCCCAGTTGATCTCCGCCTTCGCCCGGCGCATCGAGAACCAAGGCGCAGCCCTGCGCCTCGCCGTTCAAACTGTTGCTGGCCCAGCCGAGGCCGCCAAGGCGCTGCAAAACGGCGACGCCGATCTCGCCGTGGTTCGCAGCGATGGCGTCGTTCCGACCAACGGCTTGATGATCGCCATCCTGCACAATGACGTCGCGGTGCTGGCGGCGCCGCATGGCGCAGGGCTGACAAAACCGGCCGAACTCGGCGGCAAACGGATCGGGATTTTTCCGGCCGCCGCCGTCAACGCAGCGCTTCTCGACGCGGTTCTGGCCGAATACAAGGTCTCCGCGCCAGGGGTTCAGCACGTCATGCTATCGGCCGAAGAACTGCCGCTCGCCGTCGCGGAAAAAACGATCGACGCGCTTTTCACCATCGGCCCCCTGCACGGCGGCGAGGTGGAAAGCGCCATCGGCGCCCTGACGTCCGGACGGCGCGATCCGGTCCTGATCCCCATCGACGCCGCCGACGGCATGGCGGAGCGTGGCGAAGCCTACCAGAAGGTCGATCTGCCCAACGGCTTCTTTCCCGGCGCGCCGCCGCTGCCCGACGATGATTTCGCAACGCTCGGCGTCGCGACCCGCCTCGAAGCGCGCCAGAGCCTTTCCGACCAGACCGTCGGCGATTTGACGAAGCGCCTGTTCGACATGCGCCGCCTCCTTGAGGCCGACGCGCCGATCGCGGCGGCGATCGAAAAGCCGGATGGCGACAAAGGCTCTCTTACGACCGTCCATCCCGGCGCCGCCGCCTATTTCAGCGATAATGAAAAGAGCTTCATGGACCTTTATGGCGACTGGATTTACATCGGCGCCATGGTTCTCAGCGGCATCGGATCGGGCGCCGCGGCGATGCTCGGCCTCACGCGGGCGCGGGCGCGCAGGGCCGCCCTCGACCTGATCGATCGCCTGATCGATCTGAAGCAGGCGGCGCATAAGACGATGTCGTTGCCCCGCCTCGCAGAACTCGACCGGGAGATCGAGGAGCTCTCGACCAACGGTCTGCGCTTCGCGCGCGATCATGATTTCGACGAGGCCGGCCTCTCGGCGCTGCGCCTCGCCATCGACGAAGCGCGCCGCGCGATCAATGATCAGTGCAACGAGCTTCAGGAAAAATCGGCGCTGATCGCCAACGCCGCATCCATGCGCTCGCTTCCCCATCCGCCCTCCGCGCCGGAAAGTCCATCATGACGGCGCAATGGTCGCCGGCGTTCATTTCTGATATGAGTTCACGGGCCAATCGACGCGAATAAAAGAGGTCACGAGAGGCGTCGGCCTTCGTTCCTCGGGAGAAAGCCAATGACAGCAATTAATCGCCGCGCGATGTTGGGAAGCCTGCTCGGCGCCGCCGCAGTGGCTGCGCTTGGGTCGGCTCTGACGCCGCGTCCCGCCGAATCCGCGCCGCTGACGCTAGACAAGGGTCTTGCCGCTTCGGTCGAGAGCCCCGTCGAGAAGGCGGCGGTCGTCGTCGTGCACCGCCGCCGCCCCCGCCGCCGCGTGTGCTGGTGGCGCAGGGGCCGTCGCGTCTGCGGCTGGCGCTGACGCACGGGAGTTAAGCGCTCTCAACGCCCCGCCCGATCCGCTGCGAGCAGCGCGAGGCCTGAGGCGACCGACTGAAACGCATCGCCAATATGCACCTTGGCGGCGCCGAAGCGTTGCGTGAACAGCCCGCGTACGGCCGGCACGAACGACGTGCCGCCGGTCAGGAACACTGCGTCTATGGCTGAGGGCTTGAGCGCGGCCTCCGCGATGGCCGCATCCATCGCCGCGCTGATCCGTGCGAGGTCATCGGCGATCCACATTTCGAAATCCTTCCGCGCGACAAGAGCTTCGATCTCGATCCCCTCGCGCGCAAATCGAAAGCGCGCCTCCTCCTGGCTCGAAAGCGTCGCCTTGAGGTCGCCCACGGCGCGGTAAAGCTCGAAGCCGAGATCATGCTCGATGACGGTCAGCAGATCCTCCAGCATCGCGGGCTGCTCTGCGCTCAGGATCAGCTTGCGCAACTCGCTGAGCGTCTGCGTCGTCTTCAGCCAGGATAGTTGATGCCATTGCGCGAAGGCGGCGTGGTAATAGGCCGGGATTGGCAGAAGCTTTTCGAAAGAGCGATACAACGTCCCCTTCCCCAGTCGCGGGGCGACGACATGGTCGATGATGCGATAGTCGAAGGCGTCGCCCGCGATGCCGACGCCGCTATGGGCGAGCGGGCGCGCCGCCAGCGCACCATCTTCGCGGGCAAAGCGCAGCACCGAAAAATCGCTGGTGCCGCCGCCGAAATCCGCGACGAGAACGGTTTCCTCGCGATCCAGTTTGCGCGCATACCAATAAGCGGCGCCGAGCGGCTCGAAGGCGAATTCGACGCCTTTCAGTCCGGCGAGGTCATAGGCCGCCTGCAAACGGGAGACGGCCAGCGCGTCGTCCGGCTGATCGCCCGCGAACACCACCGGGCGCCCCGCCATCATCGCTGCGGGCCGCGCTAGAGCGCGCAGACCTTCGTTGTCGAAGAGGGCGGATAGAAACATCGCGATGAGCCGCTCGATGGTGAAGCGCTCGCCGTAAAGCCGCGTCTCGGCAAAGAGGCGGCTCGCGAGATGACTCTTGATCGACTGGATGAAGCGCTGCTCGCCGTCCTGCGCGATGGCGCGGGCGATGGCTTCGGGTCCGGCGGCGTGGGCGATTTTGCGCCCCTCGCGCCAGAACATCAGCGCCGTGCGAAATGTGTCCGTCGCGCCGAAATCCGAGGGCCAATGCAGGCTCTCGACA
Organism: Methylocella sp.; assembly: GCA_052146775.1. Lineage (GTDB taxonomy): Bacteria > Pseudomonadota > Alphaproteobacteria > Rhizobiales > Beijerinckiaceae > Methylocapsa. The sequence continues at coordinate 11,468 of JBKQMI010000028.1, read as the reverse complement.
TGGCCGCCCGCGAAGGCCAGCGCGACGACGCTGTTCGTGGTGCCGAAGTCGACGCCAATTCCTGCGAGGGGACCAAAATTCGCGCCGTACATCGATCTTCCTGAGCCCTGGATGCAATTTTGCGGGCGACAAAAAAGCCCGTGCGAAAATGGTTTCGCACGGGCTTGACGCGTCAGCCGGGCTGAGCCGGCGGCTATTCTTCCTCGGCCGTGGCCTTCTTCTTCGGCGTATCGTCGCGCGCCTTCAGCGCGGCGCCGAGAATGTCGCCGAGCGAAGCGCCGGAATCGGCGGAGCCATATTGCGCGATGGCCTCCTTCTCCTCGGCGACTTCGAGCGCTTTGATCGAGACCGACACCTTGCGGGCGCGGCGATCGAACACGGTGATGCGGGCGTCGACCTTCTCGCCGACCGCGAAGCGCTCGGGCCGCTGATCGGCGCGATCTCTTGCAAGTTCGTTGCGCTTGATGAAGGCGATGAAATCGGTGCCGACGATCTTGACGTCGAGACCGCCTTCCTTGACCTCGACCACCTCGCAGGTGACGACCGATCCCTTCTTCAGATCGCCCGCGCCGCCGGCATCCTCGCCGGCCTTGCCCGCGCCGGCCTCAGCCGTCTTGGCGGCGAACGGATCGGAGGCGAGCTGCTTCACGCCGAGCGAAATGCGCTCTTTCTCGATATCGACGTCAAGCACCTTGGCTCTGACGATATCGCCCTTCTTGTAATCCTCGATCGCCTGCTCGCCGGGCTTCTTCCAGTCGAGATCCGAGAGATGGACCATGCCGTCGACGTCGCCGTCGAGGCCTATGAAGAGGCCGAATTCGGTCTTGTTCTTGACCTCGCCCTCGACCTCGGAGCCAACCGGGAATTTCTCGGCGAAGGACTCCCAGGGGTTGGCGAGCGTCTGCTTGAGGCCGAGCGAAATGCGGCGCTTGATCGGATCGACCTCAAGCACCTGAACGTCGACTTCCTGGCTCGTCGCGACGATCTTGCCGGGATGCACGTTCTTCTTGGTCCAGGACATTTCCGAGACGTGGATCAGGCCTTCGATGCCGGGCTCGAGCTCGACGAAGGCGCCGTAATCAGTGATGTTGGTGACGCGGCCCTGGAAGCGCGCGCCGACCGGATATTTCGCCTCGATGCCCTGCCACGGATCCTCGAGCAACTGCTTCATGCCGAGCGAAATGCGGTGGGTTTCGTGGTTGATCTTGATGATCTTGACGCGAACCGTCTGTCCGATCGTCAACACCTCGGTCGGATGGTTGACGCGACGCCAGGCGATGTCGGTGACATGCAGCAGGCCGTCGATGCCGCCGAGATCGACGAAGGCGCCGTAATCGGTGATGTTCTTCACCATGCCTTCGATCACCTGACCCTCTTCGAGGTTGGCGACGATCTCGTGGCGCTGCTCGGCGCGGGACTCTTCAAGCACGGTGCGGCGCGAGACGACGATGTTGCCGCGGCGCCGGTCCATCTTGAGGATCTGGAACGCTTGCGGCACCTGCATCAGCGGCGTCACGTCGCGGATCGGGCGGATATCCACCTGGCTGCGCGGCAGAAAGGCGACGGCGCCGTCGAGGTCGACGGTGAAGCCGCCCTTGACCTGGTTGAAGATGACGCCTTCGACCTTCTCCTGCTTTTCGAAGGCCTTTTCGAGCTTGACCCAGCTCTCTTCGCGGCGCGCCTTGTCGCGGGAGATGACCGCTTCACCGAGCGCGTTTTCGATGCGCTCGAGATAGACCTCGACCTCGTCGCCAACCTTGGGGGCGCCTTCGCGGCCGGGTCCCTGAAATTCCTTGAGGGCGACGCGGCCCTCGGTCTTGAGGCCGAGATCGATGACGGCGACGTCCTTTTCGATCGCGACGACGATGCCCTTGATGACGGAGCCTTCAAAAGCCTCGTTCTGGCCATAGCTCTCGTCGAGAAGCGCCGCAAAATCCTCGCGCGACGGCGCGTAGGTGGAGGTAGATGCCATGTGTTCTCCTAAGATGCCCGCATCGGGCGGCGCCGGTGGTTCGAGTTAGTGGCGCCCCCTTCCGCCGGCGTCCATCGGCTGTGCGATGGAGCTCCGCGCAAACGCGCGGGCCGGCGCAGGGCCGGCGGAAAGGAGCGGAGTTATCGGTCCTATCTAGCAAGCGCCGGGCGGCGCGGCAAGACTTTGCGCCGCAATTACGGCGCGCGCGCCGAAACGCTAGATCACAGGCGCGCGATCATCAGGGTGGCCGTGCCCGCCTCGACCATGCCGAGGGCGTCCGCCGCTCCCTTCGCGAGGTCGAGACCGCGACCGCGCACGAAGGGTCCCCGGTCGTTGATGCGCACGATCACGGAGCGGCCCGTCGCGGGGTTGGTCACGCGAAGCCGCGCCCCGAATGGGAGAGTTCGGCTCGCGGCAGTAAAGCCGTTCTTATCGAAGCGCTCCCCTGACGCCGTCACCGCGCCAGAGGTGTAATATGAGGCCCTTACGAAAGACCCATCGTTCATTTTTGCAGAACAGTTTGACGCCTGAAAAATACATGAAACCGCTATAACCGTTACACTTATCGCCTTCAATGCATCCACCTTATCTGTTATCGATAGGGGGCGGATATAGTTCGATTGTGACCATAAAAAGATCGTTGAACGGCATCTGTCGTCTTTGCGAGGACGGTGGTGTAAACTCGCGGCCCTTTGTTGTTCGTTTTTTTTTGCCAGGAGACCTGCGCCTGACGCATGTTAAAAAATCATTATGCGACTTTTCTATTGCTACGCGCGGCAACTCTTGCGTTGCACAGGCATTCACTTTGCTGGAGCAGGCCTCCTCAACGCCGCGCCGGAAAAAGGCCGGGGAGGCGAAAAAATCATGGCGGGAGGATGGATGCGGATCGTCTCGGGCGGCCAGAGCGGCGTCGATCGGGCGGCGCTGGATTTCGCCGCAAGCCGCGGCCTTGACTTTGGCGGCTGGTGTCCGCGCGGCGGCTTCGCCGAGGATCATCCGCGCCCGCCCGGCGTGCGTCTAAAATATCCGCAGCTGAAGGAAACTCCGTGCGCTGATCCAAATCAGCGCACGCGCTGGAATGTGCGCGACAGCGACGCGACCCTTGTCCTCGTCGCGCCGGATATCGGCGTCTCTGAAGGCTCGGCCTTCACCCTCGCCTGCGCCGCGGGCCTCGGGAAGCCGCATCTCGTCATTGATCTCAGGGCGGGCGACGCCGTCTGCGCGGCGCGGGAATGGCTCGGACGGATCGCGCCGCAAACGCTGAACGTCGCGGGTCCGCGCGAAAGCGAAGCGCCTGGCGTCTACCGCGCGGCCAAGCGTTTCCTGGAGGATTTGCTTTGAGGCGTTTCCCGGCCGCGTGAGACCGGAAACCTTCAGATCTCGACCTTCTCTCCCCGCTGCGCCCATTCCTGAAAGCCGCCCGGGTAATGTGCTTTTATGTCCTTCCGGCCGCCAAGATGGGCGAGGTCGAGCGCGCTCAGCGAGCGCTTGCCCGACCGGCACGAAAACACCACGCGCTTGCCCGCTTCATTCGGCAATTTTGACGCATCGAAGCTTTGCAGCGGGTTCAGCGCAGCGCCGGGAATATGGCCCGCGACGAACTCATTCGGTTCGCGCACGTCGACGAGAAGGATCGACCCGTCGGCCAGACCGCGCTTCAATTCGTCGATGCCCACATTTTCAACTTTGCTCAATGTCGTCGTCATAGCGGATCCTGTTTCGTCCTTTGCGCCTTCGGCGATCGTGTAACAATATTGTAACGCCGCAGCCGAGCAAAGATTACAAATTCTATTTTATGTATCAAGAGTAGAAGAATATTTTTCTCTCTCCGCCGCGATGGTCTCCGCCGCGGCGAGATCGGCCGGCTCATTCGCATTGAAGAAGGGATCGAACGGCTCCGCCGCCCAGTCCGCATAGGCGAGACGGCAACGCTGCGTGAAACGATCGACCTTGCGCAGGTCTTCGTCGACGAGCGCATGGCGGAGATCCGCGCGGATCGCCACCGGCCAGAGCGCGATCACCGGATGGACGCCGCCGCCCGAGCGGGCGCAGGCGATGTCGGCCCCCGCCTTGACGCGGGCGGCCTTAAGGCGCGCCACGAGGTCAGACGGCAGGAAGGGCGTGTCGGTCGGCGCGCTGACGGCGAAGGCGAGGTCCGGACGGTTGGCCGCGACCCAGTCGAGGCCGGCGAGAATGCCGGCGAGCGGCCCCTTGAACCCCGCGACATCGTCGGCGATCACCGGCAAACCATAGGCTGCAAATCGCGCCGGGTCGCCGTTGGCGTTCAGCACGAGTCCCGCGCATTGCGGGGCCATGGTCGCGATGACGCGCCCGAGAATCGTCGCGCCGCCGATGCGGCGAAGCGCCTTGTCGCCGCCGCCCATGCGCAACGCGCGGCCGCCGGCGAGCAAAATCCCGAAGCAGCTTTCTGACACGTTGAATCCGTCGCTCGCGCCGGCGTCTCGTGGCGATCGCCCGCCTGTCGGAACGAAACCGGCCTTGATTGACGGCGCCGCGATGGTAGTCACGCCAATGTTGCGCTTGAACTTTGCATCTACCGCCCCGCGAAAAAATACCTCGAATCGTCCTGTTGGCAGAAACAGAATATATCTAAATTTAAGGCATTGGACAGAGGCACTAGGGGGTGCAGATGTTCGACGATAAGCCTGCCAAGCCAAGAGTTCTGTTTTTGTCGCTCACCAACGATGTCGGGTCGCAGAGGCCGGTCGCAGAGATGGGGAGGCTCGGCTGCGAATGCGGAGTCTTGAGTCCGCCTGGTTTTCATTGCGCAGAGACGCGCTTTGTCGCTCAACATTTCCCGCTGCCGCGCCATTTTGGCCTTTGGTTTGGCATATTCTGGGTTCGATCTCGCCTCGAACGGATAGCGCGGAGTTGGCGGCCCAGCCTAATCGCGCCTTTGGATGACGTATCGGTGTGGCTGTTGCGCGCCCTTGTTCAGGATCGACGGACAAGCCAGCAATTGCGCCGTCTTCTCGAAATGTCGTTCGGACCGCCTGTCGCGTATCCGGCAGCCCGCAGCCGCGCCTCCTTCACGCAGTTCGCCAGAAAAATCGGAGTTCGTGCGCCAAAGAGCGTCGCGGCCGACGCCGCGAATGCGGTCGAAGCCGCGTCCGAAATCGGCTTTCCGCTGGCCCTCAAACTCGAAGGGTCGTGCGGGGGCTTTGGAGTGAAGATCGCCCGCGATCCAGCGGAGCTGCGAGCCCGAATCGACGATGCGGGTTACGGGCGTTGGGGATTTTTGCGTCTTCGCAGATCATTTTTGAAGCGCGTCAAGGAAATCGCCCGGCGCGTTGTTTGGCGTCTCGCGGGTCTTCCATCGATCCCGGTCGCGACCTACGAACTTCAGGAATTCATCTCCGGCGCCGCGGCCATGAGGGTCGTCTCCGCCTGGCGCGGTCAGGTTCTTGATGGCGTCAGCTTCCTTGCGGAGCGCGTCAATCCGCCGCCATTCGGACCAAGCACGGTCATCCGTCACATCGACAACGCCGAGATGGAGGAGTCCGCGCGCAGGCTGACCGAGGCGCTCGGCTTGTCCGGCTTCGCCTGCTTCGACTTCATCGTGGAGCCGAGCGGACGCGCCTATGTAAATGAGATGAACGCGCGGCCGGTCGGATCCATCCACCTCGGATCGCGCTTTGGTCATGACGTCTGCGGCGCGCTGGTGCGTGAGCTTGGCGGCGAAACGACGGCGAACCAATCGCCAGGTCGGGAGGAGCGCCTTATAGCGTTGTTTCCTAACGAGTTAGAGCGAGATCCCGACGGCGCCCTTTTTGAGTCCGGCTCAGGCGTATTCCACGATGTGCCATGGGACGATCCTCCCTCGATCCAATCCTATTACCAGCGCTTGTCCCGCAAACATCCGGACCGCGCTTCTGATCTGGCCTTGCGATTAGGCGTGTCGGCTTCGCCTCAGGGCGGCCGTCTGCTTTATTTTCTAAGAAAGCTTGCGCTCCGCGCCCAAGGCTGGCGGTCGACCCCGTCGCACCGTTGAGGAATGGGACAACGCTTTCGTCTCAAAAGCGATACCAGAGCGCCGCCAGGGGGCCAAGTTCGCGGCCCGCATTGACCCCTGCGACGGTCATGAAAGCGCCGAGCTGCGCCGACCAGGCTGGCGCAATATCGTAGACGAGGCTCCCCTGCAGCTTCTCCCAGGACGATCTTGGAAATGCGGCGCTTTTGTTTGTCTGCATCGAACCGAAGCCCTGCAACAGGACCTGGAGCTGCGGCAAAGGGCGGGCGCCGAGGGTCAGATCGAGCTTCCATTCGCCCGGCTGCGCCTGCGCGTAAAACCGGTAGCCCACCGCGGCGTCGGCGAAGGCGGGCCACGCGCCGATGTTGAAACTCGCGCCCGCCAAGCCGCGCAGATCGATCGCGGCCGCCCGGTGCGGCTCGGCGCCGTTGAAGGAGGCCCCCGGCGTCAGCAGCGTGGTCTGCAGCGAGGCGACGAAGGCGTCCGACTGATAAAGCTTGAACCTTCCGCCGATCCCGCTCTCGCCCGGCCCGGTATAAGAAGGTGCTGGGGCCGGCTGGCGAATGATGTCGTAGGCGGGCGCGGCGACCAGCGTCAGCCAATCGGTCAGCCCATATTCGATGTAGGCTCCGAGTTCCAATTTATCGTAGGAAGGGACCGGGATCAGTTTGCCATGGGCGTCGAAAGCGCGCCTCGATCCCGAGAAAGCGGCTCCAGCGATGAGCTGCCCCTCCCCCGCCGGCATCGGCCAGGCGCCCGCGCAAGCATCGCCCGCGGCGAGAATCGGCAAGAGCCAAACGGCGAAGGCGCGCGCGCGGCGCAGGCCCGCGCTCACAGAATCAGCGATCGGCGCGCGTTTGAATTCGCGCTTGATTTACGCAACTGACGCAAGGGCGTCACCCATAATATGCAACTGACCTGTGCTAACTAAACCACACGATCAGATATCAGGCCACAGTTGAAAATGTATTTCCGCTCGAATCGCGGCCGCGCTCGGCCCCTTCGCGAGACGCCCGCAAAAACTTGACAGTTCCAACGCGCCAGCCTAGCCGGAACGGGCGTTGCGAAAGGGACAGCGGCGCGAGCGAAGGGATCGCCGTTCGCGCGGCCGGGCGATGGCGCCTCGGCGTAAGAGCGGAGCCCGGCGCAACGGATCAGCTCCAGCAAGGACGGGTTTCTATTGCCTCGACTGATCGCAGGTCTCGCCGAACTCGCCGGGCGTTACGACATCATCCTGTGCGATGTCTGGGGCGTCGTTCACAACGGAGCCGCGGCGTTCGCCCCGGCTCTCGACGCGCTCTCCCGCTTCCGGGCCAGGGGCGGCGCGGTGGCGCTGATCACCAACTCGCCGGCGCCAAGCCGTATCGTTCAGGCGCAACTCGACAGCTTTGGCGCGCCGCGCGCCGCTTATGACGCGATCGTTTCTTCCGGCGACGTCACCGTGTCGCTGCTGATCGAGCGCGCCGGACAGCGCCTTTTCCATATCGGCGCGGCCGGGGAGACCGGCCTCTTCGACGAGGTCGCCGCGGTTTTGGGCGAGGCGCCGCGCCTGGCCGGAATCGAGGAGGCGGACTTCGTGCTTTGCACCGGCTTCATCGATTTCTGGCATGAAAAGCCGTCTGATTACGACGCAAGGCTGAAGCGCATTTGCGAGCGGGGCCTCGACTTTATTTGCGCCAATCCGGATCTCGTCGTCGAAGTCGACGGCGTTCTGTCCTATTGTGCGGGCGCGATAGCCGAGCGCTATCAGCGCCTCGGCGGCAAGGTGATCCAGGCCGGCAAGCCCTATGCGCCAATTTACGACCGCGCGCTCGCCCGCGCCGCCGCCGCGCGAGGCGCTCCCGCCGATCGCTCGCGCGTTCTGGCCATCGGCGACGCCATGCGCACGGATATTAGCGGCGCGGCCGCGCAGGGGTTCGACAGCCTGTTCGTAACGTCCGGGATTCATCGCGACGAACTGCACGCGGGCGCATCGGACACGGACGCGGGCTCCGGTCTCGATGCCGCCGCCCTGCGTCAATTCGTCGAAACGTCGGGCGTCGCGCCCACGGCCGCCATTGCGGAGCTTGTCTGGTAGACGGAAAATTAAGGCGCGCGAAAGCTTGACGGACGAAGGTGCGCGCGGCAGGTTCGCGGCGCTTCGCCGCAGCGGCGCGAACGGCCCGCCGCTCATAGAATGCGTTCCGCGCCAAAAACAACGCGCGTCGGGCCGCTTGCCTCCAGCGCTTAAGGTTAGTCCAGCTCCATTGGCCGATTTTCCGCCCGCCAAAGACTTCATTCTCGCCATTGATCCCGCCGCGCCGCCCGCCGGGCTCGAGGGCGCGGTCGTCGCGATCGGCAATTTCGATGGCCTGCATCGCGGCCATGTCGCCGTGATCCGGCGGGCGGAGGCGCTGGCAAAAAAGCTCGGGCGGCCCTGCGCGGTGCTGACCTTCGAGCCGCATCCGAGCGATTTCTTCCGCGGCGCGAACACGATCTTCCGGCTCGCGCCGATGCGGACGAAAGCCAAATCCCTGGCGCGCCTCGGCGTTGACGGGATGATCGTCATCACCTTCGACGCGGCGCTCGCCGGGCTCGCCGCAGATGCGTTCGTCAGCGAAATTTTGCTGCGCCGGCTTGGCGTCAGCGCCGTCGTCGTCGGTTATGATTTCCATTTCGGCGCGGGGCGCAAAGGGACGCCGGACTTCCTCAAGCAATCCGGCGAACGCCACGGCTTCGCCGTCGAGTTGGTCGAGCGCATCGCCGCCGAGGGGAGCGATGAGGCCGCTTCCTCGACCGCGACGCGGGCGGCGCTCGAGTCAGGCGACGTCGAGCGCGCCGCGCGGCTGCTTGGCCATCCGTTCTCCATCCTGGGCGAGGTCCTGCACGGTCAGAAGCTCGGACGCGCGCTCGGCTTTCCGACTCTCAATCTGTCGCCTGATCCGAGCTGCCGGCTGCGCCACGGCATTTATGCGGTGCGCGTCGAAATCGGCGATCGGCTGCACGACGGCGTCGCCAGTTTCGGCCGCCGGCCGACGTTCGACAACGGACCGCCGCTTCTCGAGGCGCATGTGTTCGATTTCGACGGCGATCTCTATGGGCGGACGGTCGAGACATTCTTCATCGGCTGGATAAGGCCCGAAGCGAAGTTCCCCTCCCTCGACGCCTTGAAGGCGCAGATCGCAGCCGATGCGGAGCGGGCGCGCGAAATTCTGCGCGACTCCCCTCCCCTCGCGCCCGTCGCGTGACGCACCAGTCGACTTGTGCTTGGCTTTACGGCATGATGTCGGCGTCACGAGACGGACTGCGCGCGTCACAGTCGGCCCGCGCCGCCGCCCTTCGATCTATCCGTCGCTATTCCATCGGGGCCGTTCAATGAACGCGAATTCCGCGGCTGCCAAAAATAGAGGCGCCAGCAACCTCTGCCTCGCAGCGCTTGTCTTATGCTCGATCGTGGCGGGCGGCTTCTCCCTTATATTCAAGCCCGGGGCTCAGGGAGGGTCTGTGTTCGACCTTCCCTATCTCATTGGCCCCAGCGCTCAAAGCTTCCTCGCCGGCCACGGATTTGAAGCCTGTTCCGAGGGCATGGGGACGGACGGCAATCCCATTTGCTTCCATAGCGCGCGCATGCCGGCGCCCATGCTGATCATCGCCGCGGCGGTGAAACTGTTTGGAGATCATGTTGAACCCGTTTCGATCTTCAAGGCGCTTGTCTGCCTGATCCCCCTTTGGGCGGCGATGGCCATCGTTCTTCGTCAACCCGGGCAAAGCCGCACCTATCTCGTCGCATGCGCGGCGCTGCTTCTCGCGCCCGTGCTGATGCCGCTCTATTCAAATGATTTTTTCAGTCTGGCGCCTGAAGAATGCTATTTGTACGGCTTCATCGCCCTCGGCGTCGCCCTGCTGTTCTTTCCATGGTCCTCTTCTATTCTCGCGTGGAGCGTTTTGGCGTCGTTCACCCTGGCCGCGATCTACCTGACAAAGAGCTCGATGCTGCCGGCGGCGCTGGTCCTCCTCGCCGGATTCCTCGTGAAGGCGCCCGACTGGCGCATCAGAATCTTGATCGTCGCGCTTTTCGCTTTGGCGCCTGTTTCGTGGGCGTTGTTTCAGCACGATGCGAGCGGGCGCTACAGTTTGGGAACAAGTCTCGATGGGATTAACTTTCATAAAGGCGCCAACGCCGCCTTTCTCGATCGGTATCCGCCGCCCAACGGTACGACCATCGATCGCTTTGATTCTGATCTGAACAAAGGGCAGTTTTTCAAAGACGAGTGGAGTTTCAACGACTTCCACATGAAAGCGGGGCTCGCTTTCGCATTGGAGAATGCGAGCGCGTTCTTGCAAGCCGCAGCAAGAAAAGCAAACGTCATGCTTTTCTCGCTAAATCATTACGGAGGAACGGCTTACGGCCATTTCCTGGAGATGCTCATCTTCGTCAACATGATCGCATTCAGACTTTTGCTGTGGAGCGCAACAGGGATCTGCGTTTTCGCCGCGGCGACGAACAGGAGCATAGGCCGCCTTCCCGCGATCAGCTTCCTGGCTTTCATCGCGGCCTATGTGGCGCCCTATATCGCGGGCTTCGGATACACGCGCCATGCGATCCTTCTCGTTTATCCGGCGGTGCTTCTTATTTGCCGGTCGCTCTTGGCGGAAAACCGTTCAAAAGCGCGATCTCGAACCCCGGCCGCCCGAAATTGGCGCGAAGCCGGCGCGCAAGCCAGCTGAGGCTCCCCCGAATTCCCTTGTCTTTCGGGCGCGGCTCGCCTATTTTGCGGTAGCTATATTCAACTCATTGAGTCGATTGAGTGAAACGCGCCATCGCCATACCGCAGACTTGCCGCGCAGGGCTCTTCCCCGCGACGGGCGGAGCTTTGCGCGCGACGGTTTGGCTCTCCGCCGGGTTGCTTCTTCTTACCCGCCCCTGAGGGCCGGCCGGGCGATGCCTGGGCGCTCAGGGGGACGCGCCGCAATGAAGATCACCCTTTCCGGATAGAGCCATGACAGAATCCGTTGCCGATCAGCACGCCGAGGCGGCGCGCAAAAATTCCGAATCCGTCGTCATCTTCGACACGACGCTCCGCGATGGCGAACAATCGCCCGGGGCGACGATGTATCTTGAAGACAAGCTGCAGGTGGCCGAGATTCTCGACGCGATGGGCGTCGACATTATCGAGGCCGGCTTTCCGATCGCCTCCGACGGCGATTTCGCCGCCGTCAACGAGATCGCCAAACGCACCAAGCGCGCCGTCGTCTGCGGCCTCGCCCGCGCCGGCCTCAAGGACATCGACCGCGCCGGCGAAGCGGTCAAGCCGGCCCGGCAATCGCGCATCCACACCTTCATTTCCACCTCGCCGGTACATATGAAGTGGAAGCTTCAGCTTGAGCCGGAGAAGGTCTACGAGATGGTGATCGGCTCGGTGACGCGGGCGCGCGGCTATACCGACAATGTCGAATGGTCGTGCGAAGACGGCACCCGTACCGAGCACGATTTCCTCTGCCGCTGCGTCGAGGCCGCGATCAAGG